>NZ_LSFI01000002.1 GCF_001642325.1 Thermodesulfatator autotrophicus | reverse complement strand
TTTTCGGACACAATTACTGAAATACTACCGCCGCACCAGTTTGCCTTCAAATCTCAAGGTTACCGGTGTCTTAAAGATAAGAGTTAATTTTGTGGTTTCATAAGATGAAAATTTGTTTATCAAACTCGGGGGTTTAAGATTTTCTCTTTGGTAAAGCTCTTCTCCTTGATGATCTTTTATGGATTTTATCACGAAAGGGACTCTTTCTCGGCCAAGACCTTTTTCTTGAGCAGCCATTAAAGCCAGGACCACGTGTGGGAAATATTGAATAGCTCGGCCTACAAGAGTTAGGCCAAGGATAATCGGGTTTTCTCGCGGAGAGAGATAAGGTGGAGAAAGAGCAAAGGGGTGCGGAAGATAAGGATAAAGCCGTAGGCGTTCTACTCCCTCAGGGCGCGGTGTCTCAAATATGTAGCCATAGGCACAATGTTGATGTAAGGGGCACTCAAGACACCGACTAAATTTTCTAGCTACACATGAGAGTCTTTTTAACTGAGCACCAAACACCCCCCGAAGAGGCGAAAATAAATAGCGCGGAAGTTTTTCCGGGGCTTCAGTTTCAAATTTCAACCATACGCGAATAATAGGAAGTTCAAACGAGTTCATAGACATATTTTAAACAGTTTTTGTAATTATAGGCAAAACGTTGAATCAAACTTTGCCTGTCCCTAATTTTTTTGTGTAATTTTTTTAAAGAATCAGTTTGAAAAGATTGATTTTTACTATAAAATCTTGTATTTTTAATTTTAGACTTACACCCTAATACCTCCTCTATTTTAATAACGGGCGCGCTGGTCGCGCCCCTTTTCCATTGGCAAAAACTTCTTTTTTCTTTTATATTTTCGCCAAAAAAGGGGGCTATATGCTAAAGCTCGGGCAAAAAGTGGGGCTTAGATGCCGCAATTGCACTGGTGAGCTTTATTTAGTTAGAACCTGACGCCGCGTGGCTCTCCGGTGCGAGAGTTGTGGAAATTCTTTTAACATTAGAGATTATCAAAATGAATTAACTCCAGAACTTGAAGAACTATTTTATAATATTCGCTGTGACCGCTTTTTATAAAACTTAGGAGGCAAGTATGAAAGAATTTAACGTAGCCGTAGTTGGGGCCACCGGTGCAGTGGGAAGGATGATGCTTCAAGTCCTTGAAGAAAGGAATTTTCCTGTTAAAAACCTTCGTTTGTTTGCTTCAGAAAGATCTCGCGGCTTAAAGATTCCTTTCAAAGGTGATGAGATAGAAGTTGAAGTTTTAGGAGAACAGAAAAGTTTTTCAGGTATTGATATTGCCCTTTTTTCTGCTGGTGCTTCGCGTAGCCTTGAATTCGCTCCTAAATTTGCTGCTGATGGCGCGGTGGTGGTGGATAACTCCAGCGCCTGGCGCATGGATCCGGAAATTCCCCTGGTAGTGCCAGAGGTTAATCCTCACGCGGTGGCTGATTACAAGAACAAAGGCATTATTGCCAATCCCAACTGTTCTACTATTCAAATGGTCGTAGCCCTAAAACCACTTTATGATTATAGCCGCATAAAGCGAGTAGTTGTTTCTACATACCAGGCAGTCTCTGGAGCCGGCCAGAAAGCCATAAATGAACTCATGGAACAAACCAGGGCCTGGTGTAAAGGAAAGACGCTTCCTGAACCGCAGGTCTTCCCTCATCAGATAGCTTTTAACTGTCTCCCTCACATAGACATATTTTTAGACAATGGTTACACCAAAGAAGAAATGAAGATGGTAAACGAGACTAAAAAGATTATGGAAGACGAAAAAATCGGCGTTACCGCCACTACGGTTAGAGTGCCGGTATTTTATGGGCACGCTGAAGCGGTAAACATAGAAACCGAGAAAAAGATTACCGTGGATAAGGCCAGGGAACTTCTCAGTAATTTTCCGGGTATTGTGGTCATAGATGAGCCTGAAGAGAAAAAATATCCCCTGCAGATTGAAATTGCTGGAAGAGACGAAGTCTTTGTTGGGCGCATTCGTGAAGATGAGTCCATTGCAAACGGTTTAAACCTCTGGGTGGTGGCAGATAATCTCCGCAAAGGGGCAGCTACTAACGCCGTTCAGATTGCCGAGTTATTAGCCGAAAAATATCTTTAAATGCTTCAGGAATTAAGGCTTAAAAACTTCGTCCTTATAAAAGAGGCCCGACTCAGCTTTGAGCCGGGCTTTGTTGTTTTTACCGGAGAAACAGGGACAGGCAAATCTCTTTTGATAAAAAGTTTAAAGCTTGTTCTCGGAGCACGAAGTAGCCCCGGCCTTATAAGGCCTGGAGCTAAAGAGGCTCTCATTGAAGCGGTAGTTTCAGTGGATGAGAAAACCCAAAAGCACCTTGAAAAATTTGGCCTTGAGCCAGCTGAAGAACTCATCGTAAGACGCATTATTACAGCCGAACGCTCACGGGCTTATCTTAACGATTCTCCTGTTACCCTGCAGATGCTTTCAGAAATTGCAAGTGACCTGGTGGTTATTGCTGGCCAGCACGAATATCATACGCTTAATAAACCAGAAGAACGCCTCCTAACTGTTGATACTTTCGGAGATCTATTGGCTTTGAGGCAAGAATACGAAAAAGCCTACCTAACTTTCCGCGAAAAACTTGAAAATCTTCTTTCCTTTCAGGAGAAAGTCAAAAATGCTTTAAAAGAGGAAGACTTTCTAAGGTTTCAACTACAAGAGATAGAAGCTGTCTCTCCTGTGCCAGGAGAAGACATAGAGATAGAAGAAAAGTTAAAGCGTCTTAAAAATCTAGCTCGTTTAAAGGACTTGGCTAATAACGCTTACAGTGAAGTGGAGAAAAGCTTTTCCTCAATATCTTCTGCCAAAAAGTCGTTGAGCCAGGCTTTGGAGTTTGACCGAAATCTTTCACCCTTAGCCGAAAGGCTTGAAACACTTAGCTACGAACTTGAAGATTTAAGCCTTGAACTTTCTGATTATCTAAGGAGCCTTGAGATAGCCCCTGACGAATTAGAAGCTCTGGAAGAGCGGCTTTTTGCCCTGAAACGCTTAATGCGTAAATATGGGCCGACTCTTGAAGATGTGCTTTCTCATTATGAAAAGATAAAGAAAGACCTGGAAGACATTTCAACTGGAGAAGAACATCTGCAGGACTTGGAGGAAGAAGTTAAACAGGCTGAAAATAGAGCTGTAGAGCTGGCTGAAGAGCTTTCGCAAAAGCGTAAGCAGGCGGCTGGGCTCCTGAGCCAGCATGTAAACCGGTTTCTTAAAGAACTTGCCCTTGAAGGAGCCAGGTTCCGCGTGTCTTTTGCCAGAAAAGAGCTTTCATCTACTGGTTTTGACCAGGTAGATTTCCTGGTTACTACCCATCCCAAAGCACCGTGGCGTCCCATAGCCGAAGTGGCCTCAGGGGGAGAGCTTTCTCGTTTTTTCCTGGCTATAAAAGCAGCGCTTTCAAAGAAGGCCTCGGCCCAGAGCCTTATTTTTGACGAGATAGACGCCGGCGTTGGTGGTATGGTAGCCCATCGTTTGGGGAAACTTCTGGCAGACCTTGCTACGAGTTACCAGGTTATATGCGTTACTCACCTGCCACAGATTGCGGCCCTTGCCAGGCAACATTTTGTGGTAGAAAAGCAGATCAAAGGCGATGAGGCCTTTACTTTTATAAAAGAATTAAATCCCGAAGAAAGAATAAATGAAATGGCCCGTATGCTCGGAGATCCTTCGGCCAGAGATGTAGCGCAGAAACTTTTGGGCCTATGAATAAAAAAGCCTTACTCCTATTTTCCGAAGGGCTTGATAGCATCCTGGCTGGAAAGCTCATAGCCTCCCAGGGAATAGATGTAGTAGCGGTTCGCTTTATAACCCCTTTTTTTGGCTGGCACTGGAAGGGACGGGAAAAAGATTTTGATCAGTATGTCCAGGAGGAATTTGGCTTTGCTGCAGGAGTAATAAAAGACATAACGCCAGCATACCTTAAAATGTTAAAAGCTCCGCCGCATGGTTACGGGAGCCAGTTTAACCCCTGTATTGATTGCAAGGTTTTAATGCTTAAAGAGGCCAAAAAGCTTATGGAAGAGCTTGAAGCGGGCTTTATCATTACTGGTGAGGTGGTAGGGCAGCGCCCTATGTCCCAAATGAAAAACACCTTGAGGCACATTGAAAAGGCCGCCGGCCTTGAAGGCCTGCTTTTGCGTCCGCTTTCAGCTTTAAAGCTTAAGGAAACACTGCCAGAAAAGTTGGGGATTGTGAAGAGAGAGAAACTTCTTGATATTTCCGGGCGGGGGCGCAAAAGGCAACTGACCCTTGCCAGAGAACTGGGGCTTAAAAAAATTCCTTCTCCAGCAGGCGGCTGCCTTCTTACGGACCCGGCCATTGCTCCTCGTATCAAGCGATACTTTGAGCTAAAAGACGGACAGGTGACTTCCTGGGAGGCAGAGGCTTTGACTTTTGGTCGGCACTTTGAGTTGCCCGGGGGGAGCTGGCTGGTGCTTGGCCGCAACGCCGAAGAAAACGAAAAACTTTTTTGCCTGTCCCCCAAAAACAGTGTTTTTTTGAGGCTGGCCGATATTCCCGGCCCTACAGGCTTGTTTTTAAGCTTTCATGAAGAAGATTTAGAACATGCTGCCAGACTGGTAAAAAAATACGCTCCTAAAGCTCGAAACCTTGAAAAAGTGACGGTAAAAGTTATCTCCAATGGAAAAGCACGGGAGATTTACGTGTAAAAAACATTGATGATATGGTCACGATCATCGTGATCCAGTGACTTGGCGATCTGGTTGAGAGACTGCTTCGCCTACCCATAACTGACGCGGGACAAAGTTTGGCTATTAGCCGGCGGTAGTGCGTGACTTCAATAATCTTTCCTTTTGACCTCTCTTAAGTAACGAGAAAGATTACTTTTTAGTTCTTTTTCTGAAACCTGTATAATATCTTCGGTGGGTGAACCTTTGAACTGGTAAGCTTTTCTTGTTAATTATACGATAAAAAGAAAAGCGAGGAAAATTTATGGAACCGGCAGAAAAGTTTTTACCTCGTTACACGGTGAAAGATTATAACCGCTGGGAGGGAGACTGGGAACTTATAGAAGGTATTCCTTATGCCATGATGCCTTCCCCTTTCTGGCGGCATCAGCGAGTTTCGCTTATTCTGGCTGCCCAGATAGAAGAACAGCTTGAAGGTTGCCCTGAAAATTGTTTTGTCTGCCAGGATATAGACTGGATTGTTGACGAGACCACCGTGCTAAGGCCTGATATTGTGGTAGTGTGTGACCGTATTCCAGAAGAGCACCTTAAAAATCCACCGGAGGTGATTTTTGAAATAGTTTCCCCAAGTACGGCTTTTAAAGACGAAAAATTAAAATTTTTCCTTTACGAGAAGGAAAAAGTGAAATTTTACGCGCTCGTTTATCCGGAGCTGAAAAAAATGCGAGTCTTTGAACTAAAAGAAGGTAAATACGACAAAATTTTTGATTCAGACGAGGGTGAGTTTACTTTCAAGATCAAATGTTCCTTCAGGGTAAATTTATCTAAAATCTGGCAGAGGATTTAGAATTGTAAGACTTTCCAAGACTTCGCCTGTCCTGGGCGAAGTGAGTATCTCCGAGACTGCTTCGTCGCCTCTGGCTCCTCACAGTGACAACGAAGGAATATGCTTCTCAGTGCCAATAGGAAATTTTTTCACATGAACAAGATGAAAGTCATTACAAGCCCCCTTCCTGTAATGGTAATATTTCCTTCCTCCATTCTGTCATTTCGAGGCTAAGTGGACGAGGCAATCTCACCCGTAAGTTATAGCTAAAATACTGAGACATTTTGATCTAATCCTCTATAAAAGAGACGTCCATAATTAAGTGTTTCAAGTGTTCAAAAATAGACTTAAAAGGGACAGGCAAAAATTTCTTTCGCTAAATCTGGGGCTTGGCGAACTAAAAAGGGACAGGCAAAATATGTGGAAAAATTGGTTGGTGACCAATTTCCGATTAAGTCTAATATTTACGATTAAATCTAGAAAATGTATGATGGCTAAAAAACTAAATTTGGGAGAGAGCTTTGAAGAAAAAGCTAAGTGAGATAGCGGCTTTAATTGGCGCTGAGTTAAAAGGTGAAGACCTTGAAGTAACCGGTATAAATGCCCTTGAGCTTGCCGATGAGAAAGAATTATCTTTTGTGGAATCAGGCAAGTTTCTAGAAGCAGCTAAAAATTCCCGGGCCAGAGCCCTCTTGGTGTCGCCTGCTCTGGCAGGCAAGCTTGAAGGCAAAAGCCTTATAGTAACCCCCAATGTGCGGGCGGCTGTAGCCAAAATAGGTTTTCTTTTTTACGAAGAGAAAGAACACCCCGGAGGCATAAGCGAGCTTGCCTTTGTGGCTGAGGGAGCGGAGATTCACGAAGAGGCAAGTATTTATCCTTTTGTTTACGTAGGAGAAAAGGCCAAAATTGGCCCACGAACCGTACTTTACCCGGGGGTTTATGTGGGTGACGAAGCAGAGATAGCCGAAGAGGTGATCATTTATCCCAACGCGGTTATTTATCCGCGCACTAAAATCGGGCCGAGAACCATTATCCATGCTGGCGCCGTGGTAGGCTCAGATGGCTTTGGCTACGCCCAGGAAAACGGTCGGCACCTAAAGATTCCCCATTTCGGGCGGGTAGAAATTGCCGAAGAAGTGGAAATAGGCGCCAACACCACCATTGACCGCGGCACTTTTGGCTCCACCAAAATCGGGTCTGGCACTAAAATAGACAACCTCATTCAAATTGCTCATAACGTTCAGATAGGAAGGGGCTGTGCTTTTGCTGGCCAGGTCGGATTTACCGGAAGTGTGCGAGTTGGTAATTTTGTGCTGGTGGGTGGCCAGGCTGGCATATCAGCCAATCTGGGAGACCAGACAATGGTAGCGGCCAAGGCTGGTGTGGCCAAGGAAGTTCCGCCAGGCAAAGCCGTGGCTGGTGCCCCGGCCCTTGAAATTGCTAAATGGCGGCGCTGTGTGGCTGCCTACGAAAGGCTTCCTGAAATGGTTAAAGAATTGCGGGAGCTTAAGGCCAAAATTGCCGAACTGGAGGAAAAGTTGAATGAACGAGATAAGTCATAAAGAAATCCTTGAGCTTTTGCCTCATCGCTATCCTTTTCTTTTTGTGGACAGAGTTGTAAAACTTGACCCGGAAGTCCCCATGATTGAAGCCATTAAGTGTTTTACCTGGAATGAAGAGTTTTTCCAGGGCCATTTCCCGGGAGAGCCGGTGGTGCCAGGGGTGATTTTAGTTGAGGCTATTGCGCAAACAGGGATTATTTTCTTTAAAAAACTTAATCCAGAGTTTCGTGAGCGGCTCTTTGTTTTTGCTGCCATTGAAAAGGCCAAGTTCAGGGCCTCGGTTTATCCCGGAGATGTAGCCAGATTCGTTTTAGAAGGCTATAAAGCTCGCCGAACTATCTTAAAAACTTCAGGTAAAGTTTTTGTGGGCGATAAACTGGTAGCTGAGGCTGATGTTACCGCGGCGGTAAAATAATATGCAAGCAAACATCCATCCTACTGCTAAGATCGCTGATAATGTAGTTTTAGGCCCTGGTGTCATCATCGGTGAAGAAGTAGAAATCGCCGAGGGTACCGAAATTGGCCCGTATAGCATCATTTCTGCCCGCACCAGAATAGGCCGCAACAATAAAATTGGCCCATTTGTGACTATTGGTTTCCCCCCCCAGCACCTGGCCTGTAAAGGTGAAAAAACTTATGTGGAAATCGGTGATGAAAATGTTATTCGTGAATACGTTTCTATCCACCGGGGCACCACTTTAGACGACGGAGTTACCCGCATAGGCAACCGCTGTTTTATCATGGCTTACGCCCATATTGGCCATGACTGTAAGCTCTCAGACGAGATAATTCTCACCAATAACGTAAATCTTGGTGGTCATGTAAAAATAGACCGCGGGGCGGTGCTTGGTGGTGGAGTCATGGTGCATCAATTCTGTCGTATAGGGGAGCTCGCCTTTGTCTCTGGCTTAAGTGGGGTGGATAAAGACGTTCCGCCTTTTGTAAGGGTTTTTGGCATTCCCGCCAAGATCGCCGGGCTTAATCTGGTGGGGTTGAGGCGGGCTGGCTTTTCTTCGGGAAACATCAAAGCCCTTAACCGGGCTTTAAAGATATTCCTCAAGGAAGGCACGGTAAAAGGAGCCCTTCAGAAAATACACGAGGAATATCCTCACGATGAAGTGATAAAAAAATTCGTAATCTTTGTGGGAGGGGAGAGTAAGCGGGGTGTTATCAGAAAGTTCCTCAGTGAATGAACCGTCAAAAAAAGTTGCCCTTATCGCTGGTGAAGGGCAATATCCTTTTCTCTTTGCTAAGGCCGTTAAAAAAGCGGGAAAGTCTCTTTTAGTAATCACTTTTAAAGGCCAGGGGAACACCGAGCTAGCTGAGCTTGCCGATGAGTACCACGAAATTCCCATTACCCAATTTGGCAAGCTCCTTGAAATTCTAAAAAATAGCGAGGCCGAAGAAGTAGCTCTGGCCGGCCACATTCGTAAAAATAAGGCCATTTTAACGGCGCGGCCTGACCGTAAGACTATTTCTCTCTGGCGAAAGCTTAAAACCAGAAACGACGACGAGATTTTGCGGGCTGTAGCCAGAGAGATTGAATTTATGGGTGTTAAGGTTATTTCTCCTACCAGGTATTTGCCTGAACTTTTAACTCCTGAGGGGATCCTAACCAGGAGGAAACCTACTTCAGCCCAGATAGAAGATATCATCTATGGCTTTGCTATAGCCAAGGCGGTGGGAGAGCTTGATATAGGCCAGTGTGTGGTGGTGAAAGACCGTATGGTAGTAGCGGTAGAGGCCCTTGAAGGCACTGACGCTACTATAAGGCGAGCTGGCACACTGATGAAAGATACGGTGGTCGTCAAGGTCTTTAAGCCTTCGCAGGACCCCCGTTTTGACTTGCCTTCAGTAGGTCTGAAAACGATAGAAAGCATGATTGAAGCCAAAGTTCGGGTACTTGCCCTTGAAGCCGGACGCTCCCTTTTTTTTGACCGTGAAAAAGCTTTGTCTTTGGCCGATAAGGTGGGTATAGTGGTGGTGGGAGTGCGTTATGAGTAAACTCAAAGTAGCGGTAATTGGTGTTGGGCATCTGGGGCGTTTCCACGCCCAGAAACTGGCCCAGCTTGACGAAGTGGAGCTGGTGGGAGTGGTGGATGTTATCCCCGAAAGGGCCGATGAAGTGGCCCGTGAGTGTGGCACCCGGGCTTTTTATGATTTCAAAGAAATTTTACCGTTGGTGAAAGCGGTTTCCATTGTAGTGCCAACGGTTCATCATTTTGAAGTTACCAGGGCTGCCCTTGAGGCTGGTTGTCACGTTTTTGTGGAAAAGCCCCTGGCCAGTACCCCCCATGAGGCAGAGGAGCTGGTGAAACTTGCCGATAAACTTGGTTTAATTCTTCAGGTGGGTCACATAGAACGTTTTAACCCGGCCATAAAAAAACTCTTAGCCGAAGTAAAAGAACCTATTTTTATTGAAGCCCAACGGGTATCTAAATTTTCCGCCCGCTGCCTTGATGTGGATGTTATCCTTGACCTCATGATTCATGACCTTGACCTGGTACTAACTATTGTAAATTCAGAGATAAAAGAATTACAGGCCACTGGGGCGCCTGTTATCACCGACAAAATAGACCTTGCCAGCGTAAGGCTAATTTTCAAAAACGGAGTGGTGGCTAACCTTACGGCCAGCCGCATAGCCCTTAAGCCTTCCCGTTCTTTCAGAGTTTATCAGCAAGGGGCGTATCTTGCCGCTGACACCCTTGAAAGCACTTTTACGCGGGTTGAACTCCCTCAAAATGGCACTTTGCCTGAACCAGAGAAGTTTTCTCAGGTTGACCCACTTTTTGAAGAGCTCTGTGCCTTTATTTCTTCTATAAATCAGGGGAAGAGACCGCCAGTGAGCGGCGAAGAGGGCTTTGAGGCCCTTGACCTAGCCTTCAAAATTAAAAAAGAGATAGAGAAACAAAAAGCTCATTTTTTGGCGAGAGAAGGGTCTTGTCTTCCAGACCTCATAAGGCACTGCGTGTCTTCCTAGTAGCTGGGGAAAGTTCAGGAGATTTGCACGGGGCCTCTTTGGTAAGGGCCTTACGCGAGATTTTGCCTGGAATTCACATACAGGGTATCGGAGGTCCAAAGCTAAGGGCTACTGGCTTTGAATGTCTTTATCCCGCCGAGAATCTGGCTATTGTAGGCCTTCCGAGTTTGCAAGAAGCACGTGAAGTTTTGCGGGTGTTTAAAAGGATTAAAAAAATTTTGCGTGAAAGTCCCCCCAATCTTTTGATTCTTATTGATTTTCCAGAGTTTAACCTGAGGCTAGCCAAGTACGCCAAGCGCTATCAGGTGCCTGTTTTTTACTTCATAAGCCCGCAGGTGTGGGCCTGGCGTACTTATCGGGTTCATCTTATAAAACGCGTGGTAGATAAAATGGCCGTGGTTTTCCCTTTTGAAGTGGACTTTTACGCCCGTTATGGCTACAAGGTCCATTTTGTAGGGCATCCTTTGGTGGATGTGGTTAAACCTTCTCTTAACCGTGAAACTTTATGTCGTTTGCTAGGCCTTGATTCTGGAAGACCTATAGTGGGAATTTTTCCTGGCAGCCGCCGCCGAGAAGTGATAACCCTTTTGCCCCTTTTTCTTGAAGCTTTCAACCTGGTCAAAAAAGAGCGGCCAGATGTTCAGGGTGTAATAGTGCGGGCTGAAGGCCTTTCTGACGAATTTTTTTTGGGTGCTAGCGGGTTGAAAGTGGTCAAGGGCTATCAATACGATGTTATGGCCCAATCAGAGGTGGTGCTCCTTGCCTCTGGCACGGTGACCCTTGAGGCCACCATTGTGGGTGTGCCTATGGTGGTGGCTTACAAGCTTAATAAGCTGAGCTACTGGCTGGCCAAAAAGCTGGTCAAAGTGCCATACGCAAGCCTTACCAACCTGCTGGCTGGAAAGGCTCTCGTGCCTGAGCATTTACAAAATGAAGCCACTCCGGAAAACCTGGCTGAAGCCCTCTTAAAATTCCTGAATGACCACCATTATAACCAGCAGGTGCGCGATAAACTCGCTCAGATAAAGGCTTCTTTAGGGCCAGGGGGAGCGGCCTGGCGAGCCGCAGAGCTTGCCGCTTCTTTGATTAGAGAAAGGCGTTAAAATTTATTTCCGCACCAGTATTTCAATCCCTTTAGGTTTGCGTAGCACGTTTATAGTAACGTCTGTGTCGTGGTTCACGATATCAAGGTCTATAGAAACGCCATTTATGAGCAGGTTTCTCAATTTGAGGCGTCTTAAAAATGCTGGAAGTATGGGATAACAAAAACAAAGCCCAGAGGGGGTAAAATTAAGCCCTAGAGCTGCTTCTATGAGCATAAAAACTGCCCCAGCTGACCAGGCCTGAGGGTTGCAGGCTACGGGATAGGGGATAGGCCCCTGGTCAGGACGGCGCTTGAAGCCACAAAAAAGTTCAGGCATACGGTGTAACGGAAAGTGTTCACTGGCCTGAGCCAGGCTTGTAAGAATTTGGGATACAAAGTGTTTTAAACGATAATAAGAAAGGCCCTGGGCAATGATGGCGTTATCATGAGGCCATATAGAACCATTGTGATACGACACCGGATTAAAAAGTACTTCCCGTGAAGAAAGCGTGCGAACTCCCCAGCCAGAAAACATATCTTCGCCAAATAACTTCTGGGCTACGGAGATGGCCTGTTTTTCTTCTGCCAGGCCACTCCAGAGCACGTGGCCGGCGTTTGAGGTGTAAACCCTACAGGGGCGTTTTTCTCCATCAAGGGCCAGCACGAAAAAGCCCATCTCTTCGTCCCAGAAAGCCTTTAGAAATTTTTCCCTAAGGCTTTGAGCTTCTTTTTCTAGGGAGTCAGCCAGTGAATTTTTACCAAGGACCCTCGCCAGCTTGGCTATTTTTAAATAGGCCAGATAAGCGTAGGCCTGGACTTCTACCAGGGCGATAGGATGCTTGGCCATGGTGCCATCAGCGTGGAAAACGCTATCGTGAGAGTCTTTCCAGCCCTTGTTGACCAGGCCTTCTTCTGAGGCCTGATATTCAATGAAGCCGTCGCCATCAAGGTCGCCATATTCCTGCATCCACCAAAGAGCCGCTTCAAAATGTGGCCAGAGGTCTTTTATCAGAGAAGTGTCCTGGGTTCTTTCGTAATAGGCTCCGGCCAGGACCAGAAAGAGTGGCGTGGCGTCAACTGTGCCGTAATAACGGGCAAAGGGTATCTCGCCTGTGGCAGCAAGTTCTCCAAAACGCATTTCATGAAGAATCTTTCCAGGTTCAGCATCACGAGATGGGTCAAATTCAGTGGCCTGGGTGGCAGCCAGAAAACGCAATACCCCTTTGGCTATTTCGGGGTTAAGCCAGAGGCTTTCAAGAGCAGTTATAATGGCGTCTCGGCCAAAATAGGTGTTAAACCAGGGGATACCGGCGTAAGGATAAAGTCCGTAGGGTGTTTCGGTAAGCATCATAAAAAGGTCACTTTCTGAGCGCCTGACCCAGGCGTTAAAAAACTCCTGTGGTGAGCTTACACGGCAACTTGTACGGCGCAGGCGCTTTAACTCTTGCCGATTGGAAAGATAGGCCCTGACGAATGGTACTGGCTCTTCTTCCTGGTCAAGGAAACAGGCTATGACCACGAAAATGTTGGTTTTTTCCTTGGGGTTAAGCTCAAGGTGAAAAATGGCTTCCCTGCTGTTTATTTCTGCGGGAAGAGGGTCAAAAAATATCTTTGTAAGGCGAAGCTTACCGTCAAGGCCAAGGTATTTAAAAGTTACTGAGGCCGTATCAACTTCAGGGGGAAATAACTGGCCTTTCTTTTTCCTTTTGAATCCTCTTACTTCAAAAATATCAACAAAGTCTGCATCGTAGGAAATGCTTAAGGGGAGATGAATTCTGCAGGGGGAGAAGTTTTCTATTTTTATGGCTTCGTAACAGGTGCCCTTGTAAAGAAATTTTTGCCTAAGAATGTGGACACTTCCGCGGGGCAAAAATTCTTCCTCTTCAAGCAGCATGTCCGGGTTGGTGAGGTCGCTTACTATCATCAGATTATCCTGGGTGGTAGAGGAATTAAGGCAGAAAGGCCGAGTCTGGCAAAAATGAAGCTCAAATTTAGAGAGAAACCGCGTGCCACAGTGGTAAAGCCCCTGTTCTCCCAGGCCTTCCTGCCTGATATCACCGTAAGGGTCAAAAAGGGCAAAGGAGTCGCTGTGTTTTAAAATAAGGGCCTCTTTAGAGAGGCCGGGTGAAGTGGCCAGAATGTAGAACTGCTGTAATTTTGGTTCAGTTATGCACTTTTTCATGCCGCTTTAAGGAATCTTTTTTCTTGTTCAAGGACGTTTTCATATACCGCAAGATAATTTTTGGCCATCACCTTTGAGGTAAAACGCTTTTCAAAAACCTCCCGACACTTTTTACGGCTTATTTGAGAGACCTTTTCCACGGCTTCAACTGCCTCTTCAAGGTTTTCTACAATGAGACCATTTACACCGTGTTCAATGATTTCTGGCACAGAACCGCAGCGCCAGGCAATAACTGGAGTACCACAGGCGTTGGCCTCAATCATCACCAGGCCAAAAGGCTCAGGCCAGTCTATGGGGAAAAGCAGGGCGTAAGCGTTTCCCAAAAACTCATCTTTTTCACGGTCGTTTATTTCGCCTATAAACTCCACCCAGGGGCTTTTAAGCAAGGGCTTGATGACGCTTTCGTAATAGGCCCTATCGGCCCTGTCCACCTTGGCGGCTATAAGGAGCTTCATGCCGGCTCTTTCGGCTATTTTAATGGCCCGGTCAGGCCGTTTTTCAGGGGATATGCGCCCTAAAAAGGCCAGATATTTCCCGGGCTTATTACGAAAGCGATAGAGATTTTCAGGTAAACCATGATAAACCGTGGCCACCCAGCGGGCCCTGGGCAAAGGTTTACGCTGGGCATTAGAAATAGAAACCACCGGTGCGTCTGAGAACTCACGATAAAGGGGTTCAAGATCAGGGATATCAAGCCGACCGTGGAGTGTGGTAACATGGGGTACGCCAAGGCGTCTCATCAAAGGAAAATGAAGGTAATCAATATGAAAATGAATAATGTCAAATTGCTGAGCGTTTTGGGCTACTTTTTCTAGCATTATTACGTGGTGGGCCAATGGGTCTTTAACCGTATGGTCAAGCCTTAATGACCTTTCGGCACAGGGAACGAGTTTGGCTGAAGTTTGGGAGTCTTTGGAAGCGAAAAGTGTTACCTCATGGCCCATCTTAACCAGTTCTTCCGTTAGATAATGGACCACGCGTTCAGTTCCGCCGTAAAGTTTTGGAGGCACACTTTCATAAAGAGGAGCTACCTGAGCAATCCTCATTTTTTACCTCCATTTAGACTTATTTATCACTTTATTGGAGCAATTTTTTATTACAGAGCATCATCGTAAGGCGACGTAGTCGCCGTGGCGATCTCTGATCCTTTCGCTACCGTTCGGGATAAAGATTGCTTCGCTTCGCTCGCAATGACAATTTTAAAATAGTCATCTGTTTTACGCTCTCATTAATACTGGGAAGTGGAAAGGCTATAAAAAATTTAAGGATGGAATGTGATGAGTCAATCTGGATATAGACTTGAATTTTTTTTGCCTGTCCCTATTTTAAAAGTCATGCGAGCCGTTGTTTTGTTCTTTTGTTTTTTCTTTTTTTGGGCCATGCCCAGCTCTTTGTGGGCTGGTGGTGGGAATAAGCCCCTGGTGGTAGCTAGTATTTTCCCTTTAGCCGAGTTTGCCAAAGCTGTTGGTGGGCAGGATGTAGAAGTTAAGTTGTTATTACCTCCAGGAGCTGACCCTCATTCCTGGGAGCTCTCCCCGCAAGATGTGCTGGCTTTAAGAAGGGCCAGGCTTTTAGTAACCGTAGGTGGTGGCCTTGAACCCTGGCTTGATGACTTTTTGAAGGGGCTTTCCCCTAAAAACCTGCGCACGGTTTTCATGGTATCAGAGCCCTTAAAGCATGCACATGCTAACCATGACCACCATCATCACCACGGTTTTGACCCCCATGTGTGGCTTGATTTCCCGCGGGACATAGAATTTGTTGAAAAACTGGCCCAAGTTCTGGGGAAAATAATGCCAGCCAAAAAAGAGATTTTTCTACAAAATGCCAGGAAAGCTAAGTTAATGCTACAGACCTTGCACGAAGCCTATAAAAATAGCCTTGGAGCCTGCCGCCAAAAATTAGTTCCCCTGGCCGGGCACATGGCCTTTGGTTACTGGGAAAAGAATTACGGTTTGGACTTCGTTACCCTGGCAGGGCTTTCGCCTGAAGCTGAACCAACCCCTAAAACCCTTTATCAGCTTATCAAGGTGATTGAGAAAAACGGCCTTAAGGCTGTTTACTACAATGAACCCCAAAATATTAAGTTTGCTGAAATAATTGCCAGAGAAACAGGGGCCAAAGTTTTTTATCTCTCCACCGGTGCTATATTAACTCAGGAAGAAATAGCTCAAAAATTAAGTTTCTGGGATTTAATGTGGCGCAATTTAAAGTACTTATGCCTGGGTCTTGAGTGCCCCCTGCAAACTGAAACCACCAGGTAGCCTGGCTAAAATTGACCAAATTATTTCTTTTGTTTAATTCTTCTTGCCAAGCCCTTATCCTTGAAGTAGAAAGCCTAAAATAAGTTTGCAAGTTGAAGGGGGATTTTTTATGTCGCGCATGCTCAAACTGAAGATAGCTTTGGTCCTCGTTTTAACCTTCATTTCTATACTTTTATTATTACCTTCGTTTTGTCCTAATCTGCCGTCCTGGTATTACAAATACATCTACAAACACCGCTTGAAACTGGGTTTAGACCTCCAGGGTGGCATGCACCTGGTGCTTAAGGTTGATATAGACAAAGCCATTCAAAATGCCCTGAACGCTTCAGTAAAAGATTTGCAACAAACCCTTGCCAGAAAGGGTATCAGAGTAACTCTTGCTGAAAGCAAAAACCCTAAAGAAGCAGTTATTGTCTTCCCTAACAAAGAAGCCCTTGAAAGAGCAAAAGAAATAATTGCCAAAGATTTCCCTTCTTTAAGCATTGTGCGCGAGGAAGAGGGTAAATTTCCTCGTTTAATAGTCACCCTTTCAGAAAAACAGGTGGCCTTTATCAAAGAACACGCCGTTGACCAGTCTCTTGAGATAATTCGCAACCGTATTGACCAGTTTGGAGTCACTGAACCCGTAATCGTTAAAGAAGGTGAAGATAAAATAGTAGTTCAGCTACCTGGAGTTAAAGACCCTGAGCGAGCTTTAAAACTCATCGGGCAGACGGCCCAGCTTGAATTTCGTCTGGTTGATGATGAGGCCATGTCCCGCATAGACATAGCCGCCCTGATAGAGAAGGCTATAAGGGAGGGCCGCCTTAAGTCAGATGCATCACGCGAGGAAATAAACCGGGTGCTAAGGCCTTACATACCACCTGATACAGAAGTTTTCTTCCTGGTGGAAAAAGACCCACAGACTGGCCGTGTTATTAAGCAACCCCTTCTTTTGAAGAAACGGGTATTGCTTACCGGCGATATGGTAAAAGATGCCCGGGTAAGAATCGGTGGCCCTTATAACGAACCCTACGTAGCCCTTGAATTTACTGACCGCGGAGCCCGCATTTTTGAAAGGGTAACTGGAGAAAACGTAGGCAAAAGACTGGCTATTGTGCTTGACGGGGTAGTTCGTTCTGCTCCGGTGATACGTGAAAAAATTTCAGGAGGCCAGGCCCAGATAACCGGGGCCTTTACTTACGAAGAAGCAGCAGATTTGGCTATAGTCCTCAGGGCAGGAGCACTGCCGGCACCGGTAAAAGTTATCCAGAATATCACCGTGGGGCCAAGCCTTGGGCATGACTCTATCAAAAAAGGCCTCACTTCAGGCCTCATCGGCGCGGCTCTGGTAATGCTCTTTATGATTATTTATTACCGCTTTGCCGGCCTGGTAGCGGATGTAGCCATAATTTTGAATGTCATTATGCTATTGGCGGCTCTTTCGCTTCTTCAGGCCACTCTCACCCTGCCAGGTATCGCCGGTATTATCCTGCTGGTGGGCATGGGAGTGGACTCAAACGTGCTTATTTTTGAGCGCATGCGAGAGGAATTGCGCCTTGGCCGCTCGCCGCGCTCGGCTATATTTGCCGGCTATGACCGGGCCTTCTGGACCATAGTTGACGCCAATGTAACCACCCTGATTACGGCTCTGGCCCTTTTCCTGTTTGGAACCGGGCCTATCAAAGGTTTTGCCGTTACCCTTTCAACCGGTATTATTATCAACTTATTTACCTCTATTTTTGCCACCAGGACTTTTTACGAATTCCTGATTGCCAAAGGGAAGGTCCCCAAAATCAACTTTATGACGGTTATCAGGGAAACTTCCTTTGACTTTATGGGTTTTCGCAAGTTTGCCGCTATCTTTTCCGGCGGGCTGGTGCTGCTCGGGATTATCGGATTTATTCAAATATACCGTGGAGCAGCCAACCTGGGGGTTGATTTTAGCGGTGGAGTGTTAGCATATTACCGTGCTGAAAAACCTTTCAAGCTTGATGAAATTAGAAAAGCCTTAAAAGAAGCAGGAATTTCCGGCTTTACCCTTCAGGATGTAAAAAATGAGAATATGCTTCTTGTCAAACTGCGCAAAAGGGCTGAGACCGTAGGAGACCTTGAAGCACAGGTACGAAAAGTTTTACAGGAAAAATTCCCTGAACTCAAATTTAAACTTGAAGGCAAAGAAGAAATAGGTGCAGCGGTAAGTAAAGATCTGAAACACAAAGCCATCTTAGCTATTGTTATTTCCTTTGCCGGGCTCCTGGTTTATCTCGCCTTGCGCTTTAATCTAAATTTTGGTCTGGCCGCGGCTGCTGCCACTTTACACGATGTCCTGGCTGTAACCGGGCTCTTTTATTTACTTAATCGGGAAATATCTTTGCTTTTCGTGACAGCTTTGCTTACCCTGGCCGGGTATTCTCTTAATGATACGGTAGTAGTCTTTGACCGTATTCGCGAAAACATAAAGAAATATCATGGTCAATTGAGCTTTGTTGAAATCATAAACAAAAGTGTTAACGAAATGCTTGCCCGTACTATTATCACGGCTGGTACCACTCTTATAGTGGTTCTAGCTATTCTTTTCCTGGGAGGAGTAGTGCTAAGAGATTTTGCCTTAGCCCTGGCTATTGGTATCACCATAGGAACCTACAGTTCAATTTTTGTGGCAAGCCCTGTTATACACTGGTTGCAAAAGGGTGAGACTCCAGAAATAAAAAGCTAAGAGCCCGGGGCGTATGCCCCGGCCCCTTACTTCTTTTCTTCTCTGGCAAATTCGCGGGCAAGTCTGGCGAGCTCCCTTAACTTTTGATCAACGAGGAAAAAGATTGTCCCTTCGGGATAAGAGCCATCGGGCTTTCTTTCGCCAGCAGGTTTTCCAGTAAGAATTTCTACACCTTCTTCCACCCGAGAAATAGCCCAGATATGAAACTCGCCTTTTTCAATGGCTTTGACCACCTCTTTATCTAGCATAAGTTCTTTTACGTTGGCCTCTGGGATAATTACTCCCTGTTTACCGTTTAAACCCTTGGCCTTACAGACTTTATAAAAGCCTTCAATTTTTTGGTTAATTCCGCCTACAGGTTGAATATCACCTTTCTGGCTAACCGAGCCGGTGACAGCTATACCCTGGTAGATAGGCACTCCTGATAAGGCAGAAAGAAGAGCAAAAAGCTCGGCACTTGAGGCTGAATCCCCTTCCACCAGGCCGTAGCTTTGCTCAAAACAAAGAGTAGCCGTAAGGGTAAGGGGTTTGTCGTGGACAAATCTTTCTCTGAGAAAACCTGCAAGAATCAAGACACCTTTAGTATGGATTTTTCCAGAAAGCTCGGCTTCTCTTTCTATGTTAACCACGCCTTCTTTGCCGAGAGAGATGTTGGCGGTAATCCGTGTTGGACGCCCAAAAGAGTAATCACCAAGGTCGTAGACCGAAAGGCCATTGATACTTCCGCATAGTTCACCGTCCACCTGAATTTTGATAATGTCTTTTTCAATCATCTCCTGGAGGCGTTCTTCGGAAAGGTTTGCCCTGAATTTTCGTTCATTTATGGCCTTTTCTAGATGAGAAGCGCTTATGGCCTCTTTCTGCTCGCGTTTGGCCCAGAAATGAGCTTCTTTTAATACGTCCTGGATCACGGGAAGCTCCAGAGAAAGCTTATCCTGGCGGCCGGCCAGTTCGCAGGAGTATTCTATAATTTTAGCCAGGGCGTCTCTTTCAAGAGGGAGTAGCTGGTTGTGTTTTACTATGGCTGCTACGGCCTGTAAAAATTGTTTGGTGGTCTCTTCAGTACGGTCAACCCAGCGGTCAAGATGGGCTTTTACCTTAAATACTTCTCTGAAGGTTTCGTCATAGAGATAGAGGAGATGGTAGATGAAAGGGTCGCCCTGGAGAATAACCTTGGCCCTAAAAGGAATGGGCTCAGGTTTTAAGGTTTTCGTGGTAAAAAGGCCGATCTGTTCAGCCAGGTCTTCCAGGTAAATTTTACGGGTTTTTATAGCCCGTTTTAAATTTTCCCAGCTGAAAGGATATTTTAGCAGGTCAAGGGCCCGTACAACTAGAAAGCCCCCGTTAGCCTTGTGAAGGCTTCCGGCTTTTAGCATGGTAAAGTCAGTTATGAGGGCTCCGAACTGGGCCTTTCTTTCAATGGTGCCAAAAAGGTTGGTATAAGTGGGGTTGGGTTCAAAAATAACCGGTGCTCCCTGGCGTTCTGAGTTGTCTACAAATACGTTTACTTCATAACGGGTAAAAGAAGGCTGCATGGGTGGCATGGGAAAGGGCATAGGAGGTTGAGGGGCAGGGCGCTGACGAAAGTCATCCAGATGTTTGATTATGTCTTCCTGAACTTCGTTTAAATATGTAACAACACCTTTGATGGTGGCGTATTTTTCCCTGAGTTCCTGGATAAAACCTCCCACTACGTTTAAAGCTACTTCGCGGTCAAGTTCTTTAAGTTTCTGGCGAAGTTCTTTTTCCAGTTGCTGGATGCGTCTTGCGGTGGCGTTTAGTTCTTTCTGTAAAGCCTCGCTTTTGCGCTTTAAACTTTCTTTTACTTCTTCAGGAAGCTCCTTAACGTCTTCAGGGGTCATGGGAGTGCCATCGGGTTTGGCAGGGATAATCATCATGCCAAAGGGTTCCACGTTTAGAATAAAGCCTTCGGCCTTTACTTTTTGTTCAAGTTCTTCAAATATCTTGGCTCGAGTAACGTTAAATTCGCGAATGATTTGTTCTTTTCTGGTAATGTAGGCTTCACTTTCAAAGGCCTCTGGAATCTTTTGACGGAGATTTTCAATAAGGTCAGACATATCTTTCTGAAACTCACGGCCTTTTCCTGGGGGAAGTTCAAGGGACTTGGGGGCGTCTGGGTTTTTAAAATTATAGACGTAACACCAGTCAGAAGGGGTAGGCCTTTTACAGGCCTGGCTTTCTACCAGGGCACGTGTAATGTAGCTGGTGCCAAGCTCTGGAGTGCCAGCCACGTACATGTGAAAATCCAGGTCGTCAAAATTTAGCCCGAAGTCAAGGGAACGGACAGCCCTTTCCTGGGCCATAATGGGCTTTTCAGTCTCAAGGCTTTTTAGAAGATCCTCAAAGGAAGTTATTTTCAAAGATGAGGGGTCAACTGTTAACCTCACTTCTTCTGGTTTTAAGGTTTTGGCCGCCATAATCCCTCCGGGATGATTTTGTAGGTAGGAATATCATATCATGTTGTGCGGTAAGAAACAGTAAGAGACAGGCGAAAAATTTAAAAGCTAGTTATCAGCTATATGAAAAACAGCCCTTAGTTTAAACATTTTTCGGGCAGGAAAATGCCGAGGCCTTAACCCCGTTTCCTTGGCAATCTCTTCAAGGATTTTTTCTACAGCAGGCCAGTCTTTAGCTACCAGGGTAAACCATATATTAAATTTGTGTTTTCTTAGATAACAATGGGTAACTTCAGGACGTATGGCAATTTGCTTAGCAATGGCTTCTTCTTTCTCTGCAGGAGCTGATACTGCACATAAAGTGGTAACAAAACCAAGCTTACGGGAGTTAATGCTTGCCCCAAAATGCCGCAAAATACCTTTTTGTTTAAGTTTTTTAAGGCGGGCAAGGGTTTCCTCGGCGCTCAGCCCCACCCTTGCCCCAATTTCAGTGAAAGGTTCTGATACCAGGGGAAAGTCGTCTTGAATTATTTGAAGTAGTTTTTTGTCTAACGGATCTAATTGGTGCAAGACTAGACCTCTATCTTAACAATTTCGTAAACCTTCACTCCTTTGGGAGTTTGTACTTCTACCTCGTCGCCCTCTTCTTTACCAATCAAAGCCCGGCCAATAGGTGATGTGACCGATATTTTTCCATTTTCAACATCAGATTCGTAAGGACCTACCAGTTGATAAGTTTCTTCTTCATCAGTATCCAGGTTTAAAAGGGTGACTTTAACGCCAAACTGAACCCGAGAAGGAGGGGTCTTGGGAATATCTACCACTTCAGCCCTGGCCAGACGGTCAGAAAGCTCCTGAATACGCCCTTCAATGTGGGCTTGCTTTTCTTTGGCCGCGTGATATTCAGCGTTTTCTGAAAGGTCTCCATGGGCTCTGGCTTCCTCTATGGCCTTGATGACCTTTTGACGCTCGGTGGTTTGAAGACGGCGTAGCTCTTCACGCAGTTCTTCGTAACCCTGTCTGGTCATAGGGATTCTTTCCATAAGCTCCTCCACCCACTTATTCTAAAATTAATAAGTGTTTATACAAAAAGAATCTCTTGATTTGAGAGATTCCCTAAGATTTTTAAGTCAATAGAGACCTTTACAAAATATTTTTCTGAGACTGTTTCGCTTGTCCCGAGCGAAGCAAGGGATCTCCTCTCCCTTGAAGCAATCTCTCCCCTACAAAGTTTATAAAAAACAATGTATTAAAGTTTTGCAAAGGTCTCTCAATAATAAAAAAACCGCACGATTTGTGCGGTAAAAGTTAGCTAAAAATTTAAACGAGTTTAACTAAAAGAGCAAGGCTAAAACTGTGGCTAAAAATAATACCACACTTATGGCTCCATTAAAAGTAAAAAAAGAAAGATTAAGACGACTCAAGTCCTCGGGGCTTATTACCACGCGTTGAGCCACGAACAAAGCCAGGGTAATCCCTAGTCCTACATAATAAATCCAGGAAAGATTGGCCAGAATGCCTGCTAAAGTAAAAAGAAAAAAGGCCAGGGCGTGAAATAAGGCGGAAATGGAAAAGGCAGTTTTGCGTCCAAATTTGGCAGGGATTGATTTAAGTCCGGCTTTTCGGTCAAACTCTTCGTCAAGACAGGCGTAAAGGATGTCAAAGCCCGCTACCCAGAAAAGCACGCCCAAGGAAAGCACCAAAGGGACCAAATCAAACGAAGGCTTAACGGCAATCCAGCCGGCTAAAGGGGCAAGGCCTATGGCCAACCCCAAAAATACGTGGCAGAGCCAGGTAAAACGCTTGGTATAAGAATAGGCCAGCACAATGAAAAGAGCTATGGGTGAAAGCTTAAAGGTAAGGGAATTTAGCCCCCAGGCACAGGCAAAAAAGACAATAACTGCCACTAAAAAGAAAAGCCAGGCTTCTTTTTTGTCAACCAGCCCGGCTACAAGGGGCCTGTCTTTGGTGCGAGGGTTTTGGGCGTCAAAAGGAAGGTCCACAATGCGGTTAAAGGTCATAGCAGCGGTACGGGCCCCTACCATGGCTCCCAGAATAAGCAAGCACTTGTTAGCCGGGGGAATACCTCCTGCCGCTAAAAAGGCGCCGGTAAAGGCAAAAGGAAGAGCAAAGATAGTGTGTTCAAATTTTATCATATCAAGCAGAATTTTTATTTTGCGCCACATTAATCTAACCCCCGCCAGCGTTTTAGATTTGTAATTTCTATACCTAAAAATTCAGCCAGTCTTTGGGTAAAAAAGTCAACCATTTCCTGGATGTCTTTGGGTTTATGATAAAAAGCCGGCATGGCCGGATAGATAGTGGCTCCAGCTGAAGCGGCCAAAAGCATATTTTTAAGGTGGATTTCGTTAAAAGGGGTCTCTCTCACCACCAAAATAAGCGGACGCTTTTCTTTAAGCATTACGTCAGCCGCGCGACTTATTAAATTCTTGGCCAGCCCGTGGGCAATGGCCGCCAGCGTGCCCATAGTGCAGGGAATAACCACCATAGCTTCATAATTAGAAGATCCGCTGGCTGGTGGTGCGCTTATTTCATGCTCACTATAAAGCCTTTCGGTAAAGTTCAAAAGTTTTTCAGGGTTAAGTTCGGTTTCTAAAGGGAATACCTTTCTGGCCGCTTCAGAGATAATGGTCTCTGTGGCTACACCTTTTTGTTTTAGGAGCTTTAAAAAAGAAACCGCGTATGGGCTACCACTGGCTCCAGTTATAGCTACCAAAACTTTTTTCACTGGAAAACTCTCCTCTAAATTTTGTTTGTCTATGGCTCAGATCGCTTTGCCTGTCCCTGTGATGAGAAATTATTTAGTCGGCCTTTCGGCCTCCTCGCAGTGAGAAAGGAAAGTGTCCTTGCGAGCCACAAAGTGGCAAAGCAATTTCTACCAAGCTTCATTCCAATTGGCCTTATATCACCATCTGGAATATTTTTGAGCCTCGGCGCGGGCCAGTTTATCACAACGCTCGTTTTCAGGATGCCCGGCATGGGCCTTAATCCATTGCCATTCTACCTGGTGTTTGCGAGTTAGTTCAGCCAGTTTTTGCCAGAGGTCCTGATTTTTGACTGGTTTTTTGGCGCTGGTGCGGAAGCCATTTTCTAACCAGCGAGGAAGCCACTTGGTGATACCATCTTTTAGGTAACGGGAATCTGTAAAAATTTTTACCTGGCAAGGCCTTTTGAGGCTTTCCAGGGCTTTGATAGCAGCCATAAGCTCCATGCGATTATTGGTAGTGTTTGCTTCTCCGCCGGTAATTATCTTTTCCTGGCCTTTATACCTTAAAATAGCGGCATACCCACCAGGGCCGGGGTTATCCAGACAGGCTCCATCTACAAAGATTTCCACTCTTTTTGCCGTGTTCCCTTGACTTTCAAGCTCCTTCAGAATTTCAATACCTGCGCTTGTACCAAGCCGAGAGGCCCCGGCTTCAATCAGGGCCAAGGCCTGTTCAAGGGTTCTTATCCCTCCTGCGGCCTTTACTTTTAGGCGTCCGTAGGCTCGTTCACTCAAAATTTTCACGTCTTCAGGGCTAGCCCCTCGCGGGCCAAAACCTGTAGAGGTTTTCACAAAGTCAATCTGGCTTTCAGCAAGAATATCTACCAGAGCTTCCATCTCTTCGCGGTTGAGATAGCCGCATTCAATAATGGCCTTTAATACGGTGTTTGGCATGGAAGCCCTGAGTTCCTGGGCTTCAGCAGCTACGAATTCAAACCTTTCTTCTTTTACCCAGCGAAGATTTATGACAAAATCTAATTCGTCGGCACCCAGGGCTACTAGTTCTTTCCCTTCATAGGCCTTAACCGATGTTATTTGAAACCCAAGGGGAAAACCTATAACCGAACAGACTTTTACTGAAGACTTTTCTAAAAGTTCTTTTGCCAGGGGCACAAAGGTTGGAGCTACGCATACAGTTGCTACTTCATATTTTTTAGCCGCTTCACAAAGGGCTTTTATATCCCTGACAGTAGCGGTAGGTTTTAGTAAAGTAAGGTCAATGTATTTGGCCAATTCTTTTACGGAGGTTATTTCCATGGCTAAGTATTATCCCATCTTTCTTAAAATTGAGCAAAAGCTGTGTGTTGTTATCGGCGGGGGAAAAGTAGCCGCCCGCAAGATTAAAACTCTTCTTGAAGCTGGCGCCAAAGTCAAGGTTATTTCTCCTGAAGTTACAGAAGAAATAAAAAAACTTGATGAACAGGGCGAAGTAGAGTGGATAAAACGTCCTTATCAAAAAGGAGATTTAGAAGGGGCTTTTTTGGTTTACGCTGCCACTGATGACCCTAACGTGCAAAAACAAGTTTTTGCCGAGGCCGAAGAAAAGAACATTTTCTGTAACGTGGTGGATAAACCTGTCCTTTGTTCCTTTATTGTGCCTTCTATTGTAAAAAGGGGAAGGCTTCAGATTGCTATTTCTACCTCTGGTGCTAGCCCGGCCCTTGCGCGACGCCTGCGAGAACAGCTTGAAGAGACTTTTGGCCCGGAGTATGCCGAATACCTTGATTTAATGGCTCGCTGGCGTGAGGAAGTCCTTTCCCGTGAGCTTTCTGAAAAAGAAAAGCGCCAAATTTTTGAACAACTGGTTCTGGCCCCTGTGCCTTTATGGCTAAAAAGGGGGGAGCGTCATCATGTCAAATCTTTGGCTAATACCTTTGGCCTCACCTTTGACGATGAGTCCTAAATTTAAGGCCACCTTTGAAGCGAAAGGTTTTCTTTTTACCGCTCTCTGGGATGAGCAGGGCTGTCTCTGGCACCTTACTTTTGGAGACGCTCCCGCTCCTCTTTTTCTCAAACGCCTAAAACAAAAAGGCTATTCCTTATCTTTTGTTCTGGCTCCACAAGCCTTTAAGGAATCCGTAGTAAAGGAACTTTTGACCTACTTTTCAGGGCATAAGAAGACTCCAGTTTATCCCTCTTTTCTTCTGGGAAGTCCTTTTGAAAAGAAAGTCTGGCAGGCTTTACTTGAAATCCCTTGGGGCGAGGTCAAGACCTATGCCTGGCTTGCTCAAAAAATAGGCTCTCCAAGGGCCTTGCGTGCGGTAGGCCAGGCCCTGGCTAAAAACCCTATCCCTATTTTTTATCCCTGTCATAGAATCGTCGCTAAAAATGGCCCTGGAGGCTTTAGCTCTGGCTTCAAAGTGAAGAAAAAGCTCCTTGCCCTTGAAGGGGTTAATGTCAATAGTTTGACGTTTTAAAAGAAAGTATAAGTCCCTTTATTATCTTTTCTTCCCAAAAAACGCCATTTTAGCCGTTTTCCTTTTTGGCACTCACTTTGCAAATCTCTTTTCGTCGAAGGAGGTAGCCATGGCCGAAAAAGAAAAAGAGCAGCAGGAAGAAAAGAAAGGCGGTAAAAAGTTCCTGTTAATAATCATCGTAGGGGTAGTTTTATTGCTTGGTGGCGCTGGTGGGGCTTACTTTTTCCTTTTTGCCAAAAGCAGCCCCCCACCAGAAGAGGCAGAGCAGGAGCAGCCACCTGAACCCGAAGTAGGGCCATTTCTTCAGCCTGACCCCTTTGTGGTAAACCTGGCAGACCCCACTGGCCAGCGCTATTTGCGGGCCAAAATTACCATTGAATTTAGGGATGACAAGGCCTACCAGCTGGCCAATGAGCGTTTGCCTCAGATAAATGACGCCATCATTATGGTGCTTTCAAGCAAAACCGTAGAAGAGGTCTTATCACCTGAAGGCAAGCTTGAATTGCGCCTGGAGTTAATACGAAAGCTAAACGAACTTTTAGGGCCTAATAGCGTAAGGAACATATATTTTACCCAGTTTGTGGTGCAATAGCCATGAGTGATATTCTTTCGCAAGAAGAAATTGATGCCCTATTAAGCGGTATAGACGAAGGGGCGGTTGATACTACCCCCGAACAACCGGAATACGAAGACAAAGACATTCGCCCCTTTGATTTCAGGAACTATACCGTCTCAGCCCGGCTTAAGATGCCAGGCCTTGAGGTGGTGAATGACTATTTTGCCAGGGGTTTCAGAGGTACGCTTTCTTCTCTCTTGCGCGAGGTGGTGGATATCGTTGCGCTTCCCATAAAGCTTGAGCGCTTTAAGGACTTTTTAAATCGCATACCAGTTCCAGCTTCTCTTCACCTTTTTAAACTTGAGCCTTTACGTGGGCTTTGCCTGCTTAATTTTGAAAGTCGTCTGGTTTTTACTTTTGTGGAGCGTTTTCTAGGGGGAAGTAGCCGTCGTATGCTCAAGGTTGAAGGCCGTGAATTTACCATTATTGAACAACGCCTGATTAAACGAGTAGTTGAAGCCGCACTGCAAGAGCTTGAAAAGGCCTGGCGAGGGATCCATCCCGTAAAACCTCAATATGTTCGTAGTGAAATTAACCCTCAGTTTGCCAGAGTCCTTCAGCCTGATGAAACCGTAGTGGTCTGTACCTTCAATCTTGAGCTTGAGGACTTAAAAGGTGAACTGCTTCTCTGCTACGGTCTGGGCACCCTACAACCGGTTAAAGCCAAACTTTATTCCCCTTTTCAGAGCGAAGAAGATGCAGACCCTTATTGGCGTGAACAGCTTGAGGAAATCATTCGTTCCGTAGTGGTAGAGATTTTAGTGCCCATGGGTAGCGCTGAGGTTTCTGGCAAAGATGTCCTTGAGCTAAACGAAGGTGACATAATTGAACTTGATGCGAAGATTGACCAGCCTTTGCCGGTCTATGTGGAAGGAATCCATAAAATGCTTGGAGAGCTTGGTATTTATAGGGGCCGCAAAGCGGTTCGTGTAATTGAATTTTTAAAAGAGGAGTAAAACCATGTCTGACGAACTACGCCAGGATGATATTGATGCCCTTTTGAACCAGGAAGAACCCAAAGAAGAGACTACACAAACTGAAGGCCAGACAGAAGAAAAAGATACTCAGGAAGCAGCCCAGCCAGATATTGGTGATGCCGAAGCAGACCTTCTGGCCCAGTGGGAAGAGGCCTTGCAGGAGGCCAAAGAAGCAGAAACCTCTTCGCCTAAGGCAGAAGAAAAGCCTGCCAAGGAAGAAGTAAGCGCTTCTCAGCCTGATTTTGAAGAGTTTAAGCCTGGCGGCAACGGAACCGAAGGCCATCCCAATCTTGATTTTATTCTGGACATTCCCCTTGAGATTTCCGTAGAAATTGGCCGCACCAAAATGATTATCAATGATCTACTGAAGCTTTCTCAGGGCTCAATCATAGAGTTAAACAAACTTGCCGGAGAACCAGCAGAAATTTATGTGAATAAACGCCTTATGGCCCGGGGCGAGGTGGTGGTGGTAAACGACCGCTTTGCCGTAAGGCTTACAGAAATAATTTCTCCACAAGAAAGGGTAAGGCAGCTCGGCTCATGAACGAATTAGCTCTTTATCTACAGGTTTTGGGCGCAACTTTTGTCCTATGTGCCCTGTTAGTGGCAGGGCTCTGGGGGCTTAAAAGGCTCAAATTCACTAAAGGAGAGATGACAGGCGAGATAAAACTTCTGGCTTACCGACCACTAAACCATAAAGCTCAATTAGCCCTCATTGAAGTGTTTGGCGAAAAGATGCTTATTGGCCTGGGTGAAAACGGGCCAAAACTTATTCGGCGCTGGAAAAAAGATGAAAAGAGTAACTCTTAGCTTGATAACTTTGGCTTTATTGCTGACTCCCCAAATAGCTTCAGCCATTACTTTACCTACGGTGCGCTTTGGCCTGGAACAGGCCAAAGGGCCTGAGCAGATGGCTACCGTGCTTCAGGTCCTTCTTTTACTTACGGTTCTTTCGGTGGCTCCGGCTCTCCTTCTTATGGTTACTTCTTTTACCCGGCTCGTGATAGTCTTTTCCCTTTTACGCCACGCTTTGGGAACTCAACAAACTCCCCCTAATCAGGTGCTCATTGCGCTGGCCCTTTTCCTTACGTTTTTCATTATGAGCCCGGTTTTTAGCCAGGCTTATAATCAGGCGGTTTCCCCATACCTTGCCGGAGAAATCGGAGATGAAGAATTTTTTAAAGACGTGGTAAAGCCCTTTCGGGAGTTCATGTTCAAAAATACTCGTGAAAAAGACCTCGCTTTGATGATAAGGCTTTCTGGTGCTCCAAAACCTGAAAACAAAGAAGACGTAAGCACCCTTACCCTTATTCCGGCTTTTATGATTAGCGAATTGCGCACGGCCTTTGAAATTGGCTTTCTTCTTTACATACCCTTTTTGATTATTGATATGGTGGTGGCAAGTGTTCTTCTTTCCATGGGTATGATGATGCTTCCACCGGTGATGATTTCCTTGCCCATTAAAGTGCTTCTTTTTGTGCTGGTTGACGGCTGGCATTTATTGGTGGGCTCTCTGGTGAAAAGCTTTGGGTAGGAGGAAGAGATGACAGAGACAACTGTGGTAGGGCTTGCCAGACAAGCTATTGAGCTGACCCTTCTTGTCTCTATGCCCATGCTTCTGGCTGGCCTGGTTGTAGGCCTTCTTATCAGTTTATTTCAGGCCGTGACCCAGATTCAGGAGATGACTCTGACTTTTGTGCCCAAGATTGTGGCGGTACTGGTGGCTTTAATGGTGGCCTTTCCCTGGATTATGCGAAAGATGCTTACTTTTACCGAACAAATAATTCTTGGGATTCCGGGGTACATTAAATGAATTTTTTTGACTTTTACACCGAGCTAGCCAAATATGCCGTGGCCTTTGCCCTTATTCTGGTAAGGGTGGGCTTTTTTGTGGCCTTTTTACCGATATTGGGAAGCAGGCTTATCCCTTTGCAGGTAAAGGCCGCCCTTGTGCTGGTCCTTTCCCTTGTTTTTACGCCAATTTGGGTGGGAAGGGTTATTATGCCTGCTTCTCCCTGGGAGTTTTGCCTTTTGGCCCTGAACGAAGCAGCTCTGGGAGTCTCTCTGGTATTTCTGGTAAGACTTATTTTTACCGGAGTGCAATTTGGAGGGCAGTTACTGGGCTTTCAGATGGGGTTTGGTGTGGCAAATGTGCTTGACCCGGCCACCGGGCTCCAGGCCCCTGTGCTTTCTCAGTTTGCCTATTTGATTGCCCTTTTGCTCTTTTTGGTCCTGGATCTGCATCATTATTTCCTGCTAGCTCTGGGCGAGAGCCTAAAGCTCCTTCCACCGGCCACTCTCAAGACGCCGGTTGAAGTCTTTAAAGTCCTCGTACTCAAGGGAAAAGAGATTTTCGTGCTGGGCATAAAGATAATGGCTCCAGCCATGGCTATCCTGTTTCTTATCCAGATAGCCATGGGAATAGTGGCCCGCTTTGTACCCCAGATAAACATTTTGATTGTGAGTTTCCCTTTAACCATTGCCGTGGGGTTATTCTTTTTCGGGCTTACCCTTCAGATTTTCAGCATGGTGCTTGCGCCTTCCTGGCGCGAGGCTGTGGGTTTTGTACCCCAGATTATTAAGGCGTTTGGGAAATAGTTATGCCGGACGAGAGCCTTCAGGAAAAAACAGAAGAGCCTACGCCGAGGCGGCTTGAAGAAGCCAGACGCCGGGGGCAGGTGGCCAAAAGCCGTGAAATATCCGCGGTGGCCGTGCTTTCTGGCAGTGTGCTCGTCTTTGTAATGGCTGGTTCTTACATGGTTGGCCAGATGCTGGTTGTTTATCGTGAGTTTTTAAGCTTTTCAAAGCCCCTTATTGATAGCAACAGGGTTTACGAAGTTCTTATGCTCTCAGTAAAGCTTGGGGGCAAAGTGCTTATGCCCCTTTTGATTGTCCTTCTTATGGTTTCTTTCCTTTCAGCTTATCTTCAGGTGGGAAGTGTATCCGCCTGGGAAGTCCTGAAGCCCAAAGGCGAAAGGATTGACCCTATAAAAGGTTTTAAGCGTCTTTTTTCTCTTCCGGCTCTTTTTGAGTTTTTAAAGTCTCTTGCCAAGCTCACCATTATAAGCCTGGTGGCTTATCTGGTTTTAATGTCTGAAAAAGACCTGGTTCTTTATTTGGCGGATCAAGCCCCGGCTGAAATTGGCAAAAACATCTACCTCCTTTCGCGTAACCTGGTTTTAAAGACCCTTATGGCTTTAGCCGTGCTCGCCATACTTGATTTTCTTTTTCAGCGCTGGGAAACCCATCGCCAGCTCCGCATGACCAAACAGGAACTAAAAGAAGAACTCAAGCAAACCGAAGGTGACCCGTGGGTTAAGAGCAAAATTCGCCAGATTCAACGCACCATGGCCCAGCGTCGTATGATGGCCGAGGTGCCCAAGGCCGACGTGGTAATCACCAACCCCATTCACTACGCGGTAGCTCTTAAATATGAGGCAGGGAAAATGCCAGCCCCACAGGTGCTGGCTAAAGGAGAAGGCCTGGTAGCTCAGCGTATAAAAGAAGTGGCCAAAGAGGCAGGGGTTCCCATTGTGGAGAACCCTCCCCTGGCTCAGGCCCTTTATAGGGAAGTTGAAATCGGGGAATACATTCCGGCTGAGCTTTATCAGGCGGTGGCGGAAGTGTTGGCCTACGTATATCGCTTGAGGAGGAAGGTTAACTAATGGCTGAAAAAGCGCTTCCTTTAAACAGACAATTTTCTTTAGACTCCTCTAACCTGGCGGTAGCCGCTGGGGTGGTGGGCATACTTACAATAATGGTCTTCCCCCTGCCGCGTTATCTCTTAGACTTTTTGCTATCCCTTAGCTTTAGCCTGGCTTTACTTATTTTGCTCATGTCCATGTACATAAAAAAGCCACTTGATTTTTCGGCTTTTCCAGCCCTTTTGCTGGTAACTACCCTCTTTAGGCTGTCGCTAAATGTGGCCAGTACAAGACTTATTCTCCTTCACGGGCACGAAGGGCCAACAGCTGCTGGAAACGTAATTAAAAGCTTTGGCCAGTTCGTGGTGGGAGGGAATTACGTAGTTGGAGCCATTGTCTTTGCCATTTTAGTGATAATCAATTTCGTGGTCATAACCAAAGGAGCCGGACGTATTGCTGAAGTGGCTGCCCGTTTCACCCTTGATGCCATGCCTGGCAAACAAATGGCCATTGACGCTGACTTAAACGCCGGCTTGATAGACGAAACCGAGGCCAAAAGACGCCGTGAAGAGATAGCTAAAGAAGCCGAGTTTTACGGGGCTATGGATGGTGCCAGCAAGTTTGTGCGTGGTGAAGCCATAGCCGGCCTCATTATTATGACCATTAACGTTCTGGGAGGCTTGATAATTGGTGTGGCCCAGAAGGGGCTTTCTTTAGGAGAAGCGGCCCAGAGCTACACCCTGCTTACTATTGGAGATGGCCTGGTCTCACAGATTCCTGCCCTGATCGTTTCTACCTCTGCTGGTATCATTATCAGCCGGGCGGCAGCTGAGGCCAGTATGGGGAAAGACTTTGCCAGACAGTTTGCCACCAGGCCTGAAGCCATGGCTATTGCCTCAGTTATTATTTTTATCTTTGGTATGCTTCCCGGTCTTCCCACCATGCCTTTTGTCGTACTTTCAGTGTTGATGCTAGCCCTGGCTTATGTGGCCTACCGCACTCAGAAAGAATGGCCAGGTGAAGAAGAACGAGAAGAATCTGCCACACCGGAAGAAAAAACAGAAGCTCCCGAAATAGTAGAAGAGTTGTTGGTGGTAGATGTGCTAGAGCTTGAAGTAGGTTACGCCTTGATCCCCCTGGTGGACGAGACACAGGGTGGAGATCTCCTTGAACGTATCCGCACTATGAGACGCCAGTTTGCCCTGGAAATGGGGCTTATTGTGCCTCCTCTGCACGTACGTGACAACTTGCAACTAAAGCCTGGCGAATACGTAATTCTTATAAAGGGGGTGGAGGTGGCCAGGGCTGAGCTTATGCCCGGGCACGTGCTGGCCATGGACCCTGGAGAAGTCAAAAAACAACTTGAGGGCATACCCACCCAGGAGCCGGCCTTTGGGCTTCCCGCTATATGGGTGCCAGAAGAAAAGAAGGAAGAGGCTGAACTTGCAGGCTATACTGTGGTGGACCTTTCCACGGTTATCGTTACCCATCTGGCCGAGGTCATCAAGAATAACGCCGAAGAATTGCTGGGCAGACAGGAAGTCCAGAAGCTCTTAGACGCCCTGGCCAAACGCTATCCCAAAGCCGTGGAAGAGTGTCTAAACGCCGTTAGCCTTGGGGTAGTACAGAAAGTGCTTCACAACCTGGTGCATGAACGGGTCTCCATAAGGGACCTGCTAACTATTGTTGAAACTATTGCAGATTACGGCCAGAGCATAAAAGATCCGGACCTACTGACAGAATACGTAAGACAGAGACTTGCCAGATTAATTGTTAAGCCTTACCTCGCTGAGGATGGGAAATTACACGTAGCCGCCATTGCCGAAGATATAGAAGAAGCCATAAAGCGCGCCCTTAAGCGTACAGACCAGGGCACTTTTCTCACCCTTGACCCTAAAGTAGGAAGCCGTATTGTGGCTGCCTGCACCCAGGCGGCCGAAAGGCTGGTTATGGCTGGTTATACGCCGGTATTTTTAACCGGGCCAGTTTCCAGGCGTCACCTACGCCGCTTAATAGAACGTTCACTCCCGCAGGCAGCGGTTATTTCTCAAGCAGAAATTCCACCGCAAATTCAGGTTGAAATACATGAAACCGTGAGGCTTGTCTAATGAAGGTACAAAAGTTTCGAGCCAAAACTTCGGTGGAGGCTTTGGCTAAGGTCAAAGAGGCCTTGGGAGAGGAAGCGGTAATCCTTTCTACCAGAAGGGTTAGAGAGGACGGCCGCTGGCTTTATGAGATTACAGCTGCCATTGATTTTGAACCAGAAGAAAAAGAAACAAAGCCTCCTGAAAGAGAAAATATCTCCGTTTTAATGAAAGAGATTGCTTCTTTGAAAGAGATAATCCTTGGCCTTGAAGCAAGCTTAAAACCCCGTTCTGCCTGGACAGAGCTTTTCATTGAGCAGGGGGTTCCCGCCAGGGTAATAAAAATTCTTTCAGGCAATGGTAACGGTAGCAAAGAATTATTCCTCAAAAACATAGCCGCTAAAGTTAGGGAACGTGTTGCTCCGGCCAGGCTTTCTAAGTTTCTGTTTTTTATTGGCCAGGCCGGAGTTGGAAAAACTACTTCGGTTATAAAACTTGCCGCGAGGCTTTCAGCCGCAGGATACAGGGTGGGCCTTGTCTCTCTTGATACTGTACGCGTAGGGGCCAGAGAACAAATAAGTCGCTTTGCCGAGCTTTTGGAGTTTCCCCTTTACTTTTCTCATCCTGAGGACTTTCCAGAAGAATCTAAAAAACTTAAGGAATTTGATTACGTGCTGATTGATACCCCGGCCCTTGGGGCAGGATTCCCTGAGTTCGGTCTTAAAAAGTTCCTAAACATAAAAGACTCTTCTTTTCATTTGGTAGTGCGGGCGGCTGATGTTTCACTGGTGCTTCCCTCTCTTTTTAAGCGTTTGAGAGGAATTCCCGTGGCCTCCCTTGTCTTGACCCATGTGGAAAGTCTCCCTTCAGGGGGGCTTCTTTTCGGTCTTTTTTTGCCAGAAATGCCCCCTGTGAGTTTTATTTCCACCGGAGACCAGGTGCCAGAAGACTTTGAAAGAGTAACCCCCAAACGTTTGTTTGGCTTGCTTATGAGGAATTTAGAACTGGAGGAAAGATATGCTGGGGTATGAGGCTTTGTATCCAGAAAATGGACCCAAAGTTTTTGCTATTTCAAGCGGCAAGGGCGGTGTAGGCAAAACCACCTTTGCCCTTAATGTTTCCTGCGCCTTGAGTGGCAGGAATGACGTTTTACTTTTTGATGCTGACCTGGGTCTGGCAAATGTTGATGTCCTTTTAGGGTTGAGTCCAAAATTTCACATAGGAGATGTCCTGGCCGGGCGTTGCCAGCTGGAAGAGATAGTTCTAATTGGACCAAGGGGCCTAAAAATACTTCCTGCTAGCTCCGGGCTGGTTAAATTGACCAGTCTTTCTGAATCACAAAAACTGGTTTTACTTGAGGCCTTTGACCGTCTTACCGCTGGCCTTGAGTATGTTTTCCTTGATACAGCCGCTGGCATTTCAGAAAACGTGCTTTATTTCAACCTGGCCTCTCAAGAAAGGATCCTTATTTGTACCCCTGAACCTACGGCCTTAACCGATGTCTACGCTCTGATAAAGGTCCTTTTTAAACGCTACCGCATCAAACGATTTCACCTGGTGGTGAATATGATAAGACGGCCATCTCAGGCCTTTGAGATATATAGGCAGCTTTTACGGGTGGTAGAAAAATTCTTAGGGAGCATATCCCTTAATCTTCTGGGTGGTATCCCTGTAGATAGACGGGTTTCAGAGGCTATAAGGGCCCAGGTGCCATTGCTTGAATTATTTCCAGATTCACCAGCCAGTAAGGCCATCAGAGAAATAGCCCTGGAAATAGCTAATCTGAAAACAGATCCTTTAGAAGGTGGATTGCAATTTTTTGGACGAAAAATCATGGGGGGTTGTGCATGAAAGCTCCAAACTTGATGACCAAAGAAATAGAAAAGCAATTGAAAGAGGAGTTCCCCAAGAACATGGACCTTAAACATCGAAATGAACTCATTATTAAATATGCCCCTCTTATAAAATACATAGCTGGAAGACTGGCCTTGAAGCTACCACCCAATGTGGATATCAACGATCTTATCAGCGCGGGGATTATGGGCCTTATAGATGCCATTAACCGCTTTGATCCAGAGAGAAATATCCAGTTCAAGACCTTTGCTGAGTTTCGTATTCGCGGGGCCATGCTTGACGAGCTGCGTTCTCTTGACTGGGTGCCCCGTTCCATTAGAAAAAAGGCCAATGCTATTGAAAAGACCTATCAGGAACTGGAACAGCGCCTTGGACGCCCGGCTGAAGATGAAGAAGTGGCAGAAGCGTTAGGAGTTAGCATTGAAGAGTTTCATAAAATGCTGGAAGAGACCAAAAATGTTTCTTTTATAGATATTGAAACCATCAAGAGAAAGCTTCCGGACTTAAACGAAGAAGACATTTTTGACTTAATAGAAGATCCAGACCAGCCAGACCCATTTGAAGAATGTGGCCTAAAAGAATTGAGAGACCTTCTGGCAGAGGCCATTGATAGCCTGCCAGAAAAAGAAAAGCTGGTCTTGAGCCTTTATTACTACGAAGGCCTTACTATGAGAGAGATAGGAGAAATCCTTGGTTATACCGAAAGTCGCATTTCTCAACTTCATAGCAAGGCCTTGAAGCGTTTAAGGGCCAAACTCAGAGGCCGGGTGGGAAAAGAATTTTTTGAAGAGCTTTAGGAATTTTTTCAAGCTGACCGATAAGTAACGAAGAAACGAAATTAAGGAGGTTGATGTTTATGGATACAAATATGAAAGTGCTAGTGGTAGATGACTTTGCTACCATGCGCCGTATTATCAAAAACATTTTGCTTCAGCTTGGTTTTAAAAATATCATTGAGGCTGATGACGGTACTACTGCCTGGGAAATTCTTGATAAAGGCGAAAAGGTGGATCTTATTATCTCTGACTGGAATATGCCCAAAATGACTGGTATTGAACTTTTGAAAAAGGTAAGAAGTGACGAACGCTTTAAAGATTTGCCGTTTCTTATGGTAACGGCTGAGGCGCAAAAGGAAAATATTATAGAAGCGGTAAAATATAAAGTTAACCAGTATATTGTTAAGCCGTTTACACCTGAAACTTTGCAGGAAAAATTGAAAAAAATCTTTAGCTGATGCCTGAAGAAGAAAAAAATTTAGAAAATAAACCCCCTGAAGAAGAGCAGGATGACCCTCTGGCTGAACTTTTAATAGAAGATGAGGAGGGGGAAGTTTCCCCCTCTGAAACATCCGCTGCCGAAACGGATGAAGCTAAAGATTCTGAGGCAATCAAAGAAGAACCCGACAAAAAATTAGATGTAGAAAAGGAAAAAAATACCGGGGAAGATGGTGCCCCTTTACCTGGAGAAGACCCCTTAGCCAGCCTCCTTGATGAGGAATTGTTGGAAGAAGAAGATACTTCTGAATCCGAAAAGGATTCTTCTCAGGAAGGAGATTCAAAAGACAAAGATGAGAAAGATGAACCAGAAGACAAAGATGAAGAGGAACAGGCTTCAAAACTAGGTATAGTTTGGCTTGTTCTTGCTATTTTGATCCCTGCTATTCTTTTGGCCTCTGGAGTTTTTACTTTCTTGAAGCTTTACCAGCAACCGCTAGTTACTATCCCTGAAAAGGAACCGGCTAAACCTGAAACTCCTCCCCCTAAGGCTGAAAAACAAGTCCCTCTGGTGGCCTCACCTATAGCAGTAGAAAGTCAAAAAATGTTGCTGCTTAAAAATTTTCTTATCCCTTATCAGAAAAATTCAGGAGAAAATGTTTTCGTAAAAGCCAAGGTTATCCTTTATTTTGCTAATAAAAGGGACTATGAAATGGCCAAACGGAACGAACTTCTCTTAAGAGAGCACCTTTATCGCTTATTACGTAATGTCCCACTTTACGTGTGGGAGAACCCCCAGGGGGAAAAAATCATTAAAAAGGAATTCTTAAATTATTTGACAAAGAAAAAGATTGCTGATGTAGTACCAATAGATGTGAAAGTAAGTGGTTATATCTTAAAATAAGATCATGGCTGATGAACTAAAAGGACTATATTCTGTTAATTATCTAATGATGCGGGTAGAAGATCCTTCCAAACGTCTCCCTCATCGTGAAGGAAGGCCGGCTAAAAAGTTCATCAAAAAGAAAGAGAAAAAATCCAAAGAATCATTGTCTTTACCCAAAGGTAAAATAATTAATATTTGCGTGTGAATATGGCTGATGTAACTATTTTTTTTCTTTTTCAGGCTATTTTTGATTTAATTCTCCTTCTTTTGCTTTTTTTGCTCTATCTTCAGTTAAGGCGTGTGGGGCAAATCCCTATTGATGAAGTAGAGAAACGATTAAAAGCCGCTAATGAACTTTGCGAAAAACTTTCAGAAAACCTGGCTCAAAAAAAAGAACTCTCAGAAAAAATTATTACCGCTCTTGAAACCGGGGCTAATGCCTGGGAATCAACGCGTAAAGATGCCAAAGATATAAAAAACAGGGTTTATGAACTGGCTCGAAAAGGTTTTGATATTTCAGAAATAGCCAAAAAAACCGGGCTTCAGGAAGGTGAAGTAAATCTTATTCTTGCCGTAAAAAAAAGAAAAGGCTAAATCATGATAACTCCTCCAGTCAGGTTTACTGCACCGTTAACCTTAAGGCAGTTGCCTGAAGGCTTTATTGAAGGATTAAGGCCTGGGCAGGTAATCAGCGCCAAAGTAGAAACTATAGAAGGCCGTTTATTAACACTTTTTGTGGGGCATGAGCGTTTAGAAGCCCTTATCTCTGATGAGGTGCCTTTGCATCTTTTAAAACCTGGCCAGTCAATAAAGCTCAAGGTTGTTTCCCTGGGGCCACCTCTAGTTCTATCTCTTGGCCTTGAAAAGGTTCTTTCTAAGGAAAATTTTTTGCTGATTTTAGGTAATATTTTTAAAGCCCTTGGAAAAAAGCCTCCTTTTTTAGAAGATGTTCCTCGGGAAAAGGTCTTAGAATTTTTCCTAGCTAACCTGTTAAAAAAGGAAAAGACAGGGGCAAACGAAACAAAAGAACCAATCCAAAAAGAATTGCGGGATTTTTTGCTCAAAAACTGGCAAGAAGGCCAATTTTTAATCCCCTTTATTATAGGAGACCGTGTTTCCTGGGGTTATCTCGCAGAAGATAGCAGTGTCCCCAGAAGAAAAGGCGAGCGCGTTTTTGTTCTAGTGGTTTTTCTTTCTCGTTTAGGCCTTATGGAAGCAAGGTTTTTATGTTACCAGGGAGGGCTAACTATTCAGCTCAACTTTGCCAGTGAAGAGGCCTTTGAAAAAGCCCAAAAAGCCTTACCAGGGTTACAGGAAATGTTTTCGGAGTTTAAACAGCAGGTTATTATTAAAAGTGATAGACTTTCTGCTACACCTGGGCAAATTTTGAAGCTAAATGTTTAAATTTTTAAAGCGAAAAGGCCAGGAAAAAGAACCCATTTTAGAATCTCAAAAACCTTCCTCTTGGCTGGCGAGCTCTTATAAAGATTTAAAACGTGCCGAGGAAATTCTTGAAAAAGAGCCTGATCTTTCCGCTCATCTGGCCTGGCAGGCGGCGCGTAAAGCTTTAAAAGCCCTGGAACGTAAAGCCGAAAAAAGAATTTCAGCCTCTTCCCTTGAAGAACTTTTTTTAAGATTTCCAGAAGGGGAAAACGCTCCTCGCTCGGTTAGAGAGGCGGTTAAATTTTTGGACTTATTTAAAAGGCTGGCTAAACACGAGGATTTATTTTTAGATGGTTCCATGCAGCTTGGCCCTTTAACCACCCATGACGCTAAAAGAGTGATAGAGGCCGCCAAGCTACTCATTAATCATCTTGAGCACCGACTTAAATAGCTTTTAAGGGGCACTTTACTTCAACTGTCGGCTCTTCTCCCTCTTCCATTTTTTTAAGCAGGTCAGCCAGGGTAATGCTTTTTAAGCAATTTTCAATAGTTTTGGTTAATAGAACCCATACATCGCGGGTGGGGCAGGTATCGCTTTGTTCACAGAGCTCTGGCTTAACAATACAGGGGGTCAGGGCTTCTATCCCTTCAAGCACGGAAACCACGTCCCAGACAGTAATTTCTTCAGGCGGCCGGGCAAGAATATGCCCACCTTTAGGCCCCCTTACACTTTTTATGAGCCCGGCTTTTTTGAGTGGTATAATCAACTGTTCCAGATATTTTACCGACAGATTTTGCCTTTTAGAAATCTCTCCTATCTGGAGGGGGCCCTGACGGTAATGTTTGGCTAATTCTATCATCATACGGGTTCCATACCTGCTTCTGGTGGTTATTTTCATGATGTACTCCTATGAAATGCTGTTATTTGATAGAAAATATAATATATTTCAAAAGTCAACAAAAATTTTTTTAAGATTAAACTGGAGTTTTTTATTCCAGATTTGAATTTTGGCTGTTTTCAATTTAGATTTTAGATATGGATATAAGCTTAAAAACAATAAGAGAACGTCTTCTCACTAAAAAAGACCTATACGATGAATATAATTTCTCAAAAGAACAGCTTTATGCCCTCTGGGCCTTTTTTGATCTGGCCCAGGAGTTTGCTTCTATCAAAAACTTTTATCGCCTCTGTGTGTTAATCCCCAAAGAGTTTTTTGACCACGAAAGTTTTTTGTATCTGGTTCAAGGAGATAATTATGTTGAGCTGGTGGCCTCAAGTGAAAAGGGCCTTTTAGAATACCCTCAAAAAACCAACCTTCCTTTAAAAAGAGAATATTTCAGAGAGGGTAACCGCCATTTTTTTCCTTTTGTAGGGAATCGCAAGCTTTTAAATCTCATTCCTGCTCATAAAGAAAAAGACTTGCTGGGAATCCTTGAAGTAAAGGCAAATAACCTTTCTGAACAGGAAAAATTTTTCTTCCAGAAATATGCTAACCGTATTGGCTATAGTTTGCATATAAAGTTACTTATAGATCAAATACTACAGCACATAAGATTTGTAAATGAATTGGTAGCTGATATTGAACACAATGTTATTATACCTAATATTTATTATCGCTACTTATTTAAACAATTACGAAAAAAAATAGATTCATTAAAAGAAATAAAAACAATTTTAACTGATAAAGATATTAGTGACAGAGAAAAAGAAATGATAGAAAATCTTTATCAAGAATTGCTTAGCTGTTATCAGCAAATAGAGAAACATTATGAAAATACCAGCCTTTTTCTAGAAAGCCTTCTCAGGCAAGAGCACTTCAGAGAAGGCCGATTTGTTTTGCGGCGCAGGCCCTGCCGTTTTGCCAAAGAAATTATTGAAGCCCAGCTTGAAAGATACCGTAAACGTTTTGAACAGGCTGGTATTATGATAGATAACCGTTTGGGCGGAGTTCCAGCAGAAGAAGAATTCGTTTTAGCCGTTGACGTGGGGCTCCTTTCACAAGTTTATGCTAATCTTTTCAGTAACGTTTTAAAATATGCTCAGGAAGTAACCAACGAAAAGGGAGAAAAGATAAAATTTATTTCTTTTGGACGTGAGGTGATACCTGATTATTTCGGCCCAGGGCGAGATGGTATAAAATTTAATGTGTTCAGCACCGGCCCTCACCTCAGCCCAGAAGAAGCCCAAAAGCTTTTCGAAGAGGGCTGGCGTGGTAGTAATACTAACGGTAAGCCGGGTTTTGGGCGAGGGCTTTATTTCGTCAGGAAGGTTATAGAATTACACGGAGGTGTGGTTGGTTATGAACCAACTCCTCTGGGCAATAACTTTTATTTTATTCTTCCCTTAAAAACCCCGCCTCAAATAGATAAAGACTCAGATAAAGAAATAAAATGTCATTGACTGGCGCTTTGATAATATTATGCTCCAGATAGAAAGGGAGGAAATTTTGGATAAAAAAGATTCCCTCGTTATAGAGCCTGGAGACGAAATACTCGTTAACTACAGGGTTTTAGCTGACAAAGAAGTGGTCGATTCTTCAAAAGAACCGATCGTCCTTAAAGTGGGAGAAGGTAAGTTTATGCCAGCAGTGGAAGAGGCTTTAGTAGGTCACAGGACTGGAGAACGTGTCATTGTTTTAGTTTCTCCTGAAGAACATTACGGGAAATATGACCCTAAAAAACTCCAGATAATACCTGCTGAAAAATTGCCAGAGGGTATAAATCCAGGTTCTCTAGTAAAAATTCAAGATGAATACGGTGTGGTTCACCCGGCTATTTTAAAAAAAGTAGAAGAAGGCCTGGCGGTAGTGGATTTTAATCACCCTCTGGCAGGGAAGACCTTGCGTTTTGAAGTAGATATTTTAGGCATAAAGAAAAGGGACTCTGACGCTCAAGGTCAGGAAGAAGCGAGGAGGGAGCAATGAAATACATAATACTTCTTGGTGACGGGATGGGCGATTTCCCTTTAAAAGAGCTTGATGGAAAGACCCCCCTTGAAGCAGCACTCACACCAGGTATGGATTTTATAGCTCAACATGGAGACCTGGGCCTGGTTCAGACGGTGCCTCCAGGGATGGAACCTGGAAGCGATGTGGCCAATATGTCTCTGCTTGGATATCGCCCTGAGTATCAATATACAGGCCGGGGGCCTATAGAAGCAGCGAGCCTTGGCCTAAGTTTACGTCCTGAAGATGTAGCCTTTCGTTGTAACCTCGTTACCATAAAAAAGGTAGATGACCACTACATTATGTATGACTACAGTGCAGGCCATATTTCCACAGAAGAGGCCCATGTCCTTATCAAAGAGCTAAATGAGCACCTTTCCAGTGATAAGCTTTTTTTACATCCTGGGAAAAGCTATCGTCATATACTTGTTTGGCGAGGAGGTCCTGAAGGTATAAAGACTTATCCTCCCCATGATCTTTTAGGCAGGGATATATACGAAGCCTGGATGGTTTATGAAAATGAGCCCATTTTGCGAGATTTTCTCCTTAAAGCCATGGCTTTTCTGGAAAAACATCCCATAAACATAAAGCGCAGGGAAGAGGGTAAAAATCCGGCCAATGCCCTCTGGCCCTGGGGTCAGGGGCGAATGCCACGGCTTGAACCTTTTGAAGAAAAGTGGGGATTAAATGGAGCAGTAGTAGCTGAAGTGGACTTAATAAAAGGGCTCGGAGTGCTTGCCGGCTTAAGGATTATAATCGTGCCAGGAGCCACTGGTTATCTTGATACCAACTACGAAGGCATGGCCATGGCTGCCATTGAGGCCCTAAAAGAAGATATAGATTTCGTATTTCTCCATATAGAGGCCCCTGATGAAGCCAGCCACGAAGGTTCTCTTGACTTGAAAATCAAAGCCATCCAGGATTTTGACCGCTATGTGGTGCGCACTGTCCTTGAAGAGGCTACGGCTCAAATAGGAGAATATCGCCTCATGGTGGTGACAGACCATTACACCCCTATTTCTTTGCGCACCCACGCTTCAAGGCCAGTACCTTTTGCCATTTATGATTCTCGCCAGCCGCAAATAAAGCGCAGTCAGGGCTATAATGAAAAAGACGCTACTGAAACTGGCCTGTTTTTTAAGACAGGGGAAAAATTATTAAGTCATTTTCTGGAAAGAGAGCCCAATCTTCCTGAGGAATAATGTCAAGAAAGACAGATTTTTTGATAATTGGGTCAGGGATTGCCGGTCTTTCCCTGGCCCTTAAGATAGCTGATCTTGGCAAGGTTACCATTATCACCAAAAAGCGAGCTGAAGATGCCAATACCACTTTGGCTCAAGGTGGTATTGCCTGTGTTCTGGCAGAAGACGATTCCTTTGATCTCCATATTGCTGACACTTTGAGGGTTGGAGATGGCCTGGCGCGAGAAGATACCGTTTCGTTAGTGGTTTGTCAGGCCCCTGACCGTATTAAAGAACTCCTTGATTTGGGAGTCCCTTTTACCCGTGATCCTAAAGACCCTTCAAAACTACATCTCACTTTAGAAGGAGGGCATAGTCGTAGGCGCATCGTTCATGTGGAAGACCACACCGGCCGGGAAGTAGAACAGGTTTTACTTTCTCATGCCCGCGAGCATCCTAACATAGAGATACTTGAAAACCACCTGGCTGTTGATCTTATAACCCTTTGCAAGGTTTACCGTGGTTGTCCACGAGAGGTCCTTGGGCATGAAAGATGTCTCGGGGCCTATGTTTTAAACGAAGAGACTAACGAAATAGAAACATTTCTGGCCAGGGTTACGGTATTAGCCACAGGAGGGGCCGGAAAGGTTTATCTATATACCAGTAATGCTGATGTGGCCTCAGGGGATGGAATGGCCCTGGCTTATAGGGCTGGTTGCCGGGTAGCTAACCTTGAGTTTGTGCAGTTTCATCCCACCTGCCTTTATCATCCCAAGGCCAAAAATTTTCTCATTTCCGAGGCTTTACGAGGCGAGGGAGCCATTCTACTTGATCCTTTTGGCAAGCCTTTTATGCATAAATATGATCCTCAAAGAAAAGAGCTTGCCCCGCGAGATATTGTAGCCCGGGCCATTGATTTTGAGCTTAAAAAAACGGGAAAAGAATGTGTTTATCTGGATATTTCCCATAAACCGAAAGACTTTATCATCAAACGTTTTCCCTACATCTATGAGACCTGTTTAAAATTTGGTATTGACATTACCAGAGAGCCTATTCCAGTTGTTCCTGCGGCCCATTATTTTTGCGGTGGCATTATTACTGACCGCTATGGCCTTACAGACATAAAAGGTCTTTACGCTTTAGGGGAATGCACCTGTACGGGATTTCACGGTGCTAACCGTCTGGCTTCAAATTCTCTCCTTGAGGGACTTGCCTTTGCCCATCAGGCTTCAATTCACCTGAAAAAAGAATGGCCCCTTTACCAGAGATTTGAGCCTCCTGCTGTGCCTGACTGGGACCCTGGTGGCGCCGTAGATATGGAGGAAAAAGTCCTTATTTCCCACAACTGGGATGCTATAAGGCGTCTTATGTGGAACTATGTGGGCATAGTACGTACTGAACAAAGGCTTCGTCTGGCTCAAAAAAGGCTTAATTCCATTCTTGAAGAAATAGAAGCTCACTACTGGGCTTACATCCTGACCGCGGACTTTATTGAATTGAGAAATCTGGCTCACGTGGCCAAGCTGGTCATTGAGTGTGCTCTAAGGCGTAAAGAAAGCCGGGGAACACATTTTATGGTGGAATATCCCCAGAAAAACGATGCCCTTTTTCGCAAAGATACCGTTCTCTGGCGCGCCAGGGAAAGCTAACTTCCGTTTTCAGGTTATTTTTGGGTATTTTTAAGGGATTTGCGAAAAACAATGATAAGGAGGCTTAAGGCCTCCTTTTCTCTAGTTATGTTAGAAAGTGTATTGGAGAACAAGTTTTTCAGTGTATGCCTCGCAATCAGAGTTAAAATCACCCCTGCCGTTGATATCAATGATCTAGCTTTTACCTAAGCTCAAGCTAACGCCTACCAGCCCTATAAAGGTTGTATCAGCGATGTACTTTTTGAGGTAATACTGAGGCAACCCTTGCAGAAAGTTTTTAACAATAACATCGTGTTATCGCAAGGCTCGTGTTTTACGCCCTCATTAATAAAATGGCTTTATTCGCCTTTAATAATCCTCCATAAAAAGCTTAGACCAAAAATGAGACCAGAAAAAAGGACAATAGTCCCTGAAGCGGGTAGGTTTAGAATGCCTGCTAAAATTATACCTAAAAAAGCGCTAACTATTCCGAAAAAGGAAGCAAGCCCCAGGCATAAACGAAAATTATTGGCTACCTGTAGGGCTGCAGCTGAGGGTATAACCAGAAGGGCTGACACTAATAACAGCCCCATTATTTTCATGCCAACCACCACGGTTATGGCGGTAAGTAGGGCCAGCAGGGCATCAAGCCTGGCTACAGGGAGCCCGGCGGCTTTGGCACTTTCTTCATCAAAAGTTATGTAAAGTAGTTCGTGATAAAAAAGTAAAAGGCTTGCTATTACTACCAGGGCTAAGGCTATTGAAAAATAAAGTTCAACAGGGCTTACCGCTAAAATGTTTCCAAAGAGAAAAGAAAGCAGGGAAACATTGAAGTTTTTGGCCAGCGTAGCCAGGCAAATGCCAGCAGCCAGACCAAGATTTGATAGAATAGCTACCGCTGTGTCTCCGTAAAGGCCAACCTTTTCGCGTACTTTTAAGATAAGAAAGGCGGCCAGCGCCGAAAAAATAAGGGCTACCGGAAAGGGAAGAACATTTAAAAGAAGAGCAAGAGCCACTCCAGCAAAGGCTATGTGAGTGAGGCCGTGGCCCATCATGGCGTCTTTCCTAAGAATCAGAAATATTCCCAGGATAGATGCTGCCCAGGCTAGAAAGCCCCCGGCCAGAATAGCGCGCTTGAAAAAGTCGTACTGTAGAAGCTCAAAAATCATTAGTGCCTATGAATTACCAGGTGATGTTCACCAATTATTTGTTGAAGCCTGGGTGAAGAACAAAATTCTTCGTGAGTGCCGTGATAAACTAACCTGCGGTTAAGACAAGCCACCTGTTTTACATGCTTATTAACAATTCCTATATCATGGGTAACGATGACAATAGTTAAACCTTTCTGGTTAAACTCTGCCAGAAGGTCATAGAAGCGTTCCTGAGTGGCGGCATCAATACCAGTAGTAGGTTCATCAAGGATTAAAATTTCAGGGCGGCTAACCAGGGCCCTGGCAATAAAGACTCGCTGTTGTTGTCCGCCGGAGAGCTTTGAAATACGCTGATGAAGATAATTTTCCATTTCAACCTGTTTTAGGGCTTTTAAAATGGCATCTTTATCAGCCCTGGCCAAAAAACGGGGAAATTTTTTCTTGGGTAAAAGACCAAACCCTACTACCTCCTCTACTGATAGAGGAAAGACCGGGTCAACCAGGGCAATAGCTCTCTGTGGCACATAACCAAGACGCCATTTTTCAGAAAATTCTTCAACAGGCACTCCAAAAAGCTTAATTTCACCTTTTTGGGGTTTAAGCAGCCCTAAGATGCATTTTAACAGGGTGGTCTTCCCTGAGCCATTTGGCCCAAGAATGGCCAGGAAATCGCCTCTTTTTATGTCAAAATTAATGTCTTCTAGCACCAGGCGCTGGCCGTACCAGAAGAACAGATGCCTTATTTCTACAAGAACGTCCATTTTATTTGGTAGCGTACATGGAAAAAGGGCTTAAAAGCAAACCCAACAGGGAGAAAAAGACCAGAGATATCAAAATAACCACCACGGTGAATAAAACCGCTTTTTCCTGAGGAACTTTCTTTATAACGGGAACTCCGAGATAGAAGATATAAATGCCGTATAAACCAAAAATAAGGCCAATAATACTTGCCGGCGGGAAAATACTTAAAAGCCCGCCTACCCAGCCCGGGGTTGAAGAGAAAACTACCAATTTGTGGGAAGCAAGCAGGTCGGCTTCTCCTCCAAAACGGACAGCGAGAAAATCAACAATATAGGCCATAATAAAAAGGCTTCCTAAACCTGCTAATAGGCTAAGTATTAACTGCCTTACCAGGAGGCCAGGCCCCATCGGGAAAGGGCTAAATAAGACTAAACCTAAAGAACTGGCAATAAATACGGCAAGAATAAAAATCAGGGCGTAATTGAGATATAGATCAGTCAATGTTAAGTCTTCCTGGGATATTACCTGCCATTCTTCTCTGGGAGAAAGGATTATTTTTTTAGCGCGTGAAAGTAAATTCATTTCATTACCTCCCGGCCTTAAAGGCCCGTTTTAGTTTTTCCCATAATAGCTTATCAGCCGGTGCCAGTGGTAATTTTTCTATCTCAGAAGGTAAAAATAGGCCAATTTTTTGTCCTTCAAGGGCCCTGGGGCTGCCTGATACTATTTCACAGCTAAAGCAGTAAAGGGTTATAGCCGCTTCAGGATAGTCAAAATCAACCTGAGCGAGTTTTGGGCCTACAGAAACTTTAAGGCCAAGTTCTTCTAATATTTCTCGCTTAAGAGCCTGTTCAAGTGTTTCTCCTTCTTCCTGTTTCCCGCCAGGAAATTCCCAGAACCCTCCCCTTATTTTCCCCGGAGGTCTTTGAGTTAGAAGAATTTTGCCATCTTTTAATAAACAGGCCGCTACCACGGGAAACCTTTTCATTTGAAAACCCTATTAAAAATAGTATCTACGTGCCGCAGGTAATGGCTAAGGTCAAAAATTTTTTCTAACTCGTGAGATGAAAGGTGTTTGGTTATCTCTGGATCACCTTTCACTACTTCTGGAAAAGTCTTACTTTCATCTTCCCAGACTTCCATGGCCCGTCGCTGAACCATCACATAGGCCTCCTGCCGAGGAAGCCCCTTTTCCGTAAGGGCAAGAAGAAGGGGCTGGGTGTAAATTAACCCCCTTAAAAGATTCAGGTTCTTTTTCATGCGTTCAGGATAAACCACCAGCTTATCCAGCATACCTGTTAAGCGCTTGAGCATGAAGTCTGAAAGGGTGGTAGCGTCTGGCACTATTACTCGCTCTACTGAAGAGTGGCTTATGTCCCGCTCATGCCAGAGGGCGTCGTTTTCAAGGGCAGGCATGACATAGCCACGCACCATACGAGCCAGGCCGCACAGGTTTTCTGAGAGAATGGGGTTGCGCTTGTGTGGCATGGCAGAAGACCCCTTCTGCCCTTTGGCAAAAAACTCCTCGGCCTCAAGCACCTCGGTGCGCTGGAGGTGCCTTATCTCCGTGGCGATTTTTTCCACCGTGCCAGCCATCACCGCTAGAGCCGCCATGTATTCGGCATAACGATCACGCTGGACTACCTGGTTTGAGACTGGCTCGGGTTTAAGGCCCAGTTTTTCACAAACATAGGCCTCAACTTCAGGCTCAATGTGGGCAAAGGTGCCCACTGCACCTGAGAGCTTGCCGTAAGAAATAGTTTCAAGGGCAGCTTCAAGGCGCCTTTTATTGCGGCGCATTTCTTCGTACCACAGGGCGAACTTTAATCCGAAAGTTATGGGCTCGGCGTGGATGCCGTGGGTGCGGCCAATCATGACGGTGTCTTTATGCTCAAAGGCCCGACGTTTTAAAACTTCAAGGAGTTCATCGGTGTCTTCCAGGATAATCTCCATGGCCCGTTTCATGAGCCAGGCCATGGCAGTATCAAGCATATCAGAGGAAGTCATGCCCAGGTGGAGGTAGCGGCCTTCAGGGCCAATTACGCGTTCCATGTAGGTCAAAAAGGCGATAACGTCATGGCGGGTTTCACGTTCAATTTCTTCCACCTGAGATACGTCTTCAGGGCTAAAACCTTTTTCCAGAAAAGGCCTGGTCTTTTCCTGGATAACTTTTATGGCACTCTCTGGCACTTTACCTAGTTTGGCCCAGGCTTCAGCAGCCAGCACTTCCACCAAAAGCCAGGCCCTTAATTTTTCCTCTGGGCTCCAGAGCTTAGCCATTACCTCTCGGGTATAACGTGCGATCATAGTCTTTCTCCTTTTGTTCTGATTATGCGGTTTTTATTAATAGGAGCATTTTTTACATTACAGAGCGTCACGCGAGGCGACGTAGTCGCCGTGGCGATCTCTGATCCCTTCGCTACTGCTCAGGATAAAGATTGCTTCGCTTTGCTCGCCATGACACCCCAAAAAATTGTCATCTGTTTTACGCTCTCATTAATAAATTTTGCAAAGACTTTATTATCGGCTAAAAATCATAACCCAAAGGGAGGCCTTTATGAAGGATTTTTTAGTTATTCCAGAAAGGCTCGCACGCATAAAAAAGGTGCTTGAAAGGCGCCAGCCTGATTTGCGCCTATTTCTTGAGCGCGTGGTGAATTACCACAACGTAAGTGCTATTTTACGTACAGCAGACGCCGTAGGTGTGCTTAATGTACATTATTTCCATGAAGGCGAACTTCCAATAAATGACGCCATAACCTGTGGGGCCCATCGCTGGCTTTTGCTTCACCGCGAAAACGATGTCAAGCAAGCCCTTACCCGCCTGAAAGACCAGGGCTTTCAACTGGTGGCCACCGGCCTTTTTCCCGAAACTATTGATTTTCGCGAGGTAGATTACACCAGCCCCACCGTTATTATCGTAGGGCACGAACTTGAGGGAATCTCAGAAACAGTGCGCGAGCTAGCTGACCTGGTGGTCAAAATTCCCATGCACGGCATGGTGCAAAGTCTAAATGTCTCTGTGGCTACAGGGATTATTCTCTACGAAGCAGAAAGACAGCGAAAGGAAAAGGGCCTTTATGAGACGCCGCATCTTTCTCAAGAGGAAATGGAGGCTATCCTTGAAGAATGGGCCTATCGGCGAGTAATCAAAGATAAGGCCAGGGGAAGGCTTTCTTCATGAGCGAAGGGAAAATCTTTAAAATCAAGGTGCTACCAGATGATGAAGGTAAACGCCTTGATAGCTTTCTGGCGGAAAAAATCCCTGAAATTACTCGCTCGCAAGCCAAAAAGTTAATTGAAAGCAGACACGTGAAAGTAAACGAAAATATAGTTGAAAAACCGAAATATAAAATTAAAGCAGATGAGAAAATAGAAGTCATAGTGCCTGCGCCCAAACCTCTTGAAATAAAACCTGAGAAAGAAGTGCCTTTTGAGATACTTTATGAAGATAAACATCTGGCCGTGATAAATAAACCCCCTGGGGTAGTAGTGCATCCCGGGGCAGGGCATTACGAGGGCACACTTGTCCATGGGCTCCTGGCTCGCTTAAAAGACCTTTCTGGTATTGGTGGAGAGCTAAGGCCGGGGATTGTGCACCGCCTTGATAAAGACACTTCAGGCCTTTTGGTGGTGGCTAAAGACGACCCTACCCACCAGGCCTTAACCCAGATGTTTAAAGACCGCCAGGTGAAAAAGGTTTATCTTGCTCTGGTGCATGGTGTTCCGAGATTAGCAGCGGGAAAAATAGAAAAGCCCATTGGGCGGCATCCTGTAAACCGGCAAAAGATGTCGGTTCACGCTAAAAGTGGCCGCGAGGCCATAACTTTTTACCGGATAAGGGAAAAATTCTCTAAAGCGGCCCTTCTTGAGGTGGAACCCAAAACCGGGCGCACCCATCAAATTAGAGTGCACCTGGCCTTTATAGGCTACCCCATAGTGGGAGACGAACTTTATGGTGGGGCAAGACCTCATGGCCCAAAAGCCAGGCGGCAGATGCTTCACGCCTTCCGCCTTGAGTTTAAGCACCCCGTTACCGGTGAAGACCTTGCCTTTGAGGCCCCTTTGCCAGAAGACTTTGAGGAGCTTTTAAATGAGTTGCGCCAAAAATCTTAGAGTGGCCATAACCGGCCCACCAGCGGCGGGAAAAACCACCGTGCTTTCAATTTTTGCAAAAAAGGGAGTGCCGGTTTTTTCAGCTGACGAAGAAGTGAGAAAGCTATCTGGACCTTGTAAGGTCGGATTTCACCAGGTGATAAAAGCCCTTGGTAAGGAATTTTTGACTAAAGAAGGCGAGCTTAATCGCCGTAAGCTTCTTTGCGCTATGTTGACAAATCTAGAAATTAAAAAAAAACTTGAAGAAATTTTCCATCCACTGGTCAAAAATAGTCTTCTGCTCTGGTTTGACAAAAATAGGGACAAACCACTGGTGGTAGCTGAAATTCCTCTTCTTTACCAGGGCGGTTGGGAGAGATTTTTTGACCGGGTTATCTGGGTCATAGCTCCAGAAGAAGTTTTACTCAAACGCCTGAGCCAGCGTTTAAAAGATGAAAAGCTCGCCAAAGAACTTCTTAAGTGTTATAAGAAAGATTTACCGGAAAAAATTTTTCCGGATTTAGTAATTGAAAGCACGGATTCACTTCCCAAAATTGAGGAAAAAATTAAAAATGATTTCTTTTAAAGAAGCTCTCACCCTTATTGCCAAGCACTTAAGTCCTTTTCCACCCATTTATTTGCCCGTTTGGGAAGCAAAAGACTTTGTTCTGGCGGAAGACGTGATAGCAAAAGTAGATGTACCCAATCGGGATGTATCCCTTAAAGATGGTTTTGCCGTGCGGTCTGAGGATATTTCTGAAGCTAATCCAGAAAATCCTGTTGTCCTTAATCTCGTTGGCCAGGTTTTTGCCGGAGGAGACGAGGATTTTGAAGTTCTGCCTGGCACCTGTGTGAGAATTACGGCTGGAGCCCCTTTGCCTCAAGGTGCCAATGCCGTTTTATCTGAAGAATTCAGTCGCGTGGAAGGAGACAAGATTTTAGCCCTGGCTGATGCTCCCTGTGGTTTGAACGTCCTTAAAAGAGGAGAAGACCTTTCAGCAGATAACATTATTTTGAAGGCAGGCACCCTTCTTTCACCTATGGAAGTGGGAATTTTAGCAGCAGCTGGCTTTGATAGGGTCAAAGTTTTTCCCCGACCTAAAGTTAAGATAATTGCTACTGGAGACGAGGTGGTAGCCCCTGGAAAACCTCTTGAGCCCGGTAAACTTTATGCCAGTAACCTGGTTACCCTGGTTAGCTGGTGTAAACACTTTGGTTTTCCGGTATCCTGGGCGTTAATCAATGACGAAAAATCGTCATTAAAGAAAGCCATTGAAGAAACTTTTTCCCAGAACGACGTCTTGATTACCAGTGGTGGAGCCTGGAGGGGCCCTAAAGATCTGGTGCTAAAAGTCCTTGAAGACCTTGGTTGGCAAGAGATTTTTAACTACGTGCGTATCGGGCCAGGTAAAGCAGTTTCTTTTGGCAAAGTTGACGAAAAAGTGATTTTTACCCTGCCAGGAGGCCCTCCATCAAACCAGATGGCCTTTTTGAATTTAGCCTTGCCAGGACTTTTTAAGCTTTCTGGCCGGGACATGGACCCCTTTCCCACTATAAAAGCCTTTAATCGTAAACCCCTTTCAGGGCAAAAACACTGGACCCAGTTTTTCTTCGGTAAACTTTTTAAAGAAGAAGATAAGGTATATTTTGAAGCCTCACCTTTTAAAAGCCGCTTGAGCTATTTAGGCCAGGCCGAGGCCCTGGCTGTTCTCCCAGAAGGCAAAACGATAATAGTAGCAGGAGAGCCTCTTTGTGTGCGTCTATTAAAACCTTTCTGTTCCTGCTCGTTTTAGATTTTAACGAGGCTGGCCTTTCTTTCTAACTTTGTCATTGCAAGCGAAGTAATCTTGCTTCCGAGACACTAGCCGTGCCGTGGAGCGATCTGATTGGGAGACTGTTTCGTCGCGCCTTACACGCTCCTCGCAGTGACAACTGGGCCAGTCATGCGAGTCTTTTTCTTTCCGTCCTTGCGAGCCACAAAGTGGCGAAAGCAATCTTGTGGGATGACACGATTATGCCAAAATTAACATGCCAAAAATTAATTTTTTTGAATTCACTTCTTGACAACTCCTAAAATGTTTTTTATATGAACGGCGCACACTAACATTAAACTTTTTGTTTAAAGATTGTAATCAAACCTGGACCAGGTCTTTTAAAGGGCCGGTTCAGGTTTATTGTTTAAGGAGGCTGGGCTTTAAGCCCATAATATGCTCAAGATAGGAGAAAAAATAAAAAAATTGAGAATAGCAAATGATCTTACACAAGAAGAGCTGGCTAGCAGGGCTGGTTTGACTAAGGGTTATATATCTCAACTTGAGAGGGATTTAACTTATCCCTCGATAGTCACTTTAAAAGATATCTTAGATGTCTTGGGAACAGATTTAGCGACGTTCTTTAAAGAGGAAAGTGCGGAGCGGGTGGTCTTTCGCCAGGAAGACCGCCAGAAGATAGAAGGTAGCGGAATTGAGTTTTTGATCCCGGGATCAGGGCAAAAAATAATGGAGCCGGTGTTGGTTACCCTTAAACCAGGGGAGAAAACCACACCGGATGCGCCCCACGAGGGCGAAGAGTTTGGTTTTATTTTGAAGGGAGTGGTGAAGCTCTGGATAGGAGCACAAGCCGAGAAGCTCCGTAAAGGTGAATGTTTTTACTTTCGGGCCGACAAGCGCCATTTCGTGGAGAACGTGGGGCGCTCCATGGCCCAAATCCTGTGGGTGGTATCCCCGCCCACCTTTTAAATTTTCGCTTAGGAGGGAAGGCCATGGAAAAGATAGAATACGGTTTTGGTCAACATTTAATTCTTGACGGTTATGGGTGTAACCGGGAAAAGCTCATGGATATTGATTTTATTTACGATTTCCTGAGCAATTACCCGGCAGAAATTGAAATGACAAAAATTATGCCCCCTTATGTTTTTAAGTATCACGCACCGGTTCCTGAAGATTGGGGCATATCTGGTTTTGTAATCATTGCTGAAAGTCATATAAGTATTCACACTTTCCCGGAAAAACTTTATATGAGTGTGGATATTTTTTCCTGTAAAGATTTTGACGTGGACAAGGCTATTCGTGATATTACTAAAATTTTTGAAGTCAAAAAGAGCGAGATAAAAGTCCTTGACCGTGGACTTGAATTCCCCCGCTCTATAAGAACGGTAGAACGTTTTATCAGGGCGGAACGCAATCAGTTTACCGTATAAGAAGCTGTTAAAAGAAGAAACTTAAAAGGCCGGGGTTTCCCGGCCTTTATTATGTGAAATGACTTTTCTTGGACTTCCAGAAAATCCTGAAAAGGCCAAAATAGTTTTTTTACCGGCTCCTTACGACGCTACCACTTCTTTTTTGCCTGGGGCGCGTTTTGGCCCACGGCGCATTTTAGAAGCAAGCCCTTACCTTGAGTTTTATGACGAAGAAACAGATTGTGAAGTTTATCAAAAAGCTCCTTTTTTGACCTTGCCAGAAGAAGATCTTCCTCTTGCTCCAGAACAAATGCTTGAGGAGCTTAAGAGACGCCTTGAACCTCATTTAGAAAAGAATTTGTTTCCGATAGTCCTTGGCGGAGAACATACGGTTAGCCTTGCTCCAATAGAGCTTTTAGCCCGAAAATATCCCAACCTTTGTGTGGTGCAGATAGACGCTCACGCAGACTTAAGAGACTTTTATCAGGGGAGCCGTTATTCACACGCCTGCACCATGAGGCGGGCTCTAGAACTCAGTGTAGAGCTTTTTCCTGTAGGTATTAGGGCTATTTCCCGAGAAGAAATGGATTTTGTACGTGAAAAGGGCCTTGAGATTTTCTGGGCTAAGGAGGTAGTGGCTAATCCCTATTCCATGGTCCAGAAAATTTCTCATACAATTGGCCTTCGACCTGTTTACGTAACCATAGACCTAGATGGATTTGACCCCTCAGAAGTGCCAGGAGTAGGCACCCCTGAACCCGGTGGCCTCAAATGGTATGATGGCCTTTTAATTTTAAGGGAACTGGCAAAGCTAAACGTGGTTGGTTTTGATGTGGTAGAACTTTTGCCTATTGATAATCGCTCTGCTTTTTTTGCGGCTAAACTTATTTATAAATTTTTGTCATACTTGTATAGTAAAGCTTAAATTTTGGCTTTGTTGCTCATTTTCAAAGAACATGTTATTTCTTATCCTGGTTTGCCGGCGTAGCTCAATCGGCAGAGCACGGGATTTGTAATCCCGGGGTTGAGGGTTCGACTCCCTCCGCCGGCTTACACTGGCGGAATCGGATAGAACATCCTCACCGGCAACTCCGTCACCACAGTTGTTCCTTCCCCAGGTTCACTCAAAATATGTAAAGTTCCTCCATGGGCCTGGACTACTTTTTGAACAAAAAAAAGGCCAAAACCTGTCCCCTGTGGTTTGGTGGTAAAAAAGGGCATGGTGGCTTTTTCCAGAACGCTTTTTTCCATACCAGGCCCTTCATCTTTTACCATTATAGCCACTTCATCATAGCAAATTTTAGTTTTTACTAATATTTGTCCCCCTGTCTTTTCCATTGCTTCTTTGGCATTTTCCAGTAATTCATACAAGGCTTGAGCAATCAGCTCTTCATCTAAAAATATTTCAGGTATCTCTTCTTCTAAGATTAATTCTATCGTTATATTTGGAGGTAAATTCTTTTTAAAATCCTCTACAACTTTTTTAACTAAATTGTTTAGGGAACATAATTTTAAATTAGGTTGTAAAGGTTTACTAATAAAAGTTAATCTATTCATTAGGTTTTCTAGACGATTTACTTCTTGAATTATAGCGTTTATATAAGTTTTAATTTTGGGGTCTATCTCTTTTAGTTTTGATATCTTTTTACATAAGCCGCCTATAACTAATAAAGGATTTCTTATTTCATGAGCTAAATGAGCAATTATATCTATGTTTAATTTAATTCCTTCTAATTGTTGTAGTCTTCTTTCATAGAGGTTCTTTTCCTGTAAAATAGCGATGACTTCCCAGAAAAGCCTGGCTCCTAAATGGTCAATTACTTTGGTCTTAGGAGGTTTTGTTTTAAAGATTTCGTCAAGGACTTCGTCTGAACCGGTAAGTTCTATTACCAGGTCTACATCAGGAAATCGTTTGAATAATTCCCGAAAATCAGTGGTAACAAAGTAACCCTTTCTTTTGGCGTAAAGATATCCAGGGGCATTGGGGTTAATGTCTGCTACTCCCAAAATGACAAGATGCAAATGTTTGGGTTCATATTCTTCCAATAAGACTAAGAGTTCCCGACAACCTTTTCCTCCCCCTACTATAACTACATCTACTTCTCTTTTTTCCAAAATGGCGTCCTTGAAGGTCTTTTTTAAATTTTTAGCATAATATCCAGGTAAAATGACAAGTAAAATTTTTGAATTTGTGTAATTGGCCTAATCGCTAATAAATGTATAATGAACAAAGACTTGAGAGTTGAAGGAGGGTTTATGCCTGTATCTACCATTGAGGAGGCATTAGAGGATATAAAAGCGGGGAAAATGATCATCGTAACCGATGACGAAGACCGTGAAAATGAAGGCGATTTAGTGATGGCAGCAGAAAAGATCACCCCTGAAGCCATAAATTTTATGGCTAAATATGGTCGCGGCCTAATATGTTTAACTCTTACTAGAGAAGATGTGGAAAGGCTCCAGTTACCTTTTCAACCCAAGCGCCATGGAACCAAATTTGATACGGCTTTTACTGTTTCCATTGAAGCCCGCCACGGAGTAACCACTGGTATTTCGGCCTACGATAGGGCTCATACCATCAAGGTAGCTATTGATCCCAAAAGCGGCCCAGAAGATATAGTGACTCCAGGACACGTTTTCCCCATAATGGCGCGGGATGGGGGTGTTTTAGTTAGAGCCGGACACACTGAAGCTTCGGTAGATCTGGCAAGGCTTGCCGGTTTAAAGCCAGCTGGTGTTATTTGCGAGATAATGAATGATGATGGCAGTATGGCCCGCATGCCAGAGCTTGAAAAATTTGCTGAACAACACGGCTTAAAAATAGTCACAATAAAAGATTTAATTGCTTATCGTTTGAAAAACGAATGTCTGGTTAAAAGGGAAGTTGAAACCAGGCTCCCTACTCCCTGGGGTGAATTTAGGCTTCTGGCCTATACCAATTTAATTGACCCTTTCACCCATGTGGCTTTAGTTATGGGGGAAGTTACCGAAGAGCCGATTTTAGTACGAGTGCATTCAGAATGCCTTACAGGGGATGTTTTTGGTTCTTTGCGTTGTGATTGTGGGCCTCAACTTGTTAGAGCCCTTGAAATGATTGCTGAGGAGGGAAGGGGAGTTCTTCTTTATTTGAGGCAGGAAGGCCGGGGCATAGGCCTTTTAAATAAACTCAAAGCTTACGTGTTGCAGGACCAGGGCAAGGATACGGTAGAGGCCAACGAAGCTCTAGGTTTTAAGCCAGATTTAAGAGACTATGGTATAGGGGCTCAGATTTTAAGGGACCTTGGCGTTAAAAAAATGCGTCTTATGACTAATAATCCCAAAAAATTAATAGGTCTTGCGGGCTATGGCCTTGAAGTTGTAGAAAGAGTGCCTATAGAAATAAAACCACATGAAGAAAATTACCGTTATCTCAAATGTAAATGCGAAAAAATGGGGCATATATTAAGCGTATTTAAAGAAGCAAAAGCCTGATTGGAGGATATATGGATAAGATTAAAACTATACAGGGAGAATTTAAGGGAGAAGGTCTCAGGTTTGGTGTAATAGTTGGCCGTTTTAATAGCTTGATAACAAAGAAACTTTTAGAAGGTGCTTTTGATGCCTTAAGCCGTCATGGAGTTTCTGAAGAAAATATAGAAGTAGTGTGGGTGCCAGGTTCTTTTGAAATTCCCTTGGTGGCCCAAAAAATGGCCCAGTCAGAAAGATATGATGCCATTATTTGTTTGGGGACCATCATAAGGGGAGCTACGCCTCATTTTGATTACGTGGCAGCTGAAGCCAGCAAGGGTATTGCTCAGGTTATGCTGGAGACGGGGGTTCCCATAGCTTTCGGAATTTTAACAACTGACAATATTGAACAAGCTATTGAACGGGCTGGTACTAAGGCTGGCAACAAGGGCTTTGATGCCGCTATGGTAGCAATAGAAATGGCCAATCTTTTGAGGAAACTATAATGGGTTTGCGCCGAAAAGCACGCGAAATAGCCGTTCAGATTCTTTATCAGGCAGACGTAGCTGGAGTGCCTTTTAGTGAAGCCTTTAAGACCTATGAAGGCTATTTTAATCCGTCACCTAAAGTATTAGAGTTTGCTAAAGAATTGGTAAATGGAGTAGCCGAAAAGCAGGAAGAAATAGATAAAATTATTGAGAAATATTCTAAGCACTGGAAGCTTTCGCGAATGTCTGCCACAGATAGAAATATATTACGCCTGGCTACCTATGAGTTGCTTTATCGGCCTGATATCCCTCCTAGGGTTTCTATAAATGAAGCCATAGAGCTTGCTAAATCTTTTGGTTCAGATGAGTCTGCTTCTTTTGTAAATGGTATTTTAGATGCTATTTATAAACATGAGTATAAAAAAATAGCTAATTTTTAGAGCAAAACTTTTTTTGGATGGATATTAATTCAGGAAGAGCTTTATTTTTATTTCTTTTAATTATAGAACAGGCTTTATCAATTTTTTGTTGTTTTAGGTATATTATAGTTAAGTTGTAGACTATTTCTGGAGAAGCGGAGAATTTGATAGCTTTTTCAAGAGCTGTTTGGGCAAGATTAATTTTATTTTCTAGTAAATAAATTGCACCTAAATTGTTCAATATTTCAGCTTTTTTCGTCTTTTCGTTTGTTTCTGATAATGCTTTTTGATAGTAAAAGATTGCTATTTCGTAATTTTTATTTTTGCGAGCCTCTTCTGCAAACATAATGTATCTGTTTAATATATGTTTTTTTGTGGAAAGTTCTGAGATTGAAATTTTTTCGATTTTATTGTTTTCTTTTCTAGTGATATGTTTTTTGTTTTTCTTTGTCGTGTAATGATTTAGTTTACTTTTTTTGGGTTCTGATATCATTTTGTTTTCTTTTTTATTCTCTTTTTGAATGTTTGTTTTTGTTTCTCTTTTTGTCTGAATTAATGTATGGTTTTTCTTTTCTTTTTTGGTTAATTTTTGAGGTTTTTGATTATTATCTATGCTATTTTTAGCTGTTTTGGGGAAGGCTGTTTTTATATTTTTTATTTCTGTTCCCTGATAAAATTTTGCTTTAAAAATAAAAAAAGCTACTAAGGTTAGGCATCCGATTAAAAAAGAGCTCAAAATTATATAGATATAAAATTTGTTTCTTTTAATTCTTTTCTCTTTTTTGATCGAGTAGTTCCCTTTTATAGAAAATTCTGTCTTTTTTTCTTCTAATTTTTTTATGGATTCAAATAGTTTGCTCATTTTATTAAGTTTACTTTCAGTAGGATTACGAGTTCCACTTTGGATGATAAGTCTTCTCTGCTTTTAAAAAGATTTCCTATTATTGGCGCTTTACTTATTATTGGTACACTGTAATTGTTTTTTTCTTCTTTGTTCATTATTAATCCACTAATGATTATTAGATCGTTGTTTCTTGTTTTTATTACCGTGCTTGTTTCTCTTAAATTTATTTCAGGAAGAGTTATTTGATAGTCATCAATTGTGCTTGTATTTAGTTTTGTTATGTCACTTTTAATGGGGATTATAGATAATAAAATATTGTCGTCTTTATCTAGGTATGGAATTACCTTGAATATTAGTCCATCGAATACAGAGCTAGTTTCAATGGTAGTTTCTACGGTTGTTATGCCTTCAGAAGCTGTTGTTTCTCTTTTTATTTCTTTAATATAAGCTATTGATTTGCCCACCCCTATAAATGCAGGTTGTCCATGTATTGTTCTGATTCTAGGGTTAGATATAATTTTAATTTGGCCATATTTTTTGATAGCTTCAAGTATTATGTCGAAATAGGGATTACCTGTTAAATTTAATATAAAAGATTGTGAGTTGTTCCAGAAAAAACTAGAACTGCTGCTTAAGTGTAAGGTGTCTTTGAGATTGTTCCTTAAGATATTCTCCCATCTAATTCCTAGTTGGTATTTTTTTTCTAGATTTACTTCTATAATTTTTGCTTCTATTAATACTTGTTTTGAGTATTTTTCTTTTATTCTTTTTATAAAACTACTTACCGTTTTTATGTTTTTAGCTTTGTCTCTTATGTAGAGTGTGCCAGTATATTCATTAAGTGTATATTGTCCATTTTTAGATAATAATTTTTCTATATTGTTTTTGATGGTATCAAATATGTTTTTTCTTTCTGTATTTCCTTTGATTTCTATTTTTCCTTTAAGTGGAGTTGTAATATCTTCTTCTGTTTTTTGATCTTCATTTCCTAAAACATCTCCACCTAACTCATAATTGCTACTTCTAATTGATGTAAGAAAATTTAAATCAAAAAATTTTTCCTCATATAAACTAATATAAATAATTCCATTTTTTATTTTGTATGTAGTTTCGGTAAGATTTGTGATAATATCTAGTGCGGTTTTTAATGTAACTTGGTTTAGATTTATAGTTATAAGTCTTTTTTCTTCTGGAAGCTCTTTTTTGATGTCGTCATTAATGATTAGATTAAGCCCAGCTGCTTTGGCGATTATAAATAAAATTTTTTCAAAATCTTCGTTAACTACCGAAATATTTATTCGTTCTTTTTCTAAAGGTGATAATTCTTTAAATTTTGGTTTAAATTCAATTTCTTCTTTTTTATTTGTTTTTTCTTGTGAAATATTTTTTTGTGAGCCATTTGATGTTATTTCTGGAATATGTAATGTATAATTTTCAATATTTGAGTTATTGTAGTTGGAGGAGCTGGCACAGCTTGTTAAAATAAATCCCAAAAGTATAAAAGTAATTATTTTTTTCATATTTCTTTCTCCATTACTTCATTACTTCTTCTTTCTCTTTGTAATTTTAGAGACCTTTGAAAAATATTTTTAAGACTGCTTTGCTTGTCCTCGAGTGAAGCGAGGGATCTAGATCCCTTCGCTAGCGCTCGGGACAGGGACTGCTTCGTCGCGCTTACGCGCTCCTCGCAGTGACAAAACGGAGCCTTATTACGAGCCACGGTTCCCACTCTGTCATTGTGAGCCACAAAGTGGCGAAGCAATCCTTGTCGCAAGGCGACACAGTCGCCGTGGCGATCTAAAATTAATGTTCTAGAATTTTGCAAAAGTCTTTTTAAATGAATTTTAATTGCCCAATTTTTATATTTTCTTCTTTATTATCTATTTCTACGATAACTTCTTTATCTAGAATCTTTTTTATTTTTATTGAATTTATTTCTTCATTTTCCTTAAGAAATTTGCCATTTAAAATACAAATTTTTTGGGAATTAATTGTTATGATACCTGATAGTTTTAATGCTTTCTTAACTGTTAATTTTTCTTCTTTGTTAGTTTTAAATAAAAAAATTTTTTGCTTATTTATTTCTATATTACTGATATTTTTAATTTCTTTTTTAATAGATAGATCTTCAATATTTATATATTTTGTGTTTGGAATATATATTTTGAAATTTTTTATCTTCCATATTTTGATACCCGTAATGATTATGGCCATAATTATTGGCAGCCATAATAATAAGATGTTCATTTTACTCTTTATTGTCATAAAATGTAAATTTTTCTCCTGATAATTTAATTTTTAAAAAGCAGATATTTTTCTTGCATTCATTTTTTATTTTAATGTTATCTAAAAAAATTAGATAATTTCTTTTGTAGATTGAATTTATGTATTTGTTTATTTCTATTTCGTTGTTTGCAATAAAATCTGCGTTTATTTTGGAGTTAATAACTTCTTTTTGGGCTAGATTATTAACTACTAATTTAATATTGTCTTTCTGTTTTTTGACTCGTTCAATATTTATTTTTAAGTTGTTATTAATTTTTTTGTATTTTTCGTATTTTATTTTAGCTTCAAAGGCTTTTGTTGTGCTTAATATGAAAAATAGGCTTATTAATATTAGTCCCAATATTTCTAGGTGTTTTTTAATATTATTTATAATCTCTTTCATAATAGTTAATTTTTATAAAATCCTTTTATTGTTAAATATCCTTTTTTGTTTTTTTCGTCATAAATAAAAGAAATAAGATTTTCGTTTGTTTCTATTTTATTTTTTAATCTAAGTAAAAAAACGTCAAATTTGTTCTGAATATAATTTAATTCTCCTTTACATTCTGCTTTAATTAAAAGAGAAAATTTTTCATTTTCTTCTTTTTTACCTTCTATATCAGAAATTCTTATTTCTCCAGGAGTTATAGTATTTAACCAGGATAAAAATGTATTTAACTTAAAGGTTTTAAGATAATCTTTTTTTAAAGAAATAATCTTTTTTAATTTTTCTTCTGTTTCTGGAGGTATAATCTGCTCTAGTTCAGCATTTTTTAATCTTAACTCTTTAACTAAAACTTTATATTTTTCTTCTTCTGTCTTTGCTTTGGGGGTGTAATAAAACCAGACACCATAACTTAAAAAAGAGCTTAAAAGCATAAAATATGCGATTTTTCTTACTAAACTAAAATGTTTTTGAAAAGTTTTATAGTCTTCTGGTAAAAGATTATATTCTTCAGGGATAAAAAAAGAACCAAAAAAATAAGGTTTTTCTAAAATCAGATTAATATCTGCGCCTTTAATAAAAGAAAAAGAAGCTTCTATTAAAGGAATAGATGTTTCAGGAACAAGTTCCCTTTTAGGCCCGTAACTTATTATGCCTTTTAGACTTATTCCTAAAACTCTTTCAGCATAATCAATAGTGGTAAGCAGAGTTTCTTCTACCTGCGAAGGAGTAATACCAAAGCTTTTATTAATAGATAATGTTCTAAGATAAATGATTTTATTAAGACCAGTTATGGCTATGTAAAGTTTATCTTCACTTAGATATATGCTGATAATATTTTCTTTTGTTTCGTGAATAGTTAAGTAGCAAGTGGCTATTTGTTCTGCAGAAAGAAGCTTAATTCTTGCTTCTATTTTTTGAGTTTCAGAGACAATCTCTTCTATGAGCAGTTTGTTTACTGCTATAAAGCTAACTTCTAATTGAGTTTCTAAATCTTCCTCTATTTTGAAAACTATAAAAGGAGTGCTTTCAAAAATACCCAGTTCTTTAAGTCGTTCTCTTATTTGAATTTTGATAAGCTCTTTAGGGCCTTTAGGTATGACTTCTTTTCCAAGATAAAGTTCTGGAAAATACTTTATTAATGTAAGTTCTCTGGCTTTGAATTTTTTAAGAATAGTCTCTTCTGGGTAGTCCTGTAAAATAATTTCCGAGCCCTTCTTTTTAAATTGAGCGGCTATATATTTTTCGCCTTCTTTTTGTAAAACGAAAATCTTTTTCATTTAAGCCACCAGCGCCAGATTATAAGACAGGTAATACAGATAATTATTATTGATAAAAACAATATTCCTACTTTAAAAAAAACTATTTTGCCGTTTTTTTTATCATAAGGGTCTAGGGTATTTAAGGCGTCTTTTAAAAGATTTTCGTCTATTTTTTTCTTATTTTCAGCCGCCGCTACAAGTACTGCCCTGTCCATTATCTTGTTTATCAAACGAGGAATTCCCTGACTTTCTCTATAAAGAAGTTTATAAGCTCGTTTATCTAGGTTTAACCCTATGCCACCAGCTTTATGCCAGCGAAAATTAATATACTCCACCACTTCTGAAGGGCTTAAGGGCTCAAGTTTTTCCCATACAGAAATTCGTTGAAGAAGTTGAGAAAGCTCTGGAGACTTTAATTTATCTTTTAGGCCTGGCTGACCAACCAGAAGAATCTGGATAAGCTTTTTCTTTTCGGTTTCCAGATTAGAAAGGAGTCTCAGTTCTTCAAGGCTTTCTATTGGAAGATTTTGTGCTTCATCAACGATAAGAACAAGAGTTTTTCCCTTTTTAGCCAAGTCTAGTAAATGATCTTTAAACTTTCTTAAAAGCTGTTCTTTGGTTTCGGAAGCGGAGGTTTCTATATCTAAATCTTCAAGTATAGCCTCTAAAAGTTCTTTAGGGTTAAGGGTAGGAGATAGAATAAAGGCAGTTTCTTTATCTTTTGGCAAACTTTCAACAAGTAGCCGCAAAATAAGGGTTTTTCCAGTGCCGGGCTCCCCGGTTAGTATTAAAAACCCTTCACCGCGAGCCAGAGCGTAGCGCAAAACTTCTAAAGTTCCCTGGTGTTTATAGGAAGGAAAAAAATATGAAGTATCAGGCGTGAGCCTGAAAGGATGGTCTTTTAAAGCAAAAAAATCCAAATAATCAGGTATTTGGGTCATATTAATAGCTTGCTCCAATCTGAGAAATCATATCATAAATTGGCCCGATTAAGGCCAGAGCAATTATCAAAAACATAAGCCCTGCTATTACAATGAGAATAGGTTCTATTATTTTAGAAAACACAGCCACCAATCTTTCAAGGTTCTGATAATAGTAATCGGCCAGATAGCGGAGTTGTTCAACGAGGCGTCCGGTTTCTTCTCCAACGCCTATCATGCGAAGTTCTAGGTGGGAGAAAAAGTCTGTGGCCTGGCAGGCTTCAAAAAGGCTAAAACCGCTTTCAATACGAGCTTTGAGGGTCTTTAAAATTTCGTCCATATAAGGGTTTTTAAGGCTCTGCCCCATAATTTCAAGGGTGCGCATAAGGTTTACCCCTGCCTCTAATAAAAGGGCGGAGTATTCAAAGAAAAAGGCCATAAGAGAGGCACGTTTTACTTTGCCTATGAAAGGCAGTCTTAAAATACCTTTTTCCAGGTAAAAACGAAATTGCCTGTTTTTCCAGGCTCCCAGCAAAACAAAAGCTATTAGCATGGGGAAAAACAAAAAGTAAATCCAGTTAGCTGTACAAAAAGAAACTACGGCTATAAGAATGCGCGTGGCAAGTGGTAATTCAACTCTCATTTCCTTAAAAAGGGTAAGAATTTGGGGCAAGACAAAAAATATCCAGAAGGCCAGAGCCGCTGTCATGCTCACCAGAACAAAGCCAGGGTAAATAAAGGCCCTTTTGGTATTTGAGATAATTTCATCCACGCGTAAAAGATGTTCGGCTGCTGCTGAAAGGGTTTCGTCAAGCCGGCCGGTCTCCTCGCCAACCAGCGTTAAGGCCTGAACAATGGGATAGAATATTTTTTCGTGTTCTTTTATTGTTTCGTGAAAAGTCTTTCCTCCTTCAATATTTCGTCTGAGTTTTCGGATGGCACGAGCAAGTGTTTTATTATCAGTGGTTTTTTCGAGGTCTTCCAGGGCCTGGATTAAGGGCACCCCACCTTTTATCATAAAAGCAAGGTTGCGGCAGAATTCGGCCAGTTCTCTGCGAGTTACCCGAGGTTGAAACAGGCTTTCCCATAAATAATGTTTTTTAGGCTTGTATTTGAGGAGAACTAAGCCCTGTCTTTCAAGCCAGCGCAAAAGTTCAAGAGGGCTTGTAAATTCCCCTTCGTCTTTTATGCGCTTTCCTGTGGCAGGCTCTAGGGCTTCGTAAATAAATACAGGCATCAGCCGAGCACCCTTATGGCTTCTTCTAAGGTAGTTTCTCCTGCTAGTATGCGTTTTTTAGCAGAATCCCATAAAGTTTTCATTCCTCGAGAAAGAGCTTGCTTTTTTATCTCTGTAGCAGGAAGACCTTTGGCCATGTTTTCTTTTAAATCTTCAGAAAGGATCAAAATTTCTGTTATAGCTATCCTTCCGCGATATCCTTTGCCATGACAGTTATCACAACCCTTTCCTCGGAAGTAGATTCCATCCTCTGGCAGTCCATACTTTTTAAGTAGGTCTGTGGGAGGATGGTATTCTTCCATACAATCAGGGCATATACGCCGCAAAAGGCGCTGGGCAGTAACTCCGAGAAGGCTTCCAGCCAGTAGAGAGTCCGTAACATTTAAATCTCGTAAGCGTTCAATCGCAGAGATGGCATCATTGGTATGGAGGGTGGAAAGCAAAAGGTGCCCGGTTAAAGCGGCACGTACGGCCATTTGAGCGGTATCCTCGTCTCTTATCTCGCCTACCAGTATTACATCTGGGTCCTGACGCAAAAAGTGCCTGATGGCTGCAGCAAAGGTGTAGCCTATGTCTTCGTTTATTTGCGTCTGGCGAATTAAAGGGAAGTGGTATTCTACCGGGTCTTCTGCGGTCATAACATTCTTTTTGATGGCGTCAATTAAGCGAAGAGCAGCGTAAAGAGTGGTGGTTTTTCCCGAACCTGTGGGTCCGGTTACCAGCACCATTCCGTGTGGCTTGGTAAAGAGTTCTTCTAGGGCTTTCACTTCTTCCTGGTCAAAACCCAGGGTAGTAAGATGTTTTATGGAGGCTTTAACAGGTAAAAGACGGATTACCAGGTTTTCCCCAAAAAGTCCTCGCACGGTGGAGATTCTTAAGTCAAATTCGTCTCCGAGAAATATAAAGCGCATTTTGCCGTCCTGGGGGAGGCGTTGTTCGGCAATGTCCATATTGGCTCTAACTTTTACGGCGTTTATCAACCGTCCATGAACTGTAGCTGGAAAAACAAAGGCCAATTCCAATAAACCGTCAACCCTGTAATATACCCGAAAAGTTTTTTCATAGGGCACAAAATGTATGTCTGTGGCGTTTAATTTGATGGCTTCTATCATCAGGTTTTGAAAGAGTTGGTCCACGTCAAAGTTAAGAGTGGGGTTTCTTTTTAATTTTTCAAGGAGAGCAGCTATTTCTTCGCGGGGTGGGTGCTGAAGAAAGTAGTAGAAATGCTCTACAGTTTTTTGTATTTGTGACTTGGGGGCCACGTAAAGTTCTACTTTACTTTGGGCGTGCCGTAAAAGGGCTTCTATGGTGCGACGGTCAAAAGGGTCAGCAATGGCCACGTGTAAAACGCCTTTTTCATCAAGTTTGAATGGTAAGACCAGGGCTTCACGGGCAAATTTATTGGGAACTTTCAAAAGGGCTTTTTTTTCGGGAGTAATGTTTGATAAGTCTATAAAAGGAAGCCAGTTTTGCTCTCCAAGGACTCTGGCGATCTCAAAATCCGTAACCAGGCCAAGGCGTACCAGCACTTCACCTAGGCGCTCGCCGGTGGCCTGCTGTTCTACCAGAGCAAACTTAATATGCTCTTCGGTAATATACCCTGCTTCTTTAAGTAATTGGCCAATGGGTTTTTTCATGGCTGTTTTTTTGCCTTACTGTTTATTTACTGCTATCATAACTACTGGAACATATTTTTGATTTGAGTTCCCAGAGTGTCACCCAGCGTGAAATGTCGTCGTATTCTTCAGGGCGAAAGATGTCTTTATAAGAGCTGTCTTCAGAGGAGAATTCGAAATCATCAACATCTGGTTCTCCTTGAGAGTAAATTTTTACGGTTACGTCACTAGTTATGTTAGCAGTAAACAAGCCGTTTTCTGCTATATCATCAGTGGAACCGCTAGCAATTCCCGTCTGAATGTTGTAATTAATACCGCTTCCTACTAAAACAAAAGCTATGTTTTCTTTTGTTGTATTATCTGGATCTTTTAGTTTGATGTTTGTACTGGTTTGATCGCAGATGTCTCCACTGGCAAGGTTTTGGTCGTAAATGTATAGAAATGGTTTTCCGGTGCTGTCTTTGCTGTAAGGGACGATTGTGGCGACTTCATTGGCAGTGGGGAGTTTTCTATAGGTGATAATATAACCGATAATAGCTTCTCGGTTGGCGTCAAGTTTTTCTCGGCTTTCAATATATTTAGCTCGCTTAGTAAGCGGGCCTAACATGCTTACACCTAGGCCTAAAATAAAGCCCATGATAACCAGAACGATAGCTAATTCTATTAAAGTTAAGCCTTTGTTTCCCATTTTAATTTTTGACACCATAATAAATTTAATCTAAATTTTCTTTCGGCCGAAAATAAAATTAACAAAAATATAAATTGGAAAACTTAAAGAGTAGGAGGTTTTTAAAATGCATAACAAAAAAGGTTTCACTTTGGTAGAGTTGGCCATTGTGCTGGTAATCATTGGTATTATTTTAGGAGGGGTGCTTAAAGGCCAGGAAATCATTAAAAACGCCAAAATTAAGCGCCTTTATAACGATTATCAGGGCTATGTAGCAGCTATTTATACTTATCAGGAAAGATACGGTGCCCTTCCTGGAGATGATCGCAATGCTGCTACCAGATTTGCTACTTGTAATCCTGTCCCCACGAATGGAGACGGAGACGGCCGTATGGATGATGAAGATGGAACCACCTGGGGTAGATACTGGCACCATTTAAGATGCGCAGGAATTATTCCGGGGTCAGGTAGTACCCATCCTACCCATGCTTTTGGGGGTAGAGTTTATATTAATTATAATGACTATAATATTTCTGGACATACGATTTGTTTTCAGAATGTTCCTGGCGACGTAGCTGATGCTATAGATAGAACTAATGATGACGGAATTCCCAACTCGGGAAGTATTCAGGGAGATGGTTCAGCTACTACTTATGATCCTGCAACATCCTATACCCTTTGCTTCCGTCTTTAATTTCAACCTATAATAGGGCGAGGGCTGAGCATTAAAGCCCTCGCCTGCTGTTATCCTTCCAAGCTTGCAGGCTAAAAGTCTTTATGTTATGTGATTAACAAAACGCCGAGGTGGCGGAACTGGCAGACGCGGTGGACTCAAAATCCACTGGGCCTTGCGCCCGTGCGGGTTCGACTCCCGCCCTCGGCACCATCTTTCATCCTATTTTCTAAAAATTTTCCTTCTAATTTTTCCTAAAAGTTGGTATTAAATAAAGGGGTTCTTCTCCGAATAAAAACCAACCTAAAAAAAGGAGGTCTTTTTATGAAAGTTACAATTTCCGTTATTAAAGCGGACATTGGCGGTTATGTAGGGCATTCTTCTACGCATCCTGAAGTGGTGGCTAAGGTTGAAGAATATGCCAAGGCCGGGGTAGAAAAGGGCATTTTGCTTGACGCCTCAGTTATCACCTGTGGTGATGACATCGCTATTGTTATGACCCACACTAAAGGCAAAGATAATGAAGAAATTCATAAATTAGCCTGGGACGCCTTTGTAGCAGGTACTGAAGTGGCCAAAAAGCTTAAGCTTTACGGCGCAGGGCAGGATCTTCTGGCTGATGCCTTTTCGGGAAACGTAAAGGGCATGGGCCCGGGAGTGGCTGAAATGGAAATAGAAGAACGCAAAAGTGAGCCTTTTATCGTCTATTTTGCTGATAAAACCTCTCCCAGCGCCTGGAACCTGGCTCTTTACGAGATGTTTGCTGACCCTATGAACACTGCTGGCCTGGTAATCGACCCTTCCATGCACGATGGTTTTACCTTTGAAGTTATGGATGTTTACTCTGGTAAGGCTGTAAAGTTAGAAACCCCTCGCGAGCTTTACGATCTTCTGGTATTCATTGGTGCTACCAGCCGCTATGTAGTAAGAGCAGTTTATCGCAATCGTGACGGGGAAATTGCAGCGGTAGCTTCTACCCAGAAGCTTTCCCTTATGGCTGGCCGCTATGTTGGAAAGGATGACCCTGTCCTTATTGTCCGTTGTCAGAGTGGTTTTCCGGCGGTGGGTGAAGCCCTTGAGCCTTTCGCTCGTCCCTGGCTGGTGGAAGGCTGGATGCGTGGTTCTCACACCGGGCCGCTTATGCCCGTTTCTTTTAAAGAGGCCAAACCCACCCGTTTTGATGGTCCTCCTCGGGTGATTGCTGCTGGTTATCAACTCTGTGAAGGAAAGCTTGTAGGTCCCAATGACCTCTTTGACGACCCTGCTTTTGATGACGCGCGTAATCGTTGTGCATTACTGGCCAATCAATTGCGTCGGCAGGGTATTTTTGAGCCTCACCGCTTGCCACCAGAAGAGATGGAATATACCACCCTTCCTAAAGTGCTTGAAAAGCTTAAGGACCGCTTTGTTGATATTGGCGAACCCGAGGCCAAAGCCCCTGGTTCTGGTGAAGGAGAAATCCACGAGTAATCAAGTAGGGGAGCTATGCCTCCCCTACTTTTTATCCAGGCAAAATTCTATAAAAATTTTTGAACCATTAAAAGAAAAAGGCATTACCAACCTTTGAGACTTGCAAAGTATTTCAAGGGTATGGTTCTCCCCAGAAACAATGGCCGGAGTTGAACTCTGAAGGCTTATACCGTTTTGTTCAAAACGGCGACGAAAGGCCCCACAAATCATATTGGCCATTTCTCCGGCTGCATCTCTTACTTCATCATTAATTTCTTCGGGCCTATGTCCAAATAGGCTCTCTACTACACCAAAAAGAGAATTTTTTTCAAAGGTGACCACAAAAGTGCCGGTGAAGCCCTTGCCCGTGAGCCCTAAAATTGCCGATACATCCCCCAGGGATTCCCTCTCGTGCCTGATAAAAGTTTTTTCTGGAGAGGGAGATTGACCGGTATAGGTGCTTAAAACTTCAATAACCGACGCTTCAATAGCTTCCACAATTGGTGACTTAGACATTCACCCTCCCGAGTTTTTTCTTTTATTTCGTGATAAAAAATAAAAAACTTTAAGGATTCTTGTTTGGGATTCTGTTAGTGTCTATAAATAGACTTACAAATTTTATTAACCACCGCCATGCCCCTGCGGGGCACAACGAAGGCATGAAAAGCTTGGCGGGGTGAGGCCCCCTGGCCTGTCCCCTTAAGACCATTTTCACAGGAATGGGAGCACAAAACATATAACAATTTTTGGAGCAGTCATTAGGGACCCCTTCTTTGTCATGGCGAGCGGAGCGAAGTAATCTTTATCCCGAGCAGTAGCGAAGGGATCAGAGATCGCCACGGCGACTACGTCGCCTCGCGATGACGTTCTGTAATGTAACAGAGGCTCTCATTAATAACCACGTTTATTTGAAATTTTCCCTGAACTTTTCCTGGATAAGTATTCCCAAAAATGAAAGGGCTTCTTCGCGGGTCTTTATTTTGCCTTCACTGCGGGCCTCTTCTACGGCTTCAAGGAGTTCGCGGAAAATAGGGCCAGGCTCAAGCCCAAATAAATCTATCAGATCCTGACCTGTTACCAATCTCTCTTTTTCCTGATTTATAAGTACTTCCTGGTTAAAATGATGAATCTCCCAAAAAAGATTAGCCAGTTCTATTTCAAGGCCGGGCTCTTTGTCTGGCCCGGCTGAAGCCAGGCTATCAGCCATGGCTACCATGAAAAGAGAAGGATAGTCTGGAACATCTTTTATTAGCCGGCGTATGGCGCGGCGGCTTAATCGGTTGACTTTAAACTCATGTAAAAGGTGAAAAGGGCGCATGTGATGCCTTATTAAAAGAGCTACTTCTTTAGTGAATTTTTTGGGAAATCTTAAACGCTCCCCAATCTTTAAGAAAATTTCGGCACCAACGCGGTCATGCTCGTAGAAAGTTATGCGATGCCTTATAGCGAAAGTATGAGGCTTCCCGATATCGTGAAAAAGGGCAGCTAAACGAATAGCTGTCTTTTTACGAGGACTATCTTTAATTGAGGTAAAAGGATTATTGGCTTCCAGATCACCAAAATATTTTTCCGGAGCCTCTATTACCAGATCAGACATTTCTAAAGCTAACAAAAGATGACCAAATACGTCTAAATGGTGAAAAGATGGTTGGGTTACATTTCTGGCTGCTTTTAATTCAGGAAAAATCTCAAACAAAAGTTCATCCTCAGCCATAAGAGCAATGACCTTGCCTGCCGTATGAGAAAAAAGAAGTTCCAGTTCAGTGGCTATCCTTTCTCTGGCCACGTGGCCTAAATGCTTATGTAGTTCTTTTATCCATTTTCTGGTTTGGGCTTCCAGAGCAAAGTCAAGTTCAGCTGCCAGGCGGTAGCCTCTTAGCATGCGAAGAGGGTCATCTATGAAATTTGTGCGTCCTAGGGCTTTTAGTAATCGTCGGGATAAATCTTTCTGGCCTTCAAAAGGGTCTATTAAGTTCCAGGCTGAAGGAGATTCATGGAGAAACTCTTCCAGCGTAACGGCCATGGCGTTTATGGTGAAATCTCTTAGGCTTAAATCTTTTTCAATAGAGCGGCTTTTTTGGCGAAAGTTTGAAAAATCCAGAAAATAGTTTTCTATTACTACCCGAAAAACACCTTCTTTTTCATCTAAGGGAACACAATGTCCATGGTGTTTTTGGGCTACCTTCTGGGCCAGCTCTTTGGCCCCTTGGGGTAAGGTTAAATCAATGTCTTTAAAAGGCCTTTTTAAAAAAGTATCTCTTATCGGACCTCCAGTAACGTATATTTCTTGGTCAATCAAATCTTTGAGAACATCTATTAGCTGCGATGGAATAAAATTCATATTATTTCCGGTATTGATTTTTCTTTTTTAGGTTTTTAATATAAAAAAAAACATGCTCCGAGATATTTTTCAAAACCTTGTAACCGAAGGCAGAGGCCTTTTCCCCTCAGATTCATTATTATTTAAACCTGTTGATAGAGAAACCGATATCCTAGGTCTTTATGAAGACCTTAAAATTCATCTCAGGCATTTCCGTTCGGTAACTGATGAAAACCCATTTGCTAACCCCATTTTACTTTTGGCCATTCATCTTACCCAGCGTTTAGAAAAGGGTGAGATAACTTTTTCTGCTTTGGAACAGTTAATTCAATTTCTTGATACCAAGGCCTATGTAGTGCGAGCTGAACGTATTGGTCAGTACGTAAGCGAAACAGAACCACTTAAAAACCTGGAAGTTATTGAAAAATTTATTGAAAATCTCCCTGGCCTTAAAGAAAAAGACTGGGAGACTTTTGCAGTCCAGGTAGCCCGGGAATTTTTGGGTATAGTTATTACAGGCCATCCCACTTTTGCCCTGCGCTTTGACTTGTTAAGAGCCCTGTCGGACCTTGCCAGCGGCCGAAACTTAGCTGGTGTTCCTTTAAACAAAGAGCAGATAAAACAACTCCTTTTAAAGGCCTTACACGTTGAACATCTTCCTGAACCAGATATTACCCTTGAAAAAGAACACTCCCTGGCTTTAGAGGCTATTTCTAATTTGAAGAAAGCAATATTACGACTTTATGACCTGGTATATAAAGTGGCCAAAGAGCATTTTCCCGAAAAATGGTGGGAGATTAGGCCCCGCTTGATAACAGTAGCCTCATGGGTGGGATATGACCTTGACGGACGGCGCGATATTGACTGGGCCCGTTCTTTTACCTTTCGCCTTGAGGAAAGGAAACTTTCTCTTAAGCGCTACCAGGACCAGCTTCAGGCCCTTTTAGATTTATGTCCGATTTCTGGTAACAATGAGGCTTTACGAGAGGGATTGGCCCAGGCCTTAAAAGTTGTTACGGAAAACCTTGAGGGCATAGACGAAGAAATAGAAGTTTTTCGTAAGTTATCTGAAAATAGTTTAGAAAGCCTTGATGACTTACGCCGTATATCTCAAAAAATGTACAAAGGTTTATCACGCCGTCTCACCAGGCCAAGTCTTCTTATTAGCTGGGTTGATGAGGCTATAGGCCGGGCTCAGGATTATCCAGAAATTCTCCATAGACTTTGCCTTTTGCGGGCGGAGATAGATAATTTTGGGCTTGGTGGCTCACATATTCACGTGCGTCTGAACTCCAAACAAATTCATAATGCTATTCGTACCCTTATAGGTCTTGAGACAGACCCCGAAGATCCAAGTGCTAAGAAAACTTATCTCAAGACCCTTGATAATCTCCTGGCAGAAGTTTCTCCGGTTACTATAAACTTTGGGTCACTCCTTGCTGAGCGTACTACAGCTAAGCGCCTTTTTATGTTGGTAACCCAGATGGCTAAATATATTGATTCTGAAACGCCAATTAGATTCCTTATTGCTGAAACTGAGAGCAGTTTTACATCTATTGCTGCTCTTTATTTTGCCAAGCTTTTCAACGTGGAAGAAATAGTTGATATTTCACCCCTTCTTGAAACCCCACGGGCGCTAATCAGAGGAGCACGTATTGTTGATGAAATGTTCAGCAATTATTATTTTCGCAACTATGTCTTACTTCGGGGGCGTTTCTGTATTCAAACTGGTTTTTCCGATGCCGGGCGGCATTTAGGGCAAACAGCAGCTGGTTTTATTATTGAAAACTTTCGCCGACGACTGGCCAAACTTTTAAATAAACACAAGTTAAATGATATAGAACTGGTTATTTTCAATACTCACGGAGAATCTATTGGAAGAGGAGCTCACCCGGCAAGCTTTGAAGCCCGCTTGAATTATTTAATGTCTCCTCGCAGCCGGAAAGAGTTAACCCAGGTTGGAATAGATTTAAAAGAGGAAGTTTCTTTTCAAGGCGGTGATGGTTACGTTTATTTTTTAAATCCGTATCTTGCCTTAGGAGTTTTGGCCCGGATATTTGAGTTTATTGAAAAATCTTTAAAAGAACCAGACAATGACCCCTTTTACCAGGAATGGGATTATATATTTGAATTTTTTACCACCATTCAGCAGTTTAATGAACAGTTAATGCAGGACCCGGATTATGCCCTTCTTTTGAACGATTATGGACGCAATTTTCTATTTCCCACAGGCTCAAGGCCCATTAAGCGCCAGTTTGAAATAGAGAAATCCCTTTTGACTGCTGCTGAAATAAGGGCCATCCCCCACAACGCCGTTTTGCACCAACTTGGCCTTCTGGCTATTCCCATGGGAGGAATTGGCCAGGCTATTAAGAAAAATCCTGAAATATTTTTACAGCTTCAGAAAAATTCCCCCAGGTTTAAGCTCATTATTTCTATGGCTGAATATGCCCTTTCTTTTTCTGATTTTTACGCGTTTTTGGGCTACATTAACGTGTTAGACCCTGGTTTTTGGCTCATGTTATCTGCCAAGGCTGATAACTCTCTTCACGCTGAAGAATTGCGTCAGGTGGCTAATTCTCTTGAAGCCAAGGACTATTTTACAAAATTTTCAAGAATCGGCCGCTTTTTGGGCCTGGATCTTTTGCTTTTTACCGAGATTCTACAGGTAATTTATAGCATTAGAGATAACATTCCCGGTGTGTTGTACGATAGAGATGGCCTCTGGATGGACAAAAGAGTTAGAGATTACCTTGAAATTCTTCACGCCATAAGGTTGGCAATTATTTACCATATTTTTACTCTGGCTGTTCAAATTCCTGATTTTAGCCCCCAAAGAGGGACTACCAGAGAAGAAGTTATTGAGCGCATACTTTGTTTAGAAGTGGAAGAGGCAGTCAAAGTTTTAAAAGAAATTTTTCCTCTCCTTGAGTATTCCACCGAAGCCGAAGATTTTGGAGAAAAAGCAACTTATCAAAGCGAACGGTACCTGGGATATTTTCAAGAACATCAAAATATTTTTATTCCTCTGGAAAGTCTTTACCGGCTGGTTAAAAGGATTACAGGTGGAGTAACTCATATAATCGGCTCTTTTGGTTAAATGTTGGGTCCCAGACAGATAACATCTTTTTGTTTGTCAACAATCTTTTTGTCCCTGAGAGTGCTTCGTTGCCTTTGGCTCCTCGCATGACGATAGACGTTTCTCGCGGTGACAAAATGGTTCGTCCTTGTATGGTTTTTACGAGTGGAGTAATTTTTTATGAGACTGCTTCGTCGCGCTTACGCGCTCCTCGCAGTGACAGGGAGAGGAGTCATTGCAAACTATAAAGTGGCGAAGCCATTCCTGTTTCGCAGTAAAGGGATCAGGGATCGTCACGGCGACTACGTCGCCTCGCTTGATGTCCTGTAATAAAAATCGATATTAAAAATACTTCTTGAATTAATGAATTTTCGTTATATAAGCAAAGTATAGCTTTTTAGGGCAAGGTGGAGCCATTGGAAAGACGCCGTTTATGGCTTTTAGTTGACGCTTTCTTTTTAGGAATCGTAGGAGCCATTGCGGCTTATGTTTTTGCTCATCTAGTTGATATTTCTGAAGAGTTTTTTTTACACCGCCTGGCTAAATATAAACCCCCTGGCCTTCCTTTAGAGGGTGGTACATTAGAAGAGTGGATAGGGCCTTATGGCCTGCTTTTGCTCCCAGTGGTTACCACTTTGGGTGGCCTTCTTTCAGGTTTAATTGTGTATTTACTGGCCCCGGAAACTAAAGGTCACGGCACAGACGCCGCTATCAAAGCCTTCCATTATAAAGAAGGGCATGTCAGGCCCCATGTGCCTTTTGTCAAGATGATTGCTTCGGCTGTAACCCTTGGTTCAGGAGGTGCTGCTGGAAGAGAAGGCCCTACGGCCCAGATTGGTTCTGGGGTAGGGGCTATCTGGGCTTATCTTACTAAGCGTCCGGCTCATGAAAGACGCCTTCTTCTTCTGGTAGGAATGGCGGCAGGGCTTTCAGCTATTTTCCGCTCGCCTATAGGCTGTGCTTTTTTTGCCATTGAAGTCCTTTATAGCCAGATTGAATTTGAATCGCGGGCCTTGCTTTATTGTTTAATCGCAGCGGTGGTGGCCTACGCCTTTTCTGGTTTTTTTATGGGTTGGGAACCACTTTTTAGTCTTCCAGCCAATATTGGTATTACCCATAGCCATGAATATTTCTTTTTTGCGGTACTGGGTCTCTTTAGTGGTTTTATGGCTGCTTTGCTTCCCAACGTTTATGGCACCATTCATAATTTTTTTGAAAAAATGCCTTTTCCGTTTTTTTTGAAACCCGCTCTGGGAGGCCTTTTCCTAGGGCTTTTGGCCCTTTTCCTCCCGCAGATTATTGGTATTGGTTACGGCTGGGTTCAAAAGGCCATTAATGGCGAGCTTTCAGGAGACTTGATGCTTCTTTTGGCTTTGGCTAAAGCTGTAGCTTTCTCTTTAACCGTAGGCTCAGGAGGTTCGGGAGGAGATTTTGCCCCAAGTCTTTACGTGGGAGGCATGCTGGGGGGCTTTGTAGCCAGCCTCTTTGGCCAGGACCCAGCGGCTTACGTGGTGGTAGGTATGGCTTCGGTTTTTGGGGCAGCGGCAAGAGCACCCATTGCCAATAGTTTGATTGTGGTGGAAATTACTGGTGGTTTCCAGCTTCTGCCTGCAGCAGCCCTCTCGGTGATGCTGGCTTATCTTATTCAAACATGGCTTACCCGCTTTTTGCCATACAAAAGTCTTTATGAATCACAGGTGCCCTCGCCGGTTCATTCTCCTGCGCATCGGGGTGAGTTTTTTACCGACATCCTTACCGACATTAAAGTAAAGGATATTTTCAATCCCCAGAAAGTTTGGGCCGTTATTCCTGAAGATATGACCTTTAGGCAATTTCTGGAGTTTTTTGGGCGCTCTGAGCAACATTATTTCCCGGTGGTAGATAAAGAAGGCAATCTGGTGGGAATTTTTTCTATAAATGATATCAGGCCATTTATTTTTAACGAAGAGTTAAAAGATATCCTTTTGATTAAAGACATTGCCCGAAAAGATGTGATAACTACCCATCCTTCAGAAGATATTAACACCGTTTTAAAGAAATTTACCCTGAGAAATATTGACCAATTGCCGGTAGTAGCAGACGATGACCCTAAAAGATTTTTAGGCATGATAAGCCGCCGAGAGGTAATCAATTTCTACA
>NZ_LSFI01000019.1 GCF_001642325.1 Thermodesulfatator autotrophicus | reverse complement strand
CTGCGGACACAGTTGACGAAACACTATGGTTTGAAATCAAGAAGCTAGGGAAACATCTGTAAAAATATCACCAGCAAAAATCTAGGTTTCAGGAATTTACACTTTAATAAAGAATTATAAAAGGCCTGGGCTACAGCAGTTAAGACATTGCCATTTGGGTATCTAAAAATACAGCATAAAAGCGGCTATTAATGGCTACTTGATGCATAATAACCTCCCTGACATATCCCCGAAATACTTATGAACAGAGCTAAAAACATAAAACATGGCTTTTTTGATCTTGGGTTCAGAGACGCTTTGCTGGGTGCATTGGTATAACAACCATAGGCTAATGGAGTCCACTGGTTATATACCGCCGTCAGAATACGAAGAAGGATGTTATAAGTATAGTAAATATGGGTCGTTTAAGTTATCGGGACTCACACATTAAAGTCTCTGGCAAATCCAGGGCGGTTCACTTTAGATTCCTGGCAGAAAGCCAGAGAGCTATCACTCCAAAAGCCACGCTTACATTAAGCGAACATTTGCCTCCCCTCATGGGAAGCCGTAGTACCAGGTTACACTCTTTAAGTAGCTCCGGGTCCACCCCGCAAAGTTCATTGCCCACCACCAGGGCTACCGGGCCTTTTGGTAACGACATATCAGGGTGCCAAAGGATGCTCCCTTCAGTTTCAAGGGCCAGGATAAAATAACCTGTATCTTTTAGCTCACGAATTACCTCCAGGGTGTTGGGGTTATAACTCCAGGAGACTTTCTTTTCTGCACCAAGGGCAGTTTTAGCCACTCCTTTGTGCTCAGGGGTGGGGGTAATACCGCCAAGGTAAAAATGAGAAAACCCCGCGGCTTCACCAGTGCGCAAAATAGAACCTACATTCCAGGCACTACGCACATTTTCAAGAACAGCCACGCACGGAGGCTCTATCCTTTTATAAGGAGAATCAAAATCGTCGGTTTCCAGGAGACGAATAGCTTTCAATGCCAGCTGACCACCACAGGCCGGGCAATATTTTAATTCCTCAAGTGACGGAAAACGCAACTGGCAAAGGTGGCACTGGTAAAAAAGGCCCTTGCTTCTCATTTGAATCCGCTTGATTAAAGACCTAATCTTCGTTTTAAGAAGAAGAACTTAAGCCTTTGAGTTGGACTGTTATTGCCTTTTTTGAGATAACCTTCGTGTAACTTGCGAAGATAAAGATCAACCTGAAGATAATAAGGCACTGGCTTTAAACCCGGCCTCCCCAGAATAATTCTTACCGCTTCCATAGCTGCCAGAGCACTACATAAATAACAGGCAATAACTGAAGCTGGCCCCTGACCAGCTTTCAGGTTTATACTTTTAAGGTCAAGATACCTGAGGAAAAAAGGCCTGGGAGCCAGGCCCAGCGCAAAAAGTAAGGCCTTCTCTGTAGGAGACATCTCTTGCTTTATGGCAAAATACTCATCAAAAGAAGGGCTTTTTTCCGGATCAAAAATCAATAAAGAGGCACTGAAACCAAGAGGTGCAGCGGTAATAAGAGGTATTTTTTTAGCCCTGGCGGTATCATATAATAGCTTACGGGCCTCTATGGCAAAAAACTCTACTCCATCTAAAATCACATCTACTCCGTCTAAAAAAGCATCTATATTTTCGGGGGTAATGCCTTCTTTGTAATATTCAATTTGAAGAAACGGGTTTATCCGAAAGGCCTCCTCAAGCATGACTTCGCCTTTTGGGCGCCCCAGGGTGTCTGCCCGGGCCCCATATTGACGACTAATATTCCTGGGTTCAAAGACATCAAATTCAGCCAGCTTGAACCGGCCTACCCCTGTGCGAACAAGAGATACAAGATGAGTGCCACCTACTCCTCCTAAACCTGGTATAGCCACGGTGGCCCTTTTCAACTTTTCCTGCTCCTTTTCTGAAATCAAACCACGTTGAGGCCTGAATACTTCTTCAAAAAAAGAATCCTCACTCCTTATGTTGTATCGCTCTAACTTGCGCCCCAAAAGACTTTTCTGTATCAAATGCCACATATTGCTAATCTCCTTTTAGCAAGCCATATTTTTTGATATTTTATCGGCCAAAATAAGCGAGGTATAAATCACGGAAAACAAAGTTATTCTGGCAGGTATTGATGGTTGCCGCAACGGCTGGTTGGTAATCAGGGGTGTTTTTCTTCCTGATTCTAAAGTTTTTATCAAAGAAGATGTTCTTATCCTGACCAACGTAAAAGAGGTATTTCCCCTTTCAGCTGATATTTACGCTTTTGATATGCCCATTGGCCTTCTAGAAAACTATGTCCCAGGAGGGCGAACCTGTGACAGAATGGCCCGTAAACTTTTAGGTCCAAGGAGAGCCAGTATTTTTAGTCCACCTCCCCGGAAGGCCTTCTTGGCTAACTCCTATCAAGAACTTAAAAAACTCGGGCTTAAACTCTCGCTTCAAAGTTTCAATTTGCTCCCCAAAATAAAAGAACTTGATGAATATTTGAGACTTTATAAACCCCTAAATGTTTATGAAACACATCCTGAACTGGTTTTCTGGAGCGAGGCTCAAAAGACTATTCCTTCCAAACACTCAACCGAAGGATTTGCTAAACGCAAAATGCTTCTGGAAAAGAGCCATTTATTCAGGAGCTTAAGTTTTAACCTATCCCAAATAAGAGCCAGCTTGCGTAAAGATTTACTTGACGCTTACGCCTGCCTTCTTGCCGCCAAAAAAATTTACCTGAAAGAAGCCAGAGTTATTCCTGAAGAGGCAGAAAAAGATACTTTCGGGTTAAAAATGCAAATCTGGTTTTAATTTTTATTTAACAGGTGAGAGATTATTTTACAGCCCACTAAGTCTCCCCACACGTTGACTGAAGTGCGCAGCATATCAAGAAACCTATCTACCGCCAGAATTAAGCCAATTCCTTCTAAAGGAAGCCCTACGGCCTGTAAAACCAAGGTCATAGTAACCAAGCCGGCACTGGGAATAGCCGCCGCTCCAATAGAAGCCAAAGTAGCCGTCAAGAAGATGATGATTTGGTCTGCCAAACTCAGGGAAACTTGATAGATGTTGGCTATAAACATGGCTGCCACCGCTTCATAAAGGGCAGTGCCGTCCATATTTACCGTGGCCCCTAGGGGCAGGACAAAACCTGTCACTTTTCGGGGAATTTTGGCCTTTTCCTCGGCAACTTCTAAAGATACCGGCAATGTAGCCGAACTGGAAGCTGTTGAAAAAGCTAGAAGGGGTGCCTCTCTTACCTTTAGAAAATACCTCCAGGGCTTTTCCCTGGTAAAAACGAATAACAGCAGACTCAAGGTGCATATGGCGTGAAAGGCAAGTGCAGAAACAACGGTTATCACGTAAGAAGAAAGCTCAAATATAGGCTCAAGTCCCTTTTTAGCCACTATATTGCTAACAATGGCAAAGACCCCCAAAGGAGTTATCCTGATAATCCAGCGTATTAAAGTGATTAAGGCCTCGTTTAAAGCTTCAAAAAAGGAAAAAAGCCTCTGCTGATAAGCCTCTTTCAAAGAAAGAGTAGCCATGCCCAATAAAAGGGCGAAAAAGATAATAGCCAACACCTCATTATTAGCCAAACTTTTTACTGGATTTTCCGGAATGATGCTTTTTACCAGGCTTTCAATGGAAAAACTTTTAACAACAGGTTCTCCCTCTGCCCCTATAAAATTAGCGTTATGCCCAGGATTTATAATATTTACAAAAAAAAATGCCCGTGATAACCGCTAGCGAGGTGGTAGTAAAGTAATAAATTAGAGTTTTAAAACCGATATCTTTAATCTTGGCCAGGCTTCCAAGGCCAGAAAGGCTAATAAAGACAGAAGCAAATATTAAAGGGGCAATAACCATCTTTAACAATCTAAGAAAAATATCGCCTACAATAGCTATCTTGGGAGGGAAAAAGGGTAGATAAAGCCCTATAAAAATCCCCAGAATTATAGCTAAAAGAGTCTGGTTTTCAATGCTTTTTAAAAAACGCATGAATTGCGTTTACCATGAAGAAGGGAAAATGAAAAGAAGGGCCTTACCGGCCCTTCTTTTTTATTTAGTGAGGGTTTTTTCAAATATTCTTTCTGTTTTTACGGCCTGTTTTCGGGCCTCTTTAGCCGCCTCCTGGGCTTCCGCTGCAGCGGTTCTTGCTTCCTGAGCCGCAGCTTTAGCCTCTTCAACTATGGGAGAAATTTCTTCCCTGGTAGGAGCAATTAATTTTCCCTGGGCCAGGGCCTGAGAAAAGTCGGCTACTAGAAAGTAAACCGCCTCTTCAACGGCCTTTTTGAATAAATCATCAGAGGTTTTATTCGCAAATACACTTTGAGGGGTTACCTCTACTTCGGTACGCCCTGTCCAGACTACTTCGCCAGTAGATGTATCCTGTATATAAATTCGCAGTTGTACTTTTGCCTGATTGGTTTTTCCGCTTTTCACCGTGGCAAGCCCTGCGGCTGCCCCTATTCCAGCTCCTTCCCACGAAGCATCTATTAAGCCTCCGGCTATCCCGCCAGTAGCAGCAAAGTTAAGAGCCTCATAAGTTTCTGAATCTGCCACCCCAAAAACTGTACGCGAACCAAGATTTACTACAAAAGGTAGAAGGCCACTTTTAAATGGATTAAGGGAACGAAAATGCCTGGCCTCAAAGTCAATAATTCTTCCCCTCACCACATAGCGAGCACCGAAAGTTTTGCCAAGGTCCATGATCATTTTCGTATCAAGGGGGCGAGTTTTTTCCTCTTTTATTTTTTGAGATTTTTGATTGCGCTCAATGGCCTGCCAGATTTCGGCTTTCATTTCAGGAGACCAGTCTCCTTCAAGTATGGCTAAAAGAGAAGAATCGGCCTCAGGATAATAAGTTTTTACAGGCTTAATAACTCCCTGGTTCAAGAGGTATTGGTTAACCTGCTCCACTGGCACCGTAGCCAAACCCGCTTTAAGGAGTTCATCTTCAAGGGCTTCTACAATAAAGACATTCTTGCGCCACGTTTCCCAAACAGACGAAGAGCCGTAATCAGCAAAAGGTAGTATCACTACTTTGGGTAAATGGGTTGTCCCCTGGGGGGGATGAGCTGGAGCCAAAGTCTGTTTTACATTATAACCCCCACAGCTGACACATAAAAACATTAAACCTATCAAGAAAATAAAAAGTTTGTATCGCATGAGTCACCCCTCAAGTATTGATTGAACTTTTATCTTATAATCGAATAAAAGGCGAGAAAAGTTTAAAATTTATTTTAAAAAAAGAGGCCCAAACGGGCCTCTTTTAAGGAGGGGGGTTATGAAAGAATTTCTTTCTTAAACTCTTCAAAACCTATACGGCCAATCAAACGGCCTAATCTATCAGTCTTTTTGGCATTGGCTTCGTAAAACTTAATTATTTTATCGGCTATAGCCAGAGCTTCTTCAGTGGATACGTTTTCCGTTAAAACCTGGGCAAGCCCGGGTTTTGCTCCGCCACAGCCTCCAACTCTTACTGTCCAGCCTTTGGGTTTTCCTATAAAACCCAAGTCTTTGATACAGGTTTCAGAGCAATCATTAATGCAGCCTGCTACCCCGATTTTAAATTTGGCTGGAAGCTGATATCCGTGATAGCGTTTATCAAGTTCAGCTCCTAAGCCTAAAGAATCCTGCTGGCCCAAGCGGCAAAAAGTAGTACCTGGACAGACTTTTATACTGCGCACGCAAGCCCCAACTGCCGCTCCAGGGTCAACACCCAGCTCTTCCCAAACTTTGTCAATGTCTTCTTCTTTAAGACCCACCAGGGCAATTCTATCAGCACTGGTGAGCTTCATAGCTTTAACGCCATACTTTTCCGCAATTTCTGCTATTTTTTTCAGAAATTCCGGGGTAACTACTCCCAAAGGCACATGGGGAACAATAGCATATGTCTCCTTGTCACGCTGAAGCACTGCTCCCTTTTCACCGTCTTTAAGCATCATTGGCCTCCTTGAACTTGATTTTTTGGGTATCTTTAAGAGTGGTTTTAGAAAAGTGTTCGCGAACTAAATGGTTTACCGAACGTAATAAATCCCCCAGTATGCAATTTTTTCCATCACATAAAGGTTTCTTAAAAAGACAGCGCTGGTCTTCCAGCGGGCCACTTATCACTTCATAAATATCAATAAGAGAAATCTCTTCGGGCTTTTTATTCAACATATAACCACCTTTAGGACCCCTGGTGGCTTTAAGTAATCCAGCCCGCGCCAGGGCTTGCAAAACTTTAGACAAATGGGCTTCAGAAGCATTAAGTTTGACGGCAATTTCTTTTACCCTTTTGGCCTTTTTAGGTTCCAAAGATAAGTAAGCCATTGCATGGAGCCCCAAAGCCAAAGCATCAGAAATTCTTAAAATTGGCCCAGCCATATTTAACTCCTTTAAATAGTTTAAATATTTAAATATCTAATTTATTACTTGTTGTCAAGGGCTGGGAATAAACAAAATAAAAAATTTTTCTGTTTGTTCTAAATTTTAGGTTGAGATTACTGCCGACGGTGTCGCCTCGGAGAGGGATTGCTTCGCCACTTCGTGGTTCGCAATGACGAGAAGGGGAACGTGGTTCGCAATGACAACCTTCTTTGTCACTGCGAGGAGCGCGCAAGCGCGACGAAGCAGTCTCGGAGATTCTTCGCTTCGCTCAGGACAAGCGAAGCTGTCTCAGCGATTGCTTAGGCCTTACGAGGCCCCGCAATGACTGGCTCAGTTGTCACTGCGAGTAGATACTTTTGCTCATGACAAACGAGGCGGTTGGAGCTCAGTTCTGGTTTTTTTCCCAGCTTTTTTCTTCACCTCGTATAAGACGGCGAATGTTATCCCGATGTTTGAACCAGATTAAAGCCGCCATAATCAGGGCGGTATAAAAATCAATCCTATTAGGGCAGATAAAGGGTATGAGGCAGGGGACCAGAGCTGAGGCCAAAAGAGAACCAACGGATACAAAGCCTGTTATTTTTACTGCCAGGATAAAAACTACTAAAGCTATAGCTAAGGCCACAGGACAAAGCATTAAAAAGACACCGGCCGCTGTGGCAACACCTTTTCCGCCGCGAAATTTCAAATAAATTGGGAAAAGATGTCCTAAGAAGGCAAAAAAACCTACTCCAGCCACTAAAAAATCTTTTTGAGGGTGATTTTTGAAAAAATACAGGGCCAACAACATTGGTATTATCCCTTTACCCATGTCTCCCAGCAGGGTTAAAAGCCCCCATTTTTTCCCTAAAAGTCTGGCTACGTTAGTGGCTCCCAGGTTTTTACTGCCGTGTTTTCGCGGATCAATACCAAAAGGCTTGGCCACTAAAAGAGCCGTGGGTATTGACCCTAAAAGATAGGCCAAGATAAATATTAAATAAGCCTTTTCCATGTTATCCCTCAGTCAAAAATTCTTGGCAAATAGATTCTGAAAAAGGTAATATGCCAAAGATGGCCGGAGAAGCAAGGATTAAAAAAATTAGAAACATAGGCATTATTGCCCACATAGACGCCGGGAAGACCACCCTTACCGAACGGATCCTTTATTACACAGGCCGTATTTATAAGATAGGCGAGGTCCACGAAGGCCAGGCCACCATGGATTATCTCCCTGAAGAACAAGAACGCGGTATCACTATCACCGCGGCCTGCACTACCTGTTACTGGCGAAATCACGAAATCCATTTGATAGACACTCCAGGCCACGTTGATTTCACCATCGAGGTGGAAAGAAGCTTACGAGTACTAGATGGTGCCGTAGGGGTTTTCTGTGCCGTAGGAGGGGTTGAGCCCCAGTCAGAGACAGTCTGGCACCAGGCCGAGCGCTTTAAAGTGCCAAAGATTGCCTTTATAAACAAGATGGACCGCATAGGGGCTAACTTTTTTGGGGTTGTCAAACAAATAGAAGAAAAATTCGGAGTTAAGCCGGTAATCCTTACCCTCCCCTACGGCGAAGGCGAAGACTTTAAAGGCGTCATAGATATACTCTCTCAAAAACTTATTCTCTGGGACGAAGAAAGCCTGGGTGAAAAATACGATTTTTATCCGGTACCTGAAGAAATACAGGAAGAAGTAAATCGTTTTAGAAAAGAACTTATTGAAACCGTGGTGGAATTTGACGAAAGGCTTATGGAAAAGTACCTGACCGATGAGCCACTTTCTTTATCTGAGATAAAAGGGCTTATTCGCCAGGGAGTGCTTGCCCGAAAAATCACTCCCATTTTAGCTGGCTCAGCCTTAAAAAACAAGGGTGTTCAGCCTTTGCTTGATGCCATCGTTGATTATCTACCTTCTCCGCTTGATATTCCACCAATTAAGGGCACTGACCCTTTTACCGGGAAAGAAGAAACGAGGCCCCCTGATGAAGCGGCTCCTTTTTCAACCCTGGCCTTTAAGGTACAAATGTTTGAAGGGCGTAAGATGGTCTATTTGCGCCTTTATTCAGGTGTTATTGAGGTAGGAAAAAGCGTTCTTAACGCTACTCAAAACAAGAAGGAAAAGATAGCCCGGTTATTTTTGATGCATGCCGCTAAAAGAACACGCCTGGAAAAGGCCGGTGCCGGGGATATAGTGGCAGCCATGGGACTTAAGCATACCGTCACAGGAGACACATTATGTGACCCGGCCCACCCCATTGTGTTTGAGCCTATCGGGGCCTATGAGCCTGTTATCTCCATAGCGGTGGAACCTAAAACCCGGGCCGAAGAAGAAAAAGTAGAAGAAGCTCTTGCCAAAATTGCCCAGGAAGACCCAACTTTTCGCGTCAAAATAGATAAAGATACCGGCCAGCGGATCATTTCCGGCATGGGTGAACTGCATTTAGAGATAATACTTGAGCGTCTAAAACGTGATTTTGGCCTGGAGTTACGGATAGGCAAGCCCCAGGTAATCTATCGTGAAACCATCACCCAGGAAGCAGAAGTTATAGAATTTTTTGACGAACAGATAGGCGATGAACGTCTAAGCGCCGAAGTAAATCTTTTGGTCAGGCCACGAAAACGCGGAGAAGGTAACCTTATAGGCTCTTTGATCCCTGAAGGAAAAGTTAGTGAAGACCAGCTTAAACTGCTGCTTAAAACCATTGAAGACACCCTTGGAGCCAGTGGCCCTCAGGGTTATCCAGTAACAGATGTAGAGGTGTTATTGTTAGACATAAATTTTCCAGGTGGAAGTTTTAACGAAATGGCTGCCAGAGCAGCGATAGTTAAGGCCCTGGTGAGGGCTTTAAAAGAAGCCCAGCCTGTTCTTCTTGAACCCATTATGGAATTAGAGGTGACGGTGCCTTCGGAATATCTCGGAGAAGTGATAAGTGACTTGAATCAGCGGAAAGGGCATGTAATCAACATAGAAGCCAAAGGCCCGATACAAATTGTTAGAGCTGAAGTACCCCTTGCTGAACTTTTTGGCTATTCTACGGCTTTGCGTTCAGCCACTCAGGGAAGGGCTAGCTTTAACATGAAATTTGTGAGGTTTGACCAAAAAGAAGCACTTAAAGTCCAGGCAAAATAAATCTTAGCCCTGTAAAAAATTGATTTACTTCGCTTGCAAGGTTCGTTTTGTTTGGGACAGGCGAAGCGGCTTAAATAAGGCCTTTTTCTTTGAGTTTTTTACTCACATTGGGAAATAGATTTTCATTGGTGTGAGGGATAAAGAGGGCCCCGGTTAAAAGTTGCATAAATTCTGGCTGGACGTTCATCTCAAAGTAGGTCAAGTTTTTTAGTATTTCTTTTAGTTCTCCAAAAGATTCTTTATTTTTCAGGAAAGAAATAGTCCCAGCGCCAGCAGCATTGCCTATGGCTTTAAAACGTTCAATAGGCACATCAGGGATCATACCAATAAGCCCTGCCATTTCGGGGTCAATGTAGTTGCCAAAGCTTCCGGCTATGTAGAAATTTGCAATATCTTCAAAGGTTAAGCCTACACTTTGGCAGAGAACCGTAAGGATGGTGTACATGGCTCCTTTGGAGCGAATGATACTTTTTATTTCACCCTGGGTTACGTAAATTTCTTTACCCGTGGCGCTTTCTTCTGCTGGCACCAAAACAAAGGCAAGTTCTCCGTCTATTTCTTTGAATCGTTCTTTCCACCTTTCGGGAAGGAACTTGCCGCGCTGGTCAATAAGGCCGACCAAAAACATTTGGGCAAGGAGGTCTATCACCGCTGAACCGCAGATGCCTTTAGGTTTTTCTCCGTCTATGGTTTCAATTTCAATAGAATAAGGCCCTTTTTTGATTCGCACCCGCGAGATGGCTCCAGGAGCAGCCTGCATGCCGCAGGCAAGAATTCCACCTTCTAAAGCTGGGCCTGCTGCGCCAGCGGTGGCTAGTAAAAAATCCTTGTTACCGAGAACTACCTCAGCGTTGGTGCCTACGTCTATGAGAATGCTTACCTCTTCGTGACGATGGAGCCCTGTGGCCAGGATTCCTGCCAGGAGGTCCCCGCCAAAATAGCTTCCCCGATTAGGAAAAACAAAAAGAAGGCCTTCTTCATGGCCATGAAGGCCAAGTTCTTTTATTTTCAGCGTATCTATCCAGCTGGCCGCAGGGATATAAGGCTCACGATAAAGATTTCTGGTCTCAAGATTTAAGAGAAAGTGGCTCATGGTGGTATTACCACAGATGGCCATGTAATAAATTGACTCTAACGGAAGATTGACGAGAAGCTTTTTAGTTTCCGCGCGCAGGGCTTCAATGGTTACCTGGTGAATTTTTTGGCGTCTTTCAGGTTTATCAGCAAAATGCAGGCGGTTAAGAATGTCTTCTCCAAAAGGAATTTGAGGATTTTTGAAGTGATGTTCTTTAATTACTTTTAAGCTCTTAAAATCAAAAAGATATATGACAATGCCTGTGCTCCCTAGGTCAATACCTAGGCCCAAAAAGGGTTTCTGCGTACTAAAGGGAAGTATTTCAGCAAGATGCCAGAGGTGGCCATCAAAAAGAAGACGGGCTTTAACACGAAAGTCATTGTCCCTTAATGTTTGTGGCAGCTTTCTTAAAACAGAAAGTGGAATCCTGGGCTCTTCCCCTAAAATTTCGGCAAGTTTCTGTCTCACCCGGGCTTCATCAGCCCGCTGGTCAGCCAAAGAAGGCTTATCAAAGTTGAGTTCTATTTCCCGGGCTACAGGTATCTCAGGCATAAAATGTCTTCTGCAATGATGAAATTTCAGGCCTTAAGCAATCCTAAAAATTAGAAGTTAACAGAGAAATTTTATACGTCTACCACGCACTGGGCCAGCCACAGGCCGTTAATTTTTTCCACCTTAAGCATAGTGTAAGTGGCCCCTTTTACTTCTACGCCTAATTCGTGACGGTTTTCGTTTATGGGTTCTCCTTTGGCCTGTCCCTTTAACTTAAGGTCTTTTATCTCGCAGTGAAATTCACAGAAAACCAGGTTTTCCATACCAGCTTCAGTAAGGAGCCGATTAAGCCATTCAATGAAAAGGTCTTCAAGGGTCTCTGCGGAAAGTTCAAAGGAGACTTCTTTTTTAGGCTTTACTTCTTCTAGATTAATTACCACCAAGCTGAACAGGGCCTTGGCCGCATTTATAAAGGCTTCTTCCAGAGTCCTGCCAATGCCGCGTACTCCGATGTCAGCCCCGTGTTCAAAGGTTTCGTATCCCGGCTTCATAGTCTCACCTCCGTGCAACCAGTTTTAAAATAAGGCCATAATGCCCGCCTTAAAAGAGGGGCCTTACGTCTTTTAACTTCTTCGCAAAGAAATAGATGCCCTTTTTCTACGATAATAGTTAAGGCTCCAGAAGTCTTGGTGCTAAAGTGAGGGATGTCCAGACTGGCCAGCCTATTTAAGACCTCTTTTGAAGGATGTTTTTGCCAGCGAGATGAAGAAAGAGCTACTATTGGTTCCACTCTTTTAAGAAAAGGGTAACTTGAAGAGGTGTTGGAACCGTGGTGAGGCAGGATCAGGACATCGGCTTTTAAGTCTTTTCCAGTGAGAAGAAGTTCTCTTTTTCGGGTTATGTCTCCTGGAAATAGAAAGATTGTTCCACTCAGGTTAAGTTTTGCCACAAGGCTTGAGTCATTCCCCCCAAAAGAACTACTAGCGGGATAAAGGCTAAGGTGATTTAAGGTTAAGGGAATTTTTTCAGAGCTAAAAACCTGGGCTTGAGGATAGGCCTTAAGAATGCTTTTTAGCCCACCGGCGTGGTCTGCCTGAAGGTGAGAGATAACTACCGCCTGAACTTGTGAAAGGCCCATTTTGCGGAGAAGGGGGATGGTCACAAAGGTGGCGCTGTCGTAAGGACCACGGGCTGGGCCAGCGTCAAACAAAATAGCATTCTTCTCTCCAGTCTTAGCCACCGCGCAGCTTCCCTGGCCTACGTCTAAAATCATTACATATCTTAATTCTTGGTTTGCCTGATAGAAGAAAAATCCCAGGGCAAAAGAAAAAAGGCCAAGGCCGGCGGCCAGTAGGCGGTTAAGGCGGATAAGAAATAGGGCTAAAGCTAACAAGGTGAAAGTGAGTAAAAAAGCACCCACAGGATAGGGCAAAGTTATCTGGGGAAGAGGCGGAGTCGGCCAGGAAATTGCCTTGGCGGCAAGCTCAGCAGGAATATTAGCCCAGGGAAGTTCTGAAAGGGCCAGGCAAGCAGCTAAAAACTCAAGGGGTAGCACCCAAAAGCCCCAAAAGGGAATGGCAATTAGATTTGTTATTGGTGCCCAGGGCGAAATTGAGCCTTTGAGCCAGAAAATAAAAGGGGCGGTAAAAAGGCTGGCGGCAAAGGAATAACCCAGGCCATTTACCACGTATTTGACTATGGGATTCAAATCTTCAGGCAATTTTTTGAGCAGGCCATGAGCGAAAAGTAGCCCGGCCACAGCACTTACCGAGAGCCTGAAGGAAAGTGATCCCACGGCCTCTGGCTGAAATAAGAGGATTATAATTACCGCTAAAGCCAATAAGTCAAACCCGCAAATCTTGCGCCAGCACCAGAGGGCCAGGCCGTAGAGGACAAACATAACAAAGGCCCTTAAGGCCGAAGTGCTCGGCCCAGAAACCAGAACGTAGGCCATAACAAAGGGGAAGGCCCATAAATAGCACCATTGTTTGGCTGTAAATTTATGGAGAAGCTTTGTGGTGACGCTTGGCGGGAATACCAATAAGCTTTTACGAAAAACAAAGGTGATTAGCCCAAACAAAATGGCGATATGTAGCCCTGAAACTGCCAGAAGATGAAAAAGCCCGGTTTTTTCAAACTTTTCCCTGACAGATAGGGGAATATTTCTTTTTTCGCCAAGGATTAAGCACTCAAAGAGGCCTCTGGCTTGTGGCGAAAGATTGGCGGCAAAGGCAAAAAGCCTGGCCCTAATAGTAGCTACGGGCCTCTTTTCTGTTTGCTCGTATATTTCTATTTTGCGCACATAGCCGGTGAACTTGAATCCCTGAGCCACTTTTTCACGAGCAAGGCTTCCAGAAAAGGGATTTAGATGCCCTCGCGGTGGCCTTAACGTAGTAAAAGCCGTGAATTTTTCTCCTGGAGTTAGGTTGAGGTAAGTTGGAAAATAAAGTATGGCCTTGTGGTTTGAAGGCAGAAGTTTCACTTCGCCGCGCTTGGCCCATTCACCGGGAATAAGCGGGCTTTCAAGTACGAAGGCAAAATTACCTTTATAGCTTTTAAGGCCAGGTTCTTGAGGCGGAGGGAATGTTTTCAAACCCAAAAAGAAGGCCAAAAGACCTGCCAGGAGAAAAGGCCATAATTTTGGCCAGCTAGGCCGGCTGAAGAATAAGATGAGTGTTAAAAATAAGGGAGCAAGGAAAAAAGCCCTTTCCCAGGCCAGAAAAAGGCCTCCGGCCCAGCAAAGGGCAAATTTCTGTAAAGGACTTAGCTCATAAGCCTTGGAGGACAACCTTCTCCCAGAGCATCTTTAAGACGCTCAACCTCTTTTTCGAGTTCCTGTATTCTATCAAGTAGCTGTAAAATAATGTCAATGCCTGCGAGATTTACCCCTAAATCATCTCTTAATCGTCTGATTAGAAGGAGACGCTTTAAGTCCTCTTCGTCAAAGATATAACGTCTGCCTTCCTGACGGGGAGAAATGAGCCCTTCTTCTATCCACACGCGCAGGGTTTTAGGGGTAAGGCCTATTTTTTCACAAATAATTTTCATTTCATAATATATCGCCATCTTTGTGCCTCCGACTTAAATTTCCTCTATAGAAATTAATCCTTCTCAGGTGAAAGGCAATTAAAGCTTTTTATTTCCGGTTCAAAAAGTTTTTGCCTAACTATAAATTTTGGCCTAAAGTTTAGGCAATTAAACTCGGGAGGCTTTTTATGAAAAAATTTTTCATATTATTGATAGGTATCTTAGCCTTTGCCAGATTCTCTTTGGCTGCCCCGCCTATTGACCAACTTTTTAAAGATTTTCCTCCTCTTTCAGGGAAAATTATTGTTCAGCAAGGCCAATTTTATTTGAATCTCGGTGCCAACCAGGGCTTAAAAATAGGGGAGTGGTGGCTGGTTTATCAACCAGGTAAACCAATAATTGACCCTGATACCGGAAAAGTTTTGGGGTATCAGGAAAAGCCAGTTGCTCGGGCCCAGGTGGTTCAGGTTTTCCCGGCGTATGCCGTTTTAAAGGTCTTTTGTTTTTCACCAGGTTGTGCGGTTTCAACCGGGGCTCGGGCTGAACGCCTGGCAGGGGTTCCGGCTTTCTTTTTTGATTTAACGGGCAAGGCCTTCCCTGTTTATGAAAGATTAAGGGCAACCTATCCCAAATTAAACTGGCAACCTTATCAGCAAATAACCTCCCGTGAGATGATACCAGCAGGGAAGGAAAGAGTACTTTTTGTTGCAGAAAATGGGCTTCTTTATTTTTATAGTAATGACCATATCCTGGGGGTTTATAGTCTATCTGAGCAAAGGGTCTTTCAAAGGCCGGGATTTGGCCCTCAGGCCAGGCCTTATAAACTTGTAGGGCGCTTGCGAGAGATTGTTTATCACCTTGATGTAGCCCCCATGGGGCAGGCCTTATTTCTTGCCTCTCTTACCAAAAAGAAGATTTATTTCCAGCGTCTAAAAGGTCGGGAACACTTTGTTTACGAATATAAAGGCTTTGGTGACTTGGTGAATTTTTCTATAGGGCCAAATGGCCTCATTGCCATAAATATTTTTGACGGCAAACGTGTCAAGTCCCGCCTTATCAAGTTTACCGGGGCAAGTTTTTTAAAAGTTACCAAGGATTCGCCTTATATTCTTCGCTTTTTTGACTTTAATTTAGACGGCGTAAAAGAAACCCTCATTGGCCAGAGTTTTGATGACGAAGAATTTTATGGCCCTGGTGTTTATGTTTTTACCATTGAAGGCGAAAGCCTTAAACGAAAAAATAGGTTAGACGTTCCTTCTGGTTTTAGAATATTTGGGGCCTTTTGGGCAGACCTTAACTTAGACAGACAATTAGAAACAGGGTTTTTCAATGTGGGGCGTAAGCTGGTGATTTATCAGGGCAAGAAAAAAGTTTGGAGTTCTAACATTAAATTCGGCGCAGGGGTTCAATATGTCTTTATGGACAACCCTGAGCCAGAAATTAAAACCCCTAAAAAGGTCCTTATCTGGCCTAATCCATGGGTAACCCTGTGGCAGGGCTGGCCGAGGGTGTTTATTCCTTATAACGAATACGGGCTCCTCGGAGGGATTCTTTCAGGAGCCAAACGTTCTACCGTGGCGGTGTTATTTTACACCCGTGAAGGTTACCAGTTCTTTTTGTGGAAAGAGAGCTTTCAGGGGACAACCCAGGCAGTATTCAGTTATAAAGACAGCGTTTATATAGCGGTGGTTGAAGGGGACTTCTTTAAAGGGGAAGGGGAGACCAAAATTTTTAAAGTTCCTTTGCCCCAATTAATGAGAGACCTTAGCTACTAATAAGTCATTTGGTTTAAAGGAAGAGGTTGCTTCGCCACTTCGTGGCTCGCAATGACCCGGGAAAGGGCTCGCAATGACAACCCAACTGTCACTGCGAGGAGATCCCTGGCTTCGCTCGGGACAAGTAAAGCGGTCTCGGGGAGATATTTTGCAAAGGTCTCTTAGATAATTAGGCTAGCATTTTAAGGGCTTTTAAAAGCCTTTCTTTAACCAGGAGATTGGGGCTGGTGTGGCGGTGGGCAAATTTTTGGTAGGCCTTTCCCTGCTCTTTTAAAAACACACAAAAGGCTTCGGCCATACCCGCAGAACGACTTATACCGGCATCGCAGGAAAATATAAAATTTTCACACTGGGCCTTTAAGGCGGCAATTAAAGTTTCAGCTGTAAGTTCGGCCATAACTTCGTCAAAGGGTGTTAAGCCAAAAATAAGGGCTTCTTTTTCGCTTGTGATATCGTCAAAGTTCAAAAACAAGAAAAAATTGGGTTTAACCAGTTGAGACACTTCAGGTAGTTTTTCTTTGTAAGCGGCAATCCAGCAAATGGTTTCTTCTCTGCCTCTGAAATTTCCGAGTTCACCAATGGCTATACGGTTAGGATAAATAAAAACTTTTATCATTTTGTCAAATCCTTTTTGAAAAAGTATAAATTTTTAGCTATTATGTCCAAAAATTAATTACAAGGGGAGGAGTTGTATGAAGAAATTTTTACTATCTTTTATTTTAGTATCTTTTCTGCTGGTAAGCACCAGTGTATGGGCAGGAAAACCTTATAAAATAGGTGCGCTTTTTTCTATCACCGGGCCAACCTCTTTTATTGGTGAACCAGAGCGTAACACCCTGGTTATGCTGGTTGACGAAGTAAACAAGGCCGGAGGCATAAATGGCCATCCTGTAGAACTGGTGGTTTATGACACCGAAGGTGAAGAAACTAATGCCGTTAAAAAGGTTACTAAGCTCATTGTGCAGGACAGAGTTCTTGCCATAATTGGCCCAAGCCGCACTGGTACTACTTTGGCGGTAGTTCCCTTTGTAGAGAGATACAAAGTCCCGCTTATTTCCTGTGCTGCTGGTATTAAAATAGTAGAACCAGTAAAACCCTGGGTTTTTAAAACTGCCCAAAGCGACCGCCTGGCTGTTAAAAAAATTTATGAGTACTGTCAGGCTAATGGTATTAAAAAAGTAGCCATTATTACTGTTTCAAACGGTTTTGGTCAGAGCGGAAGAGAAGAGCTCAAATCCCTGGCTAAAGAATATGGCATTGAAATTGTAGCTGATGAACTTTTTGGCCCTAAAGACACTGATATGACCCCTCAGCTTACCCGTATAAGGAGCAAAAACCCCGATGCTGTTATTTGCTGGGGAACAAACCCCGGGCCAGCTATTGTGGCTAAGAATATGAAACAGCTTGGTATGAAACAGCAGCTTTTTATGAGCCACGGCGTAGCCTCTAAGAAATTTATAGAACTTGCCGGCGATGCCGCTGAAGGCATAATTCTTCCAGCTGGCAAAATTTTAGTGGCAGACCAGCTTCCAGACGATGACCCCCAAAAGAAACTCTTACTTGACTATATTGCCAGGTATAAAGCCCGTTTTGGCAAAGAACCTTCAGCCTTCGGAGGGCATGCTTACGATGCCTTCTTGCTTTTAAAGGCAGCCCTTGAAAAAGCCGGGGCTGACCGGGCTAAAATCCGTGAGGCCCTTGAAAACTTAAGAGGTATCGTGGGCATCCACGGCATATTTAACATGTCTCCTACTGACCATAATGGTCTTGATGAGAAAACAGCTTTTGTTCTAATCCGCATCCAAAATGGCGACTGGCAATTAATAAAATAGCATGACAAGGGGGGCTTTAAGCTCCCCTTTCTTTTTTAAAGGGTTGCCAATTTAAAATCCTGTAATAAAGTCACTTCCGCTTTTTGACGGAAGAACAAATGAGTGAATTAATACAGTTTATTTTTTCCGGTCTGACAAACGGGGCTATTTATGCCCTCATCGCCCTTGGTTTCACCATAGTTTACAATGCCACCGAGGTCATAAACTTTGCCCAAGGTGAATTTGTAATGCTTGGGGCCATGTTTATGGCTACTTTTTGTGCCCTGGGCCTGCCTATTCCTCTGGCCTTTTTTCTTTCGGTGGGTATTGTTGCCCTGATTGGTATAATCATGGAAAGGCTGGCTATTTATCCTGCTCGCCACGCCAGCCATATAACTCTTATTATTATCACCATTGGCCTTTCTATATTAATAAAAGGCGTGGCTATGTTTGCCTGGGGGAAAGACCCCCTTTCTGTCCCCAGCTTTTTGGGTGATACGCCCATCCATCTTTTGGGGGCAACTATCGTTCCTCAAAAAATTTTGGTACTTATCGCTACTTTAATTTGCGTACTTTTAATGGAGCTTTTTTTCCGAAAAACCATGGTGGGAAAGGCCATGAGGGCCTCGGCGGTCAATCGCCTGGCCGCGCGGCTGGTGGGTATCAAAGTGGAACCTCTGGTCTTGCTGGCCTTTGCCTTGAGTGCCGCTACCTCGGCGGTAGCAGGGGTGGTGATATCTCCTATTACCTTTGCCACTTACGATATGGGAACCCTTTTGGGGCTTAAAGGTTTCAGTGCCGCGGTTCTGGGAGGCCTTACCTCAGGGCTTGGAGCCGTTGTAGGTGGCTTTGTTTTGGGCCTTTTAGAGGCCTTTGCTGCAGGTTTTATTTCTTCGGCTTACAAGGACGCCGCTGCCTTTGTAATCCTTATACTGGTTTTATTATTGAAACCTGAAGGTCTTTTCGGAAAAGGGGCGACAAAAAAACTATGAAGAACCAATATCTAGCCCTTACTTTTCTGGCCGTAGTTATTTTGACCATAGGTTTTTTGAACCATAATGATTACTACTTCAATATTTTGAATATCCTCTTTTTAAAAGGCCTAATTGTTATAGGCCTTTCTTTGCTCATGGGATATGCCGGCCAGGTTTCACTGGGGCATGCTGCTTTTTACGGGCTAGGGGCTTATACCTCAGGGATATTAACGGCCAAATTTGGTTGGGGATGCTTGCCAGCCCTGGGAGTAGCCCAGCTAGTGACTTTTATAGCGGCGCTAATGATAGGCCTTCCTGCCTTAAGGTTAAAGGGCCATTATCTAGCAATGGCTACCCTGGGTTTTGGCGTCATTGTCTATATCTTTTTCAAAGAGCTTATCTCTTTAACTGGTGGCCCCTCTGGATTAGTTGGAATACCTCCGCTAGAAATTCTGGGTAAGGTTTTTATGGAAAGTCGTGAGTATTATTTCCTTTTTGGCGGCATTTTATTCCTGGCGCTGCTTGGGGCCTTACATTTGGCTCATTCTCCTTTTGGCAGAGGTCTTCTTGCCATTCACGACAGCGAAGCTGCTACAGTCTCTTTGGGCTACGACACTAATCGTTTGAAGCTAATTGTTTTTCTACTTTCGGCCGCACTGGCCGGCCTGGCGGGAAGCTTATACGCCCACTTTGCCATGTTTATTGCTCCTACCAGTTTTACCTTTCTTCATTCGGTGAAGCTGGTAACTATGGTTGTTATCGGAGGAGTTGCCAGTCTCTGGGGGGCGCTTTTAGGAGCAGCCGTACTTACTATTCTTCCTGAAGTACTTACGGTCTTCGAAGATTATGATGTCCTGGTTTTTGGAGCCATTTTGGTATTAATTATGATATTTTTACCAGAGGGATTGTTTAAAGGTTTAGGTAAGTGGATAGGTCAATTTAGACACAAAATAGCTACTTAGACTTTAAATTTTCTAACTTTTTAGTATGGTTTAAACATTATGGCCAAAAGAAAGATACGTATTTTAGGGGATCCAATATTAAGGGAGACGGCTAAGCCGGTTTCAGAAATAAACGGAGAATTGCAGGCCCTGATAGATGACATGGCTGAAACTATGTATGAAGCCAAGGGCCTTGGGCTAGCAGCCAATCAGGTAGGTGAATTAAAACGGCTTTTTATTATAGACTTAAAACAGCGGGAAGGCTCCCCTGAGCTTTTAGTTTTTATCAATCCTGAAATAGTAGAAGCCGAAGGCGAAACAATAGAAGAAGAGGGTTGTCTGAGTATTCCTGGATATAGCGCCAAAGTAAAACGTAAGACCAAAGTTTTAGTAAAAGCCCTTGACCGGGACGGGAATCCGTTTGAAATGGAACTTGAAGGCCTTGGTGCCAAGGCTGTCCAGCATGAGCTAGACCACCTGAATGGAAGGCTTTACATAGATTATCTATCCCCACTTAAGAAAAACCTTTTTAAACGCTGGTGGAAAAAACACCGCCCTAAATAAAAAAACCAGCGGGCCGCCTAAATCTCTGCGGGAGGGGCGGGCGAGATTTTTTTGGAAGGTCGGCCCGCTGGACAAACAAAACCAGACACCATCCCCCATCATTTTCCTTTTATCAAAAAACAAAAAAGCCCCTGGGATAAATCCCAAGGGCTTCCATGGCCCAAAGACCATATATAATGCTATCTAACTTTTTTAAGGTGTCAAGAAATTTTTTATCCTAATATTTTTTTCGGAAAAGATATTCCTTAACTTTAGAAAAATTTTAGCAAACATTCCTGTAAAAACATCAACCAATAATCACCAGCTTCATTTAAAGAGATTCCTGTGCGTGGTCAAAGCCTACAATTTGTTGTGCCTGCTGGCGGTCGGTCAGGTTAATATCACGCTCTTTTCCTTAAGCGGGAATTTAGGTAAAGAGAGGCTCTCATTAATAGCCCTGGTGGTGACAAAAAAGTTACAGGGGTTTATTTAAGACAAATTTGCAGTAAAATTAGTTTGTTCCTTTAAATTCTTGCAAGAAATTCATTTTGTTCTGTGACAAAAGGTAAAGCCATGAATAGAGAAGAATTGAAGATTAAATTTGAAGACATTCCCCCTGAAGGCCTGGACATAGGCTTTGAAGACAAGCGCGGAGAGCTTATAAGAGATTGCTATTCTATTTTGAAGCCTATAAGGGCCAGTGTCCATCTCCAGCGCTGGGGGATTGACGTAAAAATCACCGGCCAGGTGGAGACAGAAGTAGCCCTCCCCTGTGACCGCTGCCTCAAAGAATTCCCCTTCCCTATAAAGGGAAGAATAGACGTGCTACTTGAACCGCGGGCTGTACTTTCCCGCCTGAAAGAAGAGCTAAGGCTTACCAAAGATGACCTTGACGTCATCTTTTTTGACGGTCACACCATAGAGGTTGACGAAGTAGTCCGTGAAGAAATACTTTTGGCTATTCCCATGCGCAAGCTTTGTCATGAAAAGTGTAAAGGATTATGCCCTATTTGTGGCAAGGATTTGAACGAAGGGGCTTGCCAATGTAAAAGAGACGTGCGAGAATCCCCCTTTGCGGTTCTGAAAAAGCTCATGGCCTCATCGGGCTAGTTTAGGAAGAAAGGAGGTTTGATAAAAATGGCTGTACCCAAGAGAAAATCTTCTCGTTCTCGTCGTGGCATGCGTCGCGCTCACAAAAGCCTAAAAGCTCCAGCGGTAAGTGTATGCCCCAAATGTAAGTCACCCAAACTTCCTCACCGTATTTGCCCATCCTGCGGCACTTATAGAGGAAAAGTATTCCTAACCATGGAGGAAGAGGAGTTTTAGAAAGTGGCTATTTGGGTAGCCCTGGACGCTATGGGGGGTGACTTTGCCCCCCAGGCCACCATAGAAGGAGCGCTTTGGGCTGTTAAAGAATTTCCCGAATTAGGGGTTTATCTGGTAGGTAAACCAGAAATTTTAAGTCCCCTGCTCAAAAAAAAATCTCATAAACGTCTAAAAATTATTCCTGCCAGCCAGATAGTTGGTATGGATGAGTCTCCTATAGAGGCTCTTCGCAATAAGCCTGATTCTTCTATCAGAAAGGCCTTTGAGCTGGTAAAAGCCAGAGAGGCTAAGGCTATAGTGAGTGCTGGAAACTCTGGAGCTGTATTGGTCACGGCCCTTTTTGTGCTGGGTAGATTAAAAGGCGTCTCAAGGCCAGCTATTGCCACCGTTCTCCCTACCCTTAAAGGTTATGCCGTTCTTATTGACTCTGGCGCCAATGTAGATTGTAAACCCAGGCACCTTTTGCAGTTTGCTTACATGGGAAATGTCTTTGCCGAAAGAATTCTCGGCTACAAATCTCCAAGAATTGGTCTTCTCTCTATTGGAGAAGAAAGCGGTAAAGGCAACACTTTAGTCAAACAAACGCATGACCTTTTGAAACAAAGTAAACTCAACTACGCAGGCAACATTGAAGGCCGTGATTTTTATCAGGGTGATGTGGAAGTTATTGTGTGTGATGGATTTGTAGGAAATGTTTGTTTAAAGCTCTCTGAAGGGCTGGCCGAAGCTCTTATGGCCATGATGACCAAAGAAATAAAAAAGCACAAATTAGCCGTGCTGGGATTCACTCTAGCCAGGCCTGCTCTCAAAAAATTTAAGAGGTTTATTGACTGGCGCGAAAGAGGGGGAGCCCCTCTTCTGGGGGTAAACGGAGAGGTTATCATCACCCATGGCCGTTCAGATGCCAAAGCCATTAAAAATGCCCTGCGCACCGCCCTGGGTTTTGCTAAACAAAATATCACCGCTAAGATTAAAGAAGCTCTGGAAATAGAAACCCAATCCCAGAAAGCACAGGATAGTGAAAGATGAAAACAGGGGCCATGTTTAAAGGTTTGGGAATTGCCTTACCTTCGCGCGTATTAACTAACCAGGACCTTGAAAAAATAGTTGACACCAGCGATGAGTGGATAACTCAGCGAACCGGAATAAAAGAAAGACGCATCGTAGGGCCTGGAGAATCAAACAGTAAATTAGCGGTAGAGGCCGCTAAAAAGGCTTTAAAAAAAGCCCAAATTGCTCCCGAGGAACTAGATTTAATCATCGTAGCTACTTTTACCCCCGATTATCTCATGCCTTCGGTGGCGGTGCTGGTGCAGGACCAGCTTGGCGCTAAAAACGCTGGCGCATTTGATGTGGCTGCCACCTGTTCTGGCTTTATCTACGCCCTTTCTCTGGCTGACCAATTCATAAGGGTAGATCCAGGCAAAAAAATTCTGGTTATAGGCAGTGAAGTACTTTCTCACAAAGTCAACTGGGAAGACCGCACCACCTGTGTACTCTTTGGTGATGGGGCCGGAGCAGCGGTTTTAACTGGCCCTGAAAAAGACCGAGGTGTTTTATCTACTCATCTTCACGCTGACGGAAGCCTCTGGCATCTTTTAACGGTAAAGGGCTGTGGCTCTCTTTATCCACCCTGTAGTGAAGATTTACCCCGTGAAGAATACTTCATTCGCATGCAGGGGAGAGAGGTCTTCAAACACGCGGTAAGGGCCATGGAAGAAGTAGCCCTTGAGGCCCTTGAAAAGAATAAATGTTCTCCTGAAGACTTAACGCTGGTTGTACCACACCAGGCCAATATCAGAATAATTGAGGCCCTACGCGAAAGGCTTGGCCTTCCCCCCGAAAAGGTTTACGTAAACCTGCACAAATACGGTAACACTTCAGCGGCAAGTATTCCCCTAGCCCTAACCGAGGCTGAGGAAGAAGACCGCCTAAAACCAGGAGACCTGGTACTTATGGTGGCCTTTGGTGGGGGGTTCACCTGGGCCAGTGCCCTTGTCCGCTGGTAGCTATGCAGATTCGTCCCCAGGCCCAAAAAACTGCCGCTAAAATGGAAAATATAGCGGTGGTTTTAGTGGAAACCCTTTATCCCGAAAATATTGGCTCAGCTGCCAGGGCCTGTGCCAATTTTGGCGTAAGAGATCTTATCCTTGTTCGGCCTAAAAACCTTGATCAGGAAAAAATGCGAGCCATGGCCACTAAAAGTGGGCTCCCTGTCCTTGAAAACATGAAAATTTTTGAAAATCTGGAAGAGGCCCTGGCTCCTTTCAACTATATAGTAGGAACTACCGGGCGTCTTGGCCGCCAGCGCAAAGTATTTGAAACCATAAAAGAAGCAACCCCTGAACTGGTGAAGCTATCCCTTGAAAATAAGATAGCTGTCCTTTTCGGTAATGAACGCTGGGGGCTTACTAACGAAGACCTTTATTTCTGCCACAAGGTAGTCACCATCCCTACTACTCAAGCCGCTTCTCTGAATGTGGCCCAGGCCGTAGTAATTATCCTTTACGAGCTTTTCAATTATGAAATAGAAGTATCATTAAAAAAGCCAAAGCTTGCTACTTCAGCTGAACTTGAACCCATGTATCGTATTTTAAAAGAAACCCTTGAAACCATTGACTATGTGCCCCATGATAATGTAACCCTCTGGATGACCACTATCAGGCGATTTCTTTCGCGCCTTGAACTTACCTCGCAGGAAGTGCGCATTATCCAGGGCTTTTGCCGCAACCTGCTCTGGCATTTACAAAAGAAAGACAAAACTTCTAACAATTAGGGCTTTCTCAATTCTATTTCACGGCGGATGGTATAACGCAAAAAGGGCTCTCTTTCCCTTTCATTATCAAAAAGAAATTCTATGCCGTAAAGTTTTTTAGGCCCGCGATGCATCTCCCTAGCCACTCTAGCTTTAGCCACCCGTAGTTCCTGGTCATAAGGTTTATTGGCAGAAAGATTTAGTTTTAAAACCAGATTTTCTATCAAATCTCCTACCGGGATAGTATCTTTCCTAGGAAGAATAATGGCCATACCACAGGCACTTATATCAACTACATCTCCAGTATATTCATTTCCCTTATATTCAAAGATGGCCTTAGAACCATCAGGGGTGCTTACCCGGTAAAAGCGCCGTCTTTCCAGGCGGAAGTATTCTTTTGGGATATCAGTGATAACCAGATTTTCTTCGTAATCCGTCCCCAATATTCTAACTTTAAATGAATGATGGATCTTATCTCCGTCCTGATAGATAACTCTGGCAATTTTTAAGTCGTCACGCCAAGGGCGGGGTAAATCAAAAAAAAGCCTGTTCTTATTGACTTTAACCAGAATAGTTGGGCCAGAACGAAACCCTGCCGTGGCAAACTGCACCCAGTAAGCGTTTTCTTTTAAGTCTTTTAGCAAAATTTCTATAATTCTTTTATCAGTGGTGCGTTCGTAACCCTGGTCAAAATACTGCCAGCTCATGCCTTTGCCTCTGCCCAATTTCTCCCTATAGCTAGATTTACTTTCAAAGGAACCTTTAACTCAACTACCCCTTCCATGATTTGTCGGACAATTTTCTTAATTTCTTCAATCTCTTTTTCCGGTACTTCAAAAAGAAGTTCGTCGTGCACTTGCAAAAGCATCCTGGTGCCAACGCCTTTTTCCCTAAAAACCTGGTGAATCTTTATCATAGCAAGTTTGATGATATCTGCGGCGGTCCCCTGAATAGGGGTATTTATAGCGGTGCGTTCGGCAAATTCACGCGCAGTGCGATTGGGGCTATTGATGTCAGGAAGAGGCCTTTTACGGCCAAAAAGAGTCTCCACATAGCCCTTTTCTCTGGCTTCAGCCACGATTTGTTCCATGTAGCGCTTAACCCCGGGGTAACGTTCAAAATAACGCTCAATAAAGGCCTTGGCCTCGCGACGGCCAATCTTTAATTCTTTGGCCAGGCCGTACGGGCTCATGCCGTAAACAATACCGAAGTTTATGGTCTTGGCCATGCGACGCATCTCAGGGGTCACTTCATCAGGAGAAATCCCAAAAATTTCAGCCGCAGTGCGCCGATGAATGTCTTCCCCTTGCCAGAAGGCCTTTATTAAAGTTTCGTCCTCTGAATAGTGGGCTAAAACACGCAGGTCAATCTGGGAATAATCAGCTGAAAGAAAAAGAAAACCTTTTTCTGGTACAAAGGCCTGGCGAATCTTAAGCCCTTCTTCGCCGCGTACCGGTATGTTTTGGAGATTAGGGTCACTGCTTGAAAGCCTCCCGGTGGCTGTAACCGTCTGATTGAATGAAGTGTGAAGACGGCCAGTCTCAGGATTAACCATCTTGGGTAGGGCGTCAACATAGGTAGATTTGAGCTTGGCTAGGGTCCGGTATTCCAGAACCAGACGCGGAAGCTCGTGATGTAAAGAAAGTTCTTCAAGGACTTCGTTGTCTGTAGAAAAAGCCGTCTTTTTAGGAGTCTTTTTGACTTTGGGAAGTTTCAATTTCTCAAAGAGAATGTAGCCAAGCTGTTTACTAGAATTAATGTTAAATCTCTCACCGGCTACCGCATAAATTTTTTCTTCAAGCTTTTTCAATTTCTCAGCTATTTCCCGGGAAAATTCTTTGAGATAAGCAGTGTCTATTTTAATGCCAGCCATTTCCATATAGGCCAGCACTTCAATTAAAGGCCTATCAATTTCCGTAAAGACTTTCCAGAGCGTTTCTTCTTTAAGCCTGGGCCAGAAGTACTCGTAAAGAAGATAAGTCACATGAGCATCTTCACAGGCATAAACTTTCGCCTTTTCCAGGGGAACCCTGGCAAAACTTTCCTCCTTGGCAAGTTCTTTAGTGACTTCTTTATAAGAAATCATGGTGTGTCCCAGGAGTTCTTCAGATAGCTCGTCAAGGCCATGGGTGCGACGGGTGGGGTCAAAGAGGTACGAAGCCAGCATGGTATCCCCTTCAAGGCCTTTCAAAGTTACACCGTAGCGAGCAAGAAGAATTAGGTCATACTTGATATTATGCCCGACTTTTTTGACTGAAGAATCTTCAATAAGGCTTGCCAGATTACTAAAAGCCTCCCAAGGAAGTTGTTTCTGGGCCTCAAGGCCTTCGTGTCTAAAAGGGAAATAATATGCCTTAGGAGGCTCAAAACACAAAGAAACACCCACTATTTTTCCTCGCATAGGATCTTTGGTATCACTCTCAAGATCAAGGGCTAAAACTTTAGCTTTTCTGGCTTTTTCTACAATTTCTTTAACTTTTTCAAAATCAAGAACCAGTTTATACTGCTCATAAGAAATGGTTTTGGTAGCAGGAAGCTCTTTTAAAAGTTTTTTAAAGTCAAGCTCAAGGAACAGTTCTCTAAGTTTTAAAGTATTTACCGGGCGTTTGCGGTAAAAATCAATCTCAAGAGGGATAGGGGCTTTGTCGTTAAGTTCCACGAGTTTTTTAGAAATAAGGGCATCACCAGCGTGTTTGATAAGATTTTCTCGCAGGCGCTTCTGTTTTATCTCTTCAGCATGGTTTAAAACTTCTTCTAAAGAGCCGTATTCTTTTATCAGTCTTAAAGCAGTTTTTTCACCAATACCAGGGACTCCAGGAACATTGTCAATACTGTCTCCTGCAAGAGCCCTTACATCAATAAGCTTTTGAGGCTCAACCCCGTAACGTTCTTTTATCTTTTTTTTGTCAATCAATTCGTCTTTCATAGGATCCCAGATAACCACCCTTTCTGAAATGAGAGGAAATAAATCTTTATCTCCGCCAACAATTACAATTGGACGATCCATACGACTAGCAATAGCCGCTATTAAGTCATCAGCTTCATAGCCTTCTATCTCAAGGATTGGTACCCCAAAGGCCCTGGTTATCTCTTTGATGTAAGGAATCTGGACAGAAAGGTCATCTGGCATGGGAGGGCGGTTGGCCTTGTAATCCTTAAACATATCGTGGCGAAAAGTTAGCCCTTTAGCGTCAAAACACACCACCACATATTCAGGGTTCATTTCACGTAAAAGCTTAAGAAGCATCTGGGTAAAGCCAAAGACGGCTTTAGTGGGAAGACCTTTGCGATTTGAGAGATGCCCCCTTATAGCGTAATAAGCCCGGTAAACAAAGGAACTTCCGTCAATAACAAAAATAGGCGCCCGGTCATCTCTGAAAGGTAGTTTTTTGGGAAATAGATTTTTTTGAGCCATAACCCCCTACCAGTTTGCAATTTTATTCTCTCTTGTTACTAATCTTTTTGATGGGAATCGTAAACGAGGAACTCTGGAAAAAATTACTAAAAGAGGCAGAATTTCTTTACGAGGCCAACGGCGGAAGCCACCGTTTTGACCACGTGAAACGAGTTTTGCGCCTGGCTGAACATCTGGCCCGGGCTGAAGGTGCAGACCTTGATGTTGTAAGAGTAGCGGCCCTTTTTCACGACATAGGCCGGGCCGAAGAAAAAAGAACCAAAGGCAAAGTTTGCCACGCAGCTTACGGGGCAGAACAGGTAAAGAAAATACTTGCCCGTTATGGATTGCCGGCTGATTTTATTGAAAGAGTAGCTGAAGCCATTGCCTCACATCGTTTTCGGAGCAAAAAACGCCTGAAAACCCTTGAAGCCAGAGTCCTTTTTGACGCTGATAAACTTGACGCCCTGGGGGCAGTAGGCATTGGCCGAGCCTTTCTCTTTGCTGGCGAAGTCGGGGCAAGGCTTCATAATCCCGAAGTTGACCTTTCCCAAACAGAGCCTTATTCCCGGGAAGATACAGCCTGGCGCGAGTTCAAACTTAAACTCTCCAAAATTAAAGACCACATGCTTACTGAAGAAGGACGCCGTCTGGCCCAAGAACGCTATCGTTTTATGGAAGAATTTTTTGAACGCCTTCACAAGGAAGTAGCGGGAGAACTTTAAATGCGTGAAGAAGTAGAGATTACCATATTTAACTCTTTGCTTTCAGCAATTGCTGAAGAAATGGGTATAGTACTTCAGAAGTCTTCTTTTTCAGCCAATATCAAAGAGCGGCGGGATTTTTCCTGCGCTATTTTTGACGGCAAAGGCCGCCTTATTGCCCAGGCGGCCCACATTCCGGTACACCTAGGGGCCATGCCCCATACTCTGGCCGCTGTAAGGAAAACACTTACTTTAAATTCTGGAGACGTAGCTATTACCAACGACCCTTACGCCGGAGGCACCCATCTACCAGACATAACCCTTATAAAGCCAGTCTATCACCGGAATGAGATAGCCTTTTACCTTACGGTAAGGGCCCATCATGCTGACGTGGGAGGAAAGGCCCCAGGTTCCATGCCTCTGGCAACCCACATTGAAGATGAAGGGGTTTTGATTAAACCTCAAAAACTAATTAAAGCTGGAGAATTAAACGAGGTCTTTTTTCGTAACTTTTTGGAAAAAGTAAGAAACCCTGCCGAGCGAGAAGGAGATTTAAGGGCCCAGATAGCTGCCCTTCACCGGGGAGAGGTACGCTTAAAAGAACTGATTTCCAGATATGGACTTTCTTTCCTTAAAGAACGATTGACCATGCTTCTTAATCACAGTGAAATTTACATGCGAAGCCTTATTAAAGAAATCCCTGATGGCTCTTATTATTTTGAAGACTTTCTAGACGATGACGGCCTCAATAAAGACCCTATTTCCATTAAAGTGCACCTAAAAATTAAAAAAGACCGGGCTACTATTGATTTTAGAGGTAGCGCCCGCCAGGTAACCACTGGTTTAAACGCCGTTTATGCCGTTACCTGTGCGGCGGTTTATTATGTATTTTTTGCTCTGGCGCGTGGAAATATCCCTCAAAACCAGGGCGCCTTTGAGCCTTTAGAGATTATAACTGAACCTGAAACAGTAGTTGACGCCCGTTATCCTGCTCCGGTAGCCGCGGGAAATGTAGAAACTTCACAGCGTATTGTAGATGCTATTTTGGGCGCTCTTGCCCAGGCCCTTCCCGAACAAATCCCGGCCGCTTCTTGCGGCAGCATGAACAACCTTGCCTTTGGCACTGAAGACTTTTCCTACTACGAAACCATCGGGGGTGGCATGGGAGCAAGGCCCGGAAAACCCGGGCTTTCCGGGGTACACACTCACATGACCAACACCCTTAACACTCCTGTTGAAGCCCTTGAAAGGGAATTTCCTGTGCTGGTTGAAAGATACAGCCTGCGCCCTCGCTCTGGAGGGACAGGTAAATTTCGGGGAGGCGATGGCCTGATAAGACGTTTTCGCTTTCTTAAGCCTTTAACCGTTACCATTCTTTCGGAAAGAAGGCGGCTGGCCCCTTACGGCCTTTACGGAGGAAAGCCTGGACGTCGCGGCCAAAACATCCTTGAAAAAGAAGGCCGCAAACGAAAACTACCCGGAAAAATAACCCTTCAGGTTAAACCTGGTGACGTAATAGAAATTCGTACTCCTGGGGGAGGCGGTTGGGGATAAAGGCTGCCCTTTATGTCCACCTCCCCTTTTGCCGTGCCAAATGCCCTTATTGCGATTTTTATTCCCTGCCTTTTTCTGATTTAGAAAAAATCCCGGTAAAAGAATTTCTTGAGGCCTTAAAAAAAGAAATTACTCTCTGGCAGCCGCGGCTTAAAAATCACAAGTTCGTGACCTTTTACGCCGGAGGAGGGACCCCTTCCCTTTTGCCTCCTTCTTTTTTTGAGGAACTTTTTTCTTTTTTAAAGGCCAATTTATACTTCATACCAGAAGAAGCCACGATAGAGGTAAATCCTGAAGGCTTAACTTTTGAAAACCTTTTGGGATATAGAAGGGTTTTTAACCGAATAAGCATTGGTGCTCAAAGTTTTACGAAGAAAGGCTTAAAAGCCCTTGGTCGAAGACACCTGGTAAGCGATATAGAAAAAGCCGTAACCCTTGCCAGAAAGGCAGGTTTTTCCAATCTTTCTTTGGATATGATTTATGCCTGGCCAGGAGAAAATTTAGAAGACCTTGAAGAAGAGCTAAAGCTCTTGGTTTCGTTTGAGCCACAACACGTATCTTGCTATGAATTGACCCCAGAACCAGAGACACCTCTTTGGGAGCTAATACAAAAAAATAAAATTAAGCTTTTACCTGAAGAAAAAATAATAAAGTTTTTCTGGTTTATCCACGAATTTTTAGAAGGAAAAGGCTTTAAACATTATGAAATATCAAACTATGCCAGACCGGGCTATCAATGCAAACATAATCTTTTTTATTGGGAGGCAAAGCCTTATTTGGGCCTGGGGCCAGGAGCAGCCTCTTTTTTAGAAGGCAAACGTTTCAAAAATGAGGAAAACCTCAAGAAGTACTTGGAAGCCCTGGGTCAGGGGCAGTTTCCTCCTCGTGAAATTGAAACTTTAGACGCCGAGGCCAGGTTCCGTGAGGCAGTAATCCTTGGTTTGAGAGTGTTGAAAGGTATCAGCCTGCCAGAGTTTAAAAAACATTTTGGTTTTGACGTCCTCACCTACTACGGAAAAACCCTTAAAAGCTTGCTTGCCGAAGGGTTTTTGATTTTAGAAAACGATAGGCTTCGCCTCAGCCGAAAGGGAATTTTGCTGTCAAACTTTGTTTTTCGGGAATTAGTTTAGTCTTTTCAAAATACCTTTTTAAGGCGATAATTATATTGCAGGACATAAAACAGACGGCAATTTTGCTTGTCATTGCGAGCAGAGCGAAGCAATCCCTGTCCTGAATGTTAGTGAAAGGCCTAGATCGCTTCGGCAACTACGTTGCCTCGCGATGACAATTTATATGTAAAAAATGCTTAATTAATAAAAACACCGGGAGAGATCCATGGATATTAAAGAAGCTGTAAGAAGTGTTTTCAAAGAGTTTATGCTTCCTGAATTAGAAAGCATTAAACAGGAACAGAGAGAAATAAAAATAGCCGTTGAACTTATCAGCAAACGCCTAGACGACGTCAATCTTCACTTAGCTGACCAAAGCCGCCGCATTGACGAAGTGCGTTCTGAACTCTCTGCTCGTATTGACGAAACCAACAAACGTATTGATGAAGTGCGCACCGAGCTAACTGCCCGCATTGATGAAACCAATAAACGTATTGACGAAGTACGTTCTGAGCTTTCATCCAAAATAGATGAAGTTAAATCTGATCTTACTTCCCGGATAGACCAAACTAATCACCGTATAGACCAGCTCACTTTCCAGGTAGGGAAAGTAGCGCAAGAATTAGAACGCCTTAAAAGAGAAGAAAAGGTTATGGCCGATGTATTAGACCGTCTTCGTTACCTGGAAAAACGCGTTATAGGTGAATAAAGCAGCGAAATTAAGTGATACGAATATCTGGCGCCAAAATCCATAACCTCAAAAATATTTCTCTTGAACTCCCTAAGGGGGTTCTAATTTGTATCACTGGACCTTCAGGTTCTGGTAAATCAAGCCTTGCCTTTGATACTATTTGTCAGGAAGGAAGAAGGCGCTATCTGGCCGTCCTTGACCTTGGAAAAACAGGAAGAATAACAGGTGAGTCTCCTTTTCTTGAAGCGGCTCAAGGGCTCCCACCTAGTATTGGCCTTGAACAGAAAGTTCCCCAAACTTCTCCGCGCTCAACTGTTGGTACACTAACCGGCCTTCTTGACTATTTTCGCGTCCTCTTCGCTGAACTTGGAAGCATTGAATGTAAAACTTGCCAAAACCTTATTACTTCTTTCACTCTTAGCGAAATACTTGAAAAAATCAAAACTAGTTTACCTCTTAAAAGCAAATTTTATGTACTGGCCCCTTTATGGCAGATAAATACAGAAGGTTTGCGCTTCCTTCAATCCGAAGGTTTTCAGCGTTTTTTAATTGATGACCAGGTAATTGACTTAACTGAAGAAAGCCCTCCCCAAAAGTTTTCAAGTTGTGCGGTTTTGGTTGATCGCCTGATAATGAAAGAAGGAGCTGAAAGCCGCCTAGAAGAAGCCTTGCGACTGGCCTTTTCTTTAACTCAAGGAGTGGTGTGGATAAAACCTCTTCAGGAAAATCTAAAAGAGCTTCGTTTTACACGAGGGAATTTTTGCCCTTTCTGTGGAACACCCTTGCCAGAATTAAGACCTGAGATCTTTTCCTTTAATCATCCGCTCGGGGCCTGTCCTCATTGTCAGGGCTTGGGAGAAACAGAAAAAGGCCTTTGCCCTGCGTGTAAAGGAAAGAGATTGAAACCCGAATCTTTAAAGGTTTTTCTGGGGCCTTTTAACTTTGCTGACCTGGCTCAAAACCCTATCAAAGAAGCACTTAAAAAACTTTCCTCTTTAAAGTTTGAAGGCCTTAAAGCTCGTATATTTGAAAGCCTCCTGACCGAAATAAAAGTTCGCTCCAGAGCCATGTTAGACCTAAATCTTGGTCATTTAAATCTTTTCCGCCCCTGTCACAAACTTTCTTTAGGAGAGCTTCAGCGGTTAAGACTTTCGGCCTTCTTTGGCGAAAGCCTATCTGGCTGTCTTTACGTTTTTGACGAACCTGGTGTTGGGCTTTCGCCTGCCGAAAAAGAGCACCTTCTTTTCCTTTTAGAAAGTCTTATTGCCCAGGGTAATACCGTTATCGTGGTGGAACACGACCCACTTTTTATTACCGCCTCACAGGTAGTAGTAGAAATGGGGCCAGGGGCTGGCCGGCACGGTGGGGAAATCCTATTTGTAGGGTCATCAGAAGAGCTCATTTCTCGAAAAGAGACCCCTACTGGAGCTTTTCTTTCTGGTCAAAAACATCTTTCACGTCGCCCAAGAAGGCCCAAAGGAATCTTGAAAATTGGCCGGTTCAAGGTGCCGAAACAGGCCTTATTATGTTTGGCCGGGCCTTCAGGAGCAGGGAAAAGTTCACTGCTTAAAGAGTTGGCCCAACATGGAGAGACTCAACTCATCGCACCAGCTGAACCCAGAGGGCGAGAAAGCATTGTCATAAGCTATATTGAAGGCTTTAAAATTTTGCGTGAACTTCTGGCTTCTACCAAAGAAGCCCGGGCTATGGGTCTCAAACCGGCTCACTTTAGTTTTTTTACCAAAGAAGGCCGCTGCCCGGTTTGTAAAGGCCTTGGTCGCTATGAAGTAAAAATTCCACATATTCCCTCTCTCTGGGCTGTGTGTGAAGAATGCCTGGGGACAAAGTTTAGACGCGACGTGTTAGCCGTTAAATATCGCGGGCTAAACATACATGAGTTGTTGAAGCTTACGGTAGAAGAAGCCCTTTCTCTTTTAGCTCGGGTTCCCAGGCTTTCAGAAAAACTTGCCCTTTTAACCGAAGTCGGCCTTGGCTATTTGCCCCTGGGGCAAGAAATAAGCTCTCTTTCTGGCGGAGAGCGTCAGAGATTAAGACTTTCCCGCCTGCTTCTTAAAGGAGAAAAAGCCCGGGTATTGCTTTTTGATGTGCCAAGTATTGGTCTTCACTTTGAAGACGTAAATAAACTCCTGGCCCTTTTTGACAGGTTAATTGAACAGGGCTATACCCTGATAGTGGCTGATAATCATCCGGCTTTTGTCCTGCTGGCTGATGAACTTTGGGAAATTCAACAGGGAAAAGTAATTTTTTCTGGAACACCTGAAGCCTGGTTAAAACAAAAAGGCCAATTCGCCAGATTATTTGAAAAATACCTATCTCTGGTTAAGGCCGACTAAACTCTTGCCCCTTGGTAGTTTTTTTATATCATCAAGCACCAGATAAGCGCAGGGAACAATAATTAGGGTAATAAAGGTGGCAAAAAGAACACCAAAACCAAGGCTTATGGCCATGGGGATAAGCACTCGTGCCTGAAGGCTCTTTTCCAGTATCATGGGGGTAAGCCCGGCAAAGGTGGTTACGGTAGTGAGCAAAATAGGCCGAAAGCGTCGGCAGGCCCCTTCAATCACCGCTTCCATGGGGCTTCTAGTTTTTGTTTTTAGCCGGTTAATCATGTCTGTGAGAATAAGCGAATCGTTTACCACTACTCCTGAAAGCCCTACAATGCCAAAAAAACTTAAAATATTAAGATGGTACCCCATAAGTTTATGACCAAGAAAAGCGCCTATTATACCAAATGGTACCGCGAACATGATAATAAGGGGCTGAGCATAAGAACGTAGAGGAATAGCAAGAAGGGCATAAATAACCAGCTGGGCAAAAAGAAAGGCCTTTATCACGTCTCTCATGGACTCCTGTTGGCGTCTGCCTTCTCCTTCAAAAGAATAGACCAGGTCCGGATACCTGGCCTTTAACTCAGGAAGGAATTGGGTGGCCAAAAATTCTCTTATCTCTGAGGCACTGGCTACTTTTTCGTCAACTTCAGCCAGCACGTGAATCACTCGTCTTCCATCCAGGCGATCAAGGGAAACATAACCGTAACCTCGCTTTAAATCAGCCACTTCTAGCAGGGGAATTTCGCGGCCATCAGGTAGATGGAGCCTCATTTTTTCAAGAGAGGCTACCATGCTCCGCTCTTTGGCCGTATAACGAACAAGCACCTGAACTTCGTCTTCTCCCCGCTGGACCCTTAAAGCCTCAGCCCCGTAAAAGGCCTGTCTTACCTGCCTGGCTACTTCTTCCAGGGTCAAACCTAAGGCTTCAGCCCCTGGCTTTAAAACGATTTTGATTTCATCCTTCCCTGGCAGAAAGCTATCTTCAATGTCGTGCACCCCGGGAATATTTCGCAACTCTTTCTTTATAATCTCAACCACTTCTAAAAGAGATTCCTCGTCTTTAAGCGACACAGCGATATCTATAGGTTTCCCCAGGCCAAACAATTCACTTTGAAAAAGAATACCCTCAGCCCCAGGAATCTCCCCTACCCTTTTTCGCCATTCTCTGACAATTTCGGCGCTGCTAATACCAGGACGCTCCTCGCCAGGGATTAACTCTAAAGTTACCTGAGCCAGATGAGACCCTACGGAAGGAGTCCCAGCCCTAGGACCATGGCGTATCTGGTGCACCCCTACCATTATCATGGAGTATTCTAAAAGAGACTTACCGTATTTTTTTTCGTATTCTTTAATAACTGCCAGACCTTTTTTTTCTATCTCCCTGGCTACTGCCAGGCTTACCTGAGCGGGGGTGCCAGCAGGCATGGTGATATAGCAGTTTACATCATCACCTTCCACCCGGGGGAAAAAGGTAAATTTAATACGGCCGCCAAGCCAGAGAGAAATAACTACTACCAACAGCGCAATGCTAAGGGAAAGCGTTAAATAGCGCCAGCGCAAAGCAAAAGCCAGGCTCCGACGATAAGGGCCGTTTACTAAACGTTCAAGGCCTCTAGCTAGAAAACTCACCCCCTCAGGAGAAATATTACCTTTAGTGGCAGCTAAATGGGCCGGGAGCACAAAAAACGATTCAATCAATGAACCTAAAAGCACTAGAATTACCACTACCGGGATAACAAAAATAAATTTTCCCATAACCCCAGAGCCATAAAGTAAGGGCCAAAAAGCCGCCATGGTGGTTAATACTGAAAAAAGCACCGGAGTACTTACCTCAATAGTGCCTTTAATGGCAGCTTCCAAAGGAGGAAGGCCTTTCTGGCGCAGATGAAATACGTTTTCTCCCACTACAATGGCATCGTCAACCACGATACCTAATACCAGAATAAAAGCAAAAAGAGAGACCATATTGATAGACACGCCAAAATATGGAAGGAGCCATAAAGCGGTGGCGAATGAAATAGGGATACCGAGCATTATCCAGAAGGCCAGCCGGGGATGAAGAAAGAAACCAAGAACCAAAAGAACTAAAACCATACCCAGACTCAAGTTTTTAAGTAGCAAGAACAAACGGGCCTTAAGAACCTGAGAGGTATCTTCAAAAAGTTCTACCTTTATGCCTTCAGGGATTCTCTCGCGCAGGGCTTCAAAATACTGATTTACCGCCTTGGAAATCTCAAGGACGTTTTGATCCCCAAGACGAAAGACCTGAACCACTACCGCCCTTTTATCTTTAAAGTAAGCAAAAAAGTCCACTAAGTCGCGGAAAGAATCCTTAACCTGGGAAATCTGGCCAAGAGTGATACTGGTGCCCTGAAAATCAGTCACCACTGGTATGTTTAAAAATTCTTCCCCATAGTAACGTTTGCCCTTTGCTCGCAAAAGAATTTCGTCATCTTTTTCAGATATACGGCCGGCAGGCAAATCAACGCTTTCTTCTCTAATGCGCTGGGCAATCTCCCCCAAGCTCAACTTATATTTCTGGAGCACCTCAGGAGAGACTTCCACGTGGATTTCTTCTGGACGTATAGCAAAGTAAGATACTTCTGTTACCTCGGGTAAGGTGAGCAGTTCTTCTTTTATCTGTTCAGCCCATCTTTTTAACGTCTTTTCGGAAACATCTCCGTAAACAGCAATACTGATTACGGGAAAAAGCCTGGAAACCCGCCTCACTATAGGGCGTTCAGCCTCTTCAGGGAGAGTGGTAAGCCCGTCAACCTCTACTTTTATATCATCGTAAAGTTTATTAATATCCCAGCCCTTAGTGGCTTCTACGGTAATTTGAGCCCGCCCTTCAATGGCTTGAGAATAAATGCGTTCAACGCCTGGAAGCCCCATAATCCTTTCTTCAATGGGACGAATAATCCCTTCTTCTACTTCTTCCGGGGCGGCCCCGCGGTATTCAACACTGATTTGAACGGCATCAAGGGTTATATCAGGAAAGACTTCTACTTTTATGTTAAAAGCGCTATAAAGACCTGCGGCCAAAAGAAACAACATTAAAAGATTGGCTGCTACGTGATTTTCCGCAAACCAGGCGATAAGCTTTTTCATGGCTTAATACGCACCTTCATGCCTGGAACAGGTCTGGTAAGCTTGGTAATTACAAGGTTTTCTCCTGCCTTTAAGACTCCATGGCGTATCACCGCCTTATCTTCGTTAAATAAAATTATCTCTATTTCTCTTCTTTTCAGATGACCTTCTTCAACCAGCCACACGTACCATTTTCCCTCTTCAAAGTAGAGGGCCTTTCTAGGGATAACTATGACATTTTTTAAAATCTTTCCTTCAAATTCTGCTTTTACAAAAAAACCAGGAAGAAGACGAATTTTTTGGGAAAAGGGTTTATTGATTCTGACATAAATGTCTATCAAGCGGGTCTTCTCGTCTGCCCTGGCCGAAGCCCGAATGACCTCTCCAGTCCAGAAAAAATTACTAAAGTTATGAAGAAAGATTTTGGCTTTTGAAGCACGTTTGCTATTAAAGCCTGGAATTTCCAAAAATTTTATCTCTTCTAAGGATAAAGGAATAGCTACTTCTAAAGATTTTATGTCATACACTTTGGCCAACAAAGCCCCTTTAGAAACATATTGGCCGAGTTCTACTTGAGCCTCAGTAACCAGTCCGTCAAAAGGGGCCCTGATGGTTGTTCGCTTAAGGTCTAAACGTGCTTTTTCATATTTGGCCTGAGCGGCTTTTATTCTCGCTTCCGCTGCGGCCAGCTGGGGCTTCTTTACCACCAAAGGCGGAGGAGTTTCCTTGTGGCCCAGTACTTTATACCATTCTTCTTTAGCAGCCAGGGCCTGAGCTTTTATTTCTTCATAAGTCCGCCTGGTCTCTTCAAGTTCTGCTTGGGCCAGAGCAAGAGTTGCCTCATAATCACTGGGGTCAATACGAGCCAGGATTTCACCCTTTTTAAACCTCCCACCAGGAACAAGTTTGGGAGACACATATATAAGTCGCCCTGAGACCTCTGGTACAATATGGCCTGCCCTCAAAGCCCGAACAGTACCAAAGCCTTCAATGGTGACCTGAAAATCTTGTTGTTTCAAAGATAAAACCTCAACTAAAGGAAGAAAGGGTTTAGGCTTTCGTTTAGGAACTTTGGGCTTAGTAGAAATAAAATGATGAGCTAGCAGAAAACCAGCTACTAAGACGAAAACAACCAAAAGACATTGTAAAATTTTATGTTTCTTCATAAGCTACTCGCTTTCAAATTCAAACCCGCCACCAAGTGCCCTGTAAAGGGAAATTCTAGCTAATAGCAGCTGTTTTCTGGTGAATAAAACTTTTCTCTGGCTTTCTAAATACAAATTTTGGGCCTTAAGATAATCAATGATAGAGGTTATTCCCAACTGCGCTCGCAGAGACCTTATCTGCGCTTCATTACAGGCCGCCTGTTCTCTTCTCAGAGCCAGCTCAAGACGCCTTCGCCAGTTGGCCTCTAGCATAAGGGCATTTTCCACTTCAAAAAAGGCCTGAAGTATGGTTTGAGCATATACAGCCCTGGCTTCCTCAAGACGGGCCTTAGCTTTTTTTATTCTGGCCTTTCGCGCACCGGCGTCAAAAATAGGCTGGGCTAAAGAGAAAGCAAGTTCCCAGAACCTATTTTCACTGTTAAGCAAATTAACAAGGGCATTTGAGACGCGACCTTCCTGAGCGGTAAGAGTTATTTTAGGAAACAAAGTTGCCTTTTCGCTGGCTATTTGTTCTCCAGCTGAAAGGAGTTTGGCTTCTGCCGCCAGGATATCTGGCCTGCGCTTTAAAAGCGCTGAAGGTAAACCCGGAGGCGGAGGAGAAAGTTCTAATGAACAAATATTATTAGAAATCGGCCAGGGCTTAGGATACCTCCCCAAAAGAAGAGATATTTTTTGTCTAGCAGAAGTAATTTCCCCTTCAAGTCTCTCTTTTTCCTCTTCAAGATTAACCAGTAGCCGTTCTTCTTGTTCCAGAAGAGATGGGTCTATGAGTCCCAACCGGTAGCGTTGGCGCAGGGCTTTAAGATAACGTTTTTCTATCTCCAGCTGTTTTTCTAACAAAGCCTTCTCACACGAGAGATAAACCCCTGAAACGTATTCACTAACTAGCTGGGCCACTAGGCTCTGAGCAAGCGCTCGACGATTTTCTTTGCTGGCTATGAGTTGATAATAGGAAGCTTTACTGGCATGACTAAGTTTTCCCCAAATATCTACTTCGTATGAAGCCAGAAGACTTCCTGAAAAACTACCTGAAACAGAAGATTTAACGGGAATAAAAGAAATAACCTGTCGGCCGCGACTGGCGGAAAAAGAAAAATCTAACCTGGGGAACCGAAGGGCTTTAGCTTCTCTAAAAAGGGCTTCGGCTATCTTTATTTGGGCCTGAGCTTCCCTTAAACGCCAATTTGAAGAAAGAAGCTCCTGTACAAGACGATTTAATTCTTTATCTTTTAAACTTTTCCACCAGTGATCTATATCTACCTTGTTCTGAGGGGTATCTTGAGCCAGAAAAAATTTTTCAGGAATTTCAACTTGGGGTGTAAGGCCAGAAGGATTAGAAGAACAGCCTGCAATTAAAAGAAAAAAGCACCAGATGAGTCTCAATTTGTCCATGGCGATTTTCATTATATTGTTTTTTGGCAGGAAAAAAAGCTTTGTTATTGAAAAAGGGAGAGGTCTGTTTGTGAGGAGGGAGGGGGATTTAGACCTCTCCCAAAAACCTGTTAATTAGCAGCCTTCTAACATGGTCTTACGCTTTTTCTTAGGCTTCACATGACATTCTTTACATTTAGTAGGCACTGCTTTCCCTTCTCTTTTAAGAGCTTTGTGGCAGCTTAAACAATTTTTATGAAACAGTTTTTTGTACTGTTTGCGATTAAGGTCACCATGACAGCTTTTACATTGAAATGGATTTTTACCTTCGGCCATCATGGCTTTAGCTTTTTCTGTGGTTAAAGGAATAGCTTGCATTTTTCCATTTACCTTGACCTTTTTCTCGTGATGACAAGTCCCACAGGAATACCCTGCATCCATAAAATGCTTGGCGTGAGGGAACGAAGCCTTGCCCATTTTAACCTTGTATTCTTTTACCAAGGGAACAACTAGTTCTTTGGTTACATCAGAATTAGTTTCTTTTTCAGCTAAAGCATTCATTGAACCAGTAGCCAGAAGTAAACCTGCCAAAACAAGTACTATTTTCCTCATCTCTGACCTCCTTTATTTTTGAATGTTTTTGAATGTTTTGATTAGCAATATTAGTGCCAATACTTTAAAACTTCCAAAATTCAAAAAATCTTGATCAGAGATTGCTTCATTCGTCATGACTAGCCCAAGCTATCACTACGAGGGGGCGATCCTTATCTTTCGGTGAAAAGCACCGCCGTATTAGAGATAGATTAAGACTATAAACATGTTTTAAAGGTCACAAAAATCGTTTTTAGACCCTGAAACTACTTCGACAAAAATGTTGTGGGAGGAGACGTTTTTGTTTGCTGGAAAAACTGGCGGAGGGGGTGGGATTCGAACCCACGGTGCCCCTTTTGGGGGCACACTCGCTTAGCAGGCGAGCACCTTCGGCCTCTCGGTCACCCCTCCAAATGTTACTTATAAACTACCGAAATATTTTCCTTCCTGCAACAGCTATTTAACACTAGCCAAAACAATAAAAATTAATGTTGGCGGAGGGGGAGGGATTCGAACCCCCGGAGGGCACTAGACCCTCAGCGGCTTTCAAGGCCGCCCCCTTCGGCCGCTCGGGCACCCCTCCTTGTCTTTATCTAAAATAACTATTAAACAAAATTTGAGAAAAAACAAGAAGGAGGTTGTCATGACAGCTGAAGAACTTTACGAAGAAGGTGCCTTTTTACTTTTTAAACAACAGTTTGAAGAGGCTTTAGACTATTTAAATAAGGCTTTAGAGCTGGAACCAACTTTTGTAAAAGCCTTACACGCCAGAGCGGCTATTTTCTTGAAGTTTGACCGCTTAGATGAAGCAGAAAGAGATTTATTAAAGGCCCTGGAAGAAGAACCCAAAAATCCCAGGCTTCATTATCGTTTAGGTCAGGTGTATTATCGTAAAAAAGATTTAGAAAAAGCCCTTGATTGTTTTAATAACGCGATAAACCTTGAACCACTTTATGCCGCAGCCTTTATGGCCAGAAGCCAGGTTTATCGGGATATGGGTGAAGAAGAGCTGGCAGATTTGGATTTAGATAAAGCCGTTTCAGTCCAAAGAGCTACGGCCCAGGCCCAAAAAATTATTGATTTTTAATTATGCCTTTTAAAAAAGCATCAATTTTATGGCAAGAACTTAAACGCCCCATAGAACTTTCTTTTATTTTTGCTCTGGCGCTTTGTGCCTATGTCTTTCTCCTTATGCTCTCAAAGATTGATGCTTTTTTAACCCTCGAATGTCTTTACCAGGGCCAATGTATGGAACTAAATCCCTTCATGAATTGGAGTATTAGAATTTCTCCTGTATTTTTTTTGCTGCTTAAAAGTATGTTGGTTGGTTTTTTTGGTGGGATCCTTTTTCTTTTATGTGCTCTCAAGAGATCAAAAAGGGCCTTTTGGGGGCTTCTTTTGGTGACTATCCTCTATCTTGGAGTGGTTTTTTATCACTTTTTATATTTGTAATTATAAGTCAAAATACTTGAAGGAGAAAAAATATGTTTAAGGTGATAACAGACAAGGAAAAAATGCCTTCTCTTGATACCATAATACAGGAAATCATCAAAAAATCTGAAGGCAAAATCGGTATGATTCTTACTCATACCGGGGTGGTCAGGTCCTTCACACGCACTGGTGAAAAGGTAAAGGGGGTCAAGGTTAAGGTTGATCGCGAAAAGCTCTCGGAAATAATAGATACAGCCCAAACTCTACCAGGAATTTTTGAAGTGAGAGTCTATATCAGAGAAGGGGAACTTGAAGTAGGAGATATTCTTATGCTTCTAGTAGTAGCAGGAGATTTTCGTGATAACGTTGTCAATGCCCTTACCCATGTGCTCAACTTAATAAAGGCCTCGGTAACTTCTAAAGAAGAGATGCCCATAAATGCCTAGAAAACAAAAGACAGCCAATAAAACAATCCTGATAAATGCTGATCAACCAGAAGAAGTAAGAGTAGCCCTAGTTGAAAATGGCCGCCTTGAAGCCTTTGATATTGAAACCGTTGTCAGGGAGCATACCAAGGGCAACATCTACAAAGGCCGATTGGTAAATATTGAGCCCAGTCTTCAAGCGGCTTTTGTAGATATAGGCCTTTCGCGCAACGGATATCTACCTTTTAAAGAAATTCACCCTGAATATTACGGTTATGCCGAAGCAGTAGATTCTTCGGGAAAATCGCGTTTGCCAGAATTACTTGAAGAGGGACAAGAACTCCTGGTGCAGGTAGTCAAAGAGGAAACTCCTACCAAAGGCGCAAGCCTAACTACCTATTTAACTCTGCCAGGCCGCTATGTGGTTTTAATGCCAGGGAACCCCACTCAGGGTGTTTCTAAAAAAGTAGAAGACGAAAATAAACGAAAGAGGTTGAAAGACATCCTCCTTGGCCTCAAGCTTCCCGAAGGTGTGGGCGTTATAATGCGCACCGCCGCAGCTGAAGCGGCCAAGAAAAATATTCTAGCTGACCTCAGATATCTCTTACGCCTCTGGCAAGAAATTAAGAAACAGGCGGCCCAAAAAAAGGCCCCCACTTTGCTTTATCGTGACCAGGACGTCATAGTCAGATTCCTCCGTGAACATCTCTCTTCTGACGTAAAAGAAATTTTGGTAGATACCTCAGAGTCCCTTGAGAAGATAAAAAGTTTCCTGAAATTAGTAGCTCCACGCCAAGTGCGTCTGGCCAAGTTGTTTAAAGAAGAAAGGCCTATTTTTTCCCTTTTCAACCTTGAAGAGCAAATTGAAAACGTATTTAAACCGGTGGTTCCTTTACCTTCAGGGGGGACTCTTTATATTGAACCCACCGAAGCCCTGGTAGCTATAGACGTAAATTCAGGCAAATGTGTACGTGAAAAAGACCTTGAAGAAACTTCTTTTAAGACCAACCTTGAAGCCGCAGAAGAAATAGCCCGCCAGCTACGTCTACGAGATCTTGGCGGCCTGGTAGTCATTGACTTTATTACCATGAAGCAACCTAAACACCGCTACCAGGTAGAAAAACGCCTGAAAGAAGCCCTTAAAAAAGACAAGGCCAAAATCACTTTAACCAAATTTAGTAAGCTTGGGCTTATAGAATTAGCCCGCCAGAAACTCCAGGCCCCTATACAATGGGGGAGTTTTCGCCCCTGTCCGTGCTGCCGCGGAGCAGGCCAGATAAGAACCGTAGAAGTTTCAGCCACCGCCCTTTTAAGACGGATAAAAAGTAAACTTGCCACCAAGAATATAAAACAAATAAAAGTGAAAGCTGCCCCTGAACTTGCTTCTTATCTCTTGAATCAAAAAAGAAAAGACTTAGCTGTCCTGGAAGATTACTATAATGCCGCCGTAATTATAGAGCCTGATATTTCTTTGCCCCCTGAAGAGGCAGTTTTTGAAGAGATAAAACAATCTTCTTCAGATATTAAAGTCAATACAGAAAAAGAAACGATAAAAGAAGAAAAGTCTTTAAAAGAAAAAGGGCAAACTAAAGAAAATAAAAGAGCTCGTTCCAGTCGAACCCGCAAGAAGAAAAATAATGAAGAAAAAGGCAGTAGCTCTAAAGTATGACCACCATAAAGATAAAGCTCCCAGAGTAGTTGCCAAGGGAGAGGGGCTTCTTGCTGAAAGAATACTTTCTTTAGCCCGGGAACATGGAATCCCCATTAAAAAAGAAGATAAACTTATTGAAGCTCTATTGAAGCTTGAAATTGAACAAGAAATTCCGCCAGAGCTTTATGAAGCTGTAGCTATAGTGCTTGCCTGGGCTTGGCGGCTCAACGAGCAGAGTTAGCCAGAAGGTTATTTTTAAGGTTTTGAAACCTCTGATAACCCTCAGCGATAAGGGAAAATAGCTCGCGGTCTTTTATGCCAGCTACTTTGAGTAACTTGGGAGGCACTCTATAAGAAAGCCCATCTGAACCCATTCCAATACCCAAGAGATTAGTAAGCATGTTGGAAAGAGCTACAATAGCAGCCGTCTGGTTCTGAACCATCCAGTCTTCGTCATGATGAGCCCGTACGGCAAAGATAGTCTCTTTAGGGAAACCCCAGCGCCTTAAAAGCTCAGCCCCCACCACAGCGTGGTCAGTGCCAAGGACCATTATCTCTGCTTCCATAAAAGTTAATCCTTCATCTTTTACCAGGTCTTTTATTACCTCAAGCTCACCACCGACAAATAAATCTAAGACCAGCTTGCCAATATCGTGTAAAAGAGCCGCGGTGAAAATATAATCAGGATGTTTGGCCTTGACTTTTTCTGCTATTAATTCTGCAAAAACTCCACTTCCCAAAGAATGTAGCCAGACTTCGTAAGGAGATAAATTGTAACCATGCAAAGTACGTTTTAAATATTGCCCGGCACAGGCTGCCACCAAGAAAAAACGAATCTGGTTGATACCAAGAAGGGCAAAGGCCTGAGTCAAAGATTCTACCTTGCGCCTTAAGCCAATATAGGCTGAATTTACCAGTTTTAAAAAATTAGCCGTGATGGTGGCATCGTATCTGATAACCTTGGCCAGGTCTTCAAAATTGATATTTTCGTCTTCAAGCATTTTGAGGGCCCTTAAGGCCGTGTCAGGGAAGTTAGGAACCGTATTTAACTCTTCAAAAATATGTTCCAGTATCTTTACCACTTTTCTTCCTCTTCTCCCGAAATTTTAAAGATTATTTCGTCCCCTTTGGGATTTATCTTTACGCGACATGGAAAAGGAAGACCACAGCGCTCCCCTTTGAGAGATAAATTCCGGTCTCTAAGTAACTTGCGAATCATAGAAGTATTTACTCCACCAAGGTCAAAAATAGTTGGTGCTTCAAGGAATCTTGCTCCCCCGGCCACAAAAAATTCAAGCCTTTCGCGCGAAACCCCTGCTTCTTCAAGGCTATTTAAAAACTCGTCTATGCCTTCACTGGCAAAAAACATAGAAGTAGTGCCTGGCACTCGCTTTGTAAGGATCCGTTCTGCCGGCAAAACAAATATCCAGAGACCATAAATCCCGGCCTCTCTATCTCTGGCAACCAAGGCCACACAGGAGCCCAAAGCCTCTGTTTCAAGTATTTCGCCTTTGCTATTGGTTATTTGGAATTGTCCTTTTTCTACAATCACCTTTATCCCTCTACTAAGGGTTGCTTTTGTTTATATCGGAAGGCCCACAAAAAACATAAACATAGTGTTTCGTCAACTGTGTCCGC
>NZ_LSFI01000018.1 GCF_001642325.1 Thermodesulfatator autotrophicus | reverse complement strand
TTATCAACGTAATAGTAGTTTTCTGTGCGTATGACTTCAAAACTCTGGATACCAACCGGAAGCTTCTTTTTCATAAAAGTATTATAACAGGACTTTTCATAAATTATCCAGAAATTGCTTCACCCGAGATTGCTTGCCATTTCGTGGCCCGCAATGACGAGGTGGGGAACGTGGTTCGCAATAACTCCTTTCCCTGTCACTGCGAAGAGCCGGAGGCGACGAAGCAGCCTCTGTCCCGAGCGGTAGCGAAGGGATCTGGATTGCTTCGCTCCGCTCGCAATGACAGTGAAAGGACTCGTAAGATACTGAACCGCCCCGGGTTTGCTGGAGGCGACGAAGCAGTCTCTGAGATTGCTTCGTCCCTAACGGGGCCCGCAATGACATTGTAGGCGAAGGTTTGCAATGACAAGCCCAAAATTGTATAGGTTTTGTGCTCCCATTAATGTTTATCTGGTGATAGCTTGAAACAATTAATATTTGAAAGTGAAGCCTATCAAGGAATTACATCGGTGTAGCGGGCCAGAAATCCAGAATGGTCGTAAAGGTCTTGATAAGATATAGACAACCTTTCTAAGTGTCTTTTTATTTCAGGAAGACGTTCAATCACCATGCCCACGTGGAGGCGCAATAGCTGACAATAGGCAAGAGTCCTTTCAACAGAGCCTGTAAGGGCCTGTACGGGGCATCTCCCACCGCAATAGGGTTCAATGCCACAGATGTCACAACTTAGATAGTTTTTATAAGCCACCAGAGAAGGAAGACTTTCAAGAGATAAGGACACCTGACCATCTGGTGTTATTTGACCTAAAGCCAACTCAGGAGGTAAATCGGCACAGGCGAGAATTTTTCCTCCTACCAGGTCAAAATTAGTTGCTAGCTCTACGCCACAGGCCGTGTGGCCTCTTTTGTGCCCGCTTAAAAGAAAGGCTATAAGTTCGTTTAAATGTGTAATGGGAAGAACAATATTCTTTTTTAGATAGTCTAAGTAAGTGTCTAATAGGTAATTAAAGTCTTTTTCATATTGCTTGATATAAGCATTAAAATTTTTAAAAGGCTCTTCGGTTTCGGCAAAGTGGTAAAAGAAAAAGTCAACAAGTTTTTCCTGATAAAGATAGAGAAATTCTAAAAAGCAATCTTTTAAAGATTGCTCTTCTCTTAAGGTGGACCACATTAAAATCTTGCTTCTAGTACTTTTACGTAAAATAGATAGATTCTGCTGAATCTTTTCAAGAGATGTCCCTATTCTTATCGATTCATGTTGTTCTTTTTGCCCATCAATAGAAATGGAAAATAGCCAAACATCTTGAATAATTTCGGGGAAATTTTTATATACTCGGTCAATTAGCATGCCATTTGTTATAACCATAAAACGTATTTCTTTATGAGGGAGTTCTTTCCTTAAAATAGTTTGTATTTTCCTAATTTTTTGAGGCGCTAAGAGTGGCTCTCCACCATAAAAAACTACAGTTACCTTTTTATTAGGAAATTCATCTGACAGGCGTTTTATGCCTAAAACTTCTCGTTTAGGTTCAGCTTCAAATATGGTTAAAAGTTCTTCTCTCTGGCCACAGGTTATTGAAACATTAATACATCCTTTGCAGCGCGCATTACAGCGGCCGGTTACCGTAACATGAATGATAAGAGAATCGTCTATTAATAATTTCCTTTTGGGAAAGGGACTCTTTATGGATACAGAACTTGGTGAGGATAGGTCTCTAAATTTAGGATGTGTAAAACCATTTGAGACTCTGTAATGATAAAATTCTTTTTCAAAGCGATTTAGAAGCTTTTCTATATATTGATTCATTAGAAATATTTTGATTAACTTCATCTGCTAATTCAATAAGATGGTATCTAATTCTTTTTGTTTTAACTGAGGTGTTACATATCTTTTATTTTAGCTAAAAGTGTATATACTTTTGCTGTTAATAGTATATTTTTGCATTACAGAGCCTTATCGCCAGGCAAACTAATCGCCGAGAGAACTAGCTTCTTTTTTTATTATTACGGGAAGGCCCGCAGGGCGCCGACTAAGTGACCCAACGGGTCATACGAGGAGCATGAAGTGCGACGAGGTAATCCTTGTCCCGAGTGGTAGCGAAGGGATCTGAATTGCTTCGCTCCTCCCGCTGTGACAAAAAGAGAACTTACAATGACATCTCCAAAATTGTCATCTATTAATAAAATGGTCCAACTGGCTAGTGACCTTTTACAGGAGGATTTTTATGAAGAAGTTTTGGTTTTTTTTGTGTCTTTTTATCTTTTGGTCGCCTATTGGGTGTGATGCTTATAAAGAGGTTCATTATGTTCGCTGGGTAATTGATGGGGATACAATCATTTTAGAAAACGGCCAAAAGGTAAGATACGCCGGGATAAATGCCCCTGAAATTGCTCATGAAGATAGTCCTGGAGAACCTTTTGGACGGGAAGCCTTAAGGTTTAATATCAAACTGGTAAAGGGCAAAAAGGTTGTCCTTGAACTGGCTGAAGAGGAACGAGATCGTTTTGGCCGGCTTTTAGCCTATGTTTTTTTGCTTGATGGTACTTTTGTCCAGGAAGCCCTGGTGCGCGAAGGGCTTGCTTTTTCCTGTTATATGCCACCTAACGTGAAGTATTTTGAGAGGCTTTTGGCGGCACAACGCCAAGCTATGCACCAAAAAAGGGGTTTGTGGAGTGATGAAGCTCTTTTTAAGGGAGAACCTTATTACATTGGTAATAAGCGTTCACGACGATTCCATCGGCCCAGTTGTGGTTTTGGCCGCAAAACCAGTTTGCGTAATAAAGTCATCTTTCATTCTATGAAAGAGGCCTTTTATGAAGGCTTTTGTCCTTGCCGTAAATGCCAACCATGGCCAGGGAAAAGATAACCTTCTTTGCCTGGCTCTTTTTATTTTGGTAAGTTTATTTATTAATGAGAGCAACTTTTATATTACAAAATGTCATGGCGAGGCGACACAGTCGCCGTGGCGATTTATTAGATTGCTTTGTACTCGCAATGTCCCTCCCTGTTTGTCACTGCGAGGAGCTAGAGGCGACGAAGCAGTCCCTGTCCCGCACGCTAGCGAAGGGATCTAGATTGCTTCGCTCCGCTCGCAATGACGTAGGAGTGAGGGCTCGCAATGACGTAGTAGGGAGGGTTGCAATAACAGTCCTAAAATTCTCATCTGTCTTGTGCTCTCATTAATAAACCTTAAAATCAATTAAGAAAATAAAATCAATGGCGGACACTATGAAAAACAAAAAAGAAATAGAGGCACGTCTTAAGGATTTGCGCGAGGAGATAGATAAAATTGACCGCACTATTCTTGACTGTTTAAAACGCCGTTACGCCGTTGTTAAGGAAGTAGGCGAACTGAAAAGGGCTTTAGGAGTGAAAGTTCTTGACCTAAGCCGAGAGCGAGCGGTCATAAATAAAATCTTAGAGGAAAACCAGGGAGAGTTTCCTGAAAAATCTTTAAAAGCTATATTTTTAGAGATCGTACATACCTGCCGTACGGCCCAGGAGTTACAGAAAGTAGCCTATCTTGGGCCAGAGGCCACTTTTAGCCACATGGCGGCTTTAAAATTTTTCGGCCGGGCAGCTAACTTTCTTCCTCAAGAGTCTGTTCTTGATGTATTTGAAGAAACTGAAGCTGAAAGGGCTAAATTTGGTGTTGTCCCGGTGGAAAATTCTATAGAGGGAACAGTTTCCGCTACTCTTGATGCCTTTTCCGACTACAAAGTTAAAGTTTGCGGCGAAGTGTTTATCCCCATCACCCATGACCTCTTAAATCAATCTGGTCGCAAAGAAGATATAAAAAAGGTGCTTTCTCATCCTCATGCTCTGGCCCAGTGTCGTAAGTGGTTGAGGAAAAATTTACCCTCGGTGCCAGTAGAAGAAGTTTCCTCTACTGCCTTTGCTGCTAGATGGGCGGCCGTGGACCCTTCGGTAGCAGCCATTGCCAGCCCCCTTGCGGCGCGCACTTACCATCTTCAGGTAGTAGCCAGCCGCATAGAAGATTTTCACGGGAACGTTACCCGTTTTTGGGTTATAGGGAAAGAAAACCCTGGGCCTACAGGGAAAGACAAGACTTCTCTTTTCTTTAGTATTTCTGATCGTCCTGGAGCCCTTTTTGAAGTACTTAGCTCTTTTGCTAAGCGTCAAATTAATCTTTCAAAAATAGAAAGCCGCCCTGCTAAAAAAGAACCCTGGCGTTATCATTTCTTCCTGGATTGTGAAGGTCATATAGAAGACGGGAAGGTAAAAGAGTGTATTGATGAAATTTCAAGGATTTGCATGCATCTAGAATGGCTTGGTTCATACCCAGCTGGAGAAGAGGAATAAAAAAGCCAAAAGATAGGCTTGATAAAAATATCCTGGGCGAGGCTTCTTCTTTAGCCGAAGCCTTGGTAGGGGACTTCTTTAATCTTTCGGATAAAGACTGGCGCCGATTACAATATGAAGTCCTATTGAATGAGAATCATTCCCTTGGTTTGCCTCAAAATGCCCTTGCTGGCCTTTTCCTTTTAGAAACCTCAGATTGCCTGCCCAGGCGCAGACGAAGTTTCTACAAATTAGTTCTGGCTGAAGAACAAATCCTTTCTTTAGAGTTAGCAACCTCTTCTCTTAAAGCTCTTTTGCTTTATATTTTTACTCATGAGTTGGTACACATGATCAGGTTTGTAAAATTTATAGCCAGTTTTTGGATGCCTGAAGAAAAGCGCTGGGAAGAAGAAAAGAAAGTCCACCTGCTTAGCAAAAAAGTTTTAGCTTTATACAAAAACCAGGAAGTTGAAAATATTCTCAAACATTTTGACAAAACATATTTGAAAGAGGAGGTGTAAGAAATGCCTATTTATGAGTATGAGTGCGAGAACTGTGGCCGCCATTATGAAGTGTGGCAAAAAATTACCGATGACCCTCTCACCACCTGCGAAGCCTGTCAGGGTAAATTGCGCAAGCTTGTAAGCCAGAGCTCTTTCATATTAAAAGGTTCTGGCTGGTATGTAACCGACTATGCTCGTAAGGAAAAGAAAAGTAGCCAAAGCTTAAAGGAATCAAAAAAATCTGAAAGCTCTTCTAAATAATTATCAAAGAGCGGCCTTTAGGGCCGCTTTCTCTTTTTTATTAGTAGAATCAAACATATAACAATTTTGTGGTAGTCATTGCGAACCCCTTCTTTGTTATTTGCGAGCGAAGCGAAGCAATCCCGGAAATCGCCACGGTGACTATGTCGCCTCGCGATGACACGATGTAAGGTAAAAAAACGCTCCCATTAATGACCTTTCATTTCTCTAAGAGACACAACGAAAACATGAAAATGGTTATGACCTCCTCCTATAAGGGGGAAGCTTTCTCCCCTCGGAGGGGAGGGTTAGGGAGGGGTTATTTTCACAGGAAAAATCTAGCTTTTTGTTTAAAGTTCTTGAAGAGGTAAAGGGCCTGTGGTTTATCTTTAAAAGACTAACTAAAGAGAGGTAAAAAATGTTAGCCCGCATAGAAGTTGCCTTAAAACCTGAACTAAAAGACGCCCTGGGAGAAAAACTTGCTCGGCGCATGCGTGAAGACTTGAGCCTTTCTGTAGAGGCCTGCCGCACGGTGAGAATCTATCTCGTTGAAGCCAATATTTCCCGGGAAGACCTTTTGGCCTTTGCTTCAGGCCCCCTTTGCGACCCGGTAACTGAAATCTATTCCGTGGAAAAGCCCCTTGCGCCGAGGTTTGGTTTTGACTGGCTAATCCAGGTGGGTTTTCGCCCTGGCGTCACGGATAACGAAGGAAAAGTGGCGAAAGAGGCTTTAGAGCTTCTTCTCGGCCGCTCCCTTGCTACTGACGAAAACGTTTATTCTCTAACCCAGTATTTGATAAAGGGCAATCTAACTCAAGAAGACGCCGAACGTATTGCCAGGGAGCTTCTCGCCAATGTCCTTATAGAACGTTTCTGGGTGGTTTCTGAAAAAGACTTTAACCCTGAGAAGGGGCTTATAATAACTCCTCCCAAAGTTACAGAAACCCACGAGATAAAAGTAGAATTCTTTGACTTATCAAGGCTCTCCGATGATGAACTTTTGAAGCTCTCTAAAGAAAGACTTCTCGCTTTAAACCTTAGAGAAATGAAAACCATAAAAGAGTTTTTCACTTCTAATAAGGATTTTTTGAGCCTTCGCCAAAAATATGGCCTTGATCATCGTATAACTGATGTGGAGCTTGAAAGCCTGGCTCAAACCTGGTCTGAGCACTGTAAGCATAAGATTTTTAACGCCAGGATTACTTATACGGACAAAGTTTCTGGGAAGACCGAAGTCATTGATAGCCTTTTTAAGACCTACATTCGGCGTTCTACCGAGGAAATACGTAAGGCCAAGGGGGAAAGAGACTTTTGCCTTTCGGTGTTTGTGGATAATGCCGGTGTCATCAAGCTTAATGATAAGTGGAACGTGGCCATGAAGGTTGAAACTCACAACAGCCCTTCAGCCCTTGATCCTTACGGTGGTGCTTTAACCGGCATTGTGGGAGTAAACCGCGATCCTTTTGGCACGGGTAAAGGAGCCCTCTTGGTATTTAATACCGATGTGTTTTGTTTTGCTCCCCCTGATTGGGACAGGCCCCTTCCGCCAAGGCTCCTTCATCCCAAGCGTATCTTTGAGGGAGTGAGAGAAGGGGTAGAGCATGGTGGAAATAAAAGTGGTATCCCTACGGTTAACGGTTCCATTGTTTTTGACCCTAGATACCTGGGTAAGCCTTTGGTGTATTGTGGTACCGGAGGCATAATGCCCGCCGAGGTTTGTGGTGAGCCGAGCTGGAAAAAGGGTGCCCGTCCGGGAGATCTGGTGGTCATGGTAGGTGGCCGTATCGGTAAAGACGGCATTCACGGGGCAACCTTTTCTTCAGAGGAACTTCATGAAGGAAGTCCGGCCACTGCGGTGCAAATAGGTGACCCCATTACCCAGAAAAAGATGTTTGATTTCCTTTTAAAGGCCCGTGATGAATGCCTTTATACTTCTATTACTGACAACGGAGCCGGTGGCCTTTCTTCTTCTGTAGGCGAGATGGCCAGGGAGTCCGGTGGAGCTGAACTTGACCTGGAAAAGGCTCCCCTTAAGTATCATGGTTTACAGCCCTGGGAAATTTTGGTTTCAGAAAGCCAGGAACGCATGACCGTAGCGGTGCCCCCTGAGCATATTGACCGCTTTCTTGAGCTTGCCCAAAAGATGGATGTTGAAGCCACTGTCCTTGGTAAGTTTACTGACTCGGGGTTTTTCCATATCCTCTACCAGGGGAAAACAGTAGGGCTCCTGCCCCTTGAATTTTTGCATGAAGGAGTGCCTCAGCTTGAACTTGAGGCGGTATGGGTTCCTCCCCGGCTTGAGGAGCCAGTTTTAGCTGAGCCTGAAGACTGCGGGGGTATCCTTAAAGAACTCCTTTCTTCTTATAACATTTGTTCCAAGGAATACGTGGTGCGGCAGTATGACCATGAAGTCCAAGGAGGAAGCGTAATAAAACCCCTGACCGGCGTAAAAGATGACGGCCCAAGTGACGCGGCGGTGTTAAGGCCTGAATTAAAAGAAAATGATGGCCTGGTGGTGGCTCACGGTATTTGTCCTAAATACTCTGACATAGATACGTACTGGATGGTAGCCAACGCCATTGACGAGGCTATTCGCAATGCGGTTTGCGTAGGGGCTGACATTGAACACATGGCCGGCCTTGACAACTTCTGCTGGTGTGACCCTATTCAAAGCGAAAAAACACCTGATGGCCATTACAAACTGGCTCAACTGGTAAGGGCCAACCAGGCCCTTTACGACTTTACCACCGCCTATGGTGTGCCCTGTATTTCCGGCAAAGATTCCATGAAAAACGACTATCTGGCCTCTGGCCTGGGGCTTGCTCCTGAAAACAATCCTTTTGGCGTAGGGGTGGTACTGCCTGACGGAAGCCTTAAAATTTCCGTTCCGCCAACCCTTCTCTTTTCAGTGCTGGCGAGGATACCAGATGTCAACAGGGCCATGACTCTTGACGCTAAAAAGCCAGGGGAGCTGGTTTATATCCTGGGGCTTACTCGTGATGAACTGGGCGGCTCAGAGTACTTCAGGCTCAAGGGATTTGTTGGGAAAAATATGCCAAAAGTTAAAGCCTCTTCTGCTTATGACCGATATTTAAGGTTAAGAGATGCTATTTATTATGGCCTTATTTCTGCGGCTCATGACTGTTCTGACGGAGGGCTGGCGGTAGCTCTTGCGGAGATGGCTTTTTCCGGAGAAGTGGGTATGGTGGTGGATCTTACTGCCTTACCTTATGAAGGGGAAAAGCGGCCGGATTATATTCTTTTTTCAGAGTCAGCCAGCCGCATAGTGGTAACTGTGCCGCGAGAAAGACAGAAGGATTTTGAAAAACTTTTTTCTGGTACGGTTTACGCGCTGATTGGCGAGACAGTGGCCGAGCCTGTTTTGATCTGTCGCGACGAGAAGGGAAAGGCCGTTATTGAAGAAAACATTTTTGAACTTAAAAAGGCCTGGCAGGCACCCCTGAATTGGTAGAAAGATGTTTTTGTAGGGTGAGGCTTCACAGAAAATAGGATTTGAAGATTTGCAATCAAAAAATTCTGCGTAAGAGGTAAATTATAGCCGGTAAAAGAAGGACATCTGCTAAGAGGGCCAGGCCTATTACCAGGGCGCTCAGCATACCAAATTGAACTGTAGGAATAAACTTAGACACCCCGAGAACCAGAAAGGCCGCAATTAAAGATAACGAGGTAGTAAAAACAGCGTTTCCCTTTTCTCTTAAAGTATTTTTTACGGCCGAAATAGGTTCGCGGTTTTTTCTATTTCTCCTATAACGAATTAGAAAATGAATGGTGTCATCTACGGCTATACCGATGGCCACGGCTGAAATAGTAGCGGTAGAGGTGTTTAAAGGAATACCCATAATGCCCATAAAACCGAAATTCACTACCAGAGGAAAAGCGTTTGAAGGGATAGATAAGAGCCCGAGCTTAAGGGAACGCAGGACAAGAAACATTATACCAAAAATAAGAAAAGCGGCGGTTGCCAGGCTTTCAACCTGACTTTTTACGATATCATCAGCGGTCCTGTTAACCAGATAGGTTTTTCCGGTAACGTTAAATTTAACTCCTGTACCTTTAAAAACTTCTTCAAGTTTTTTATTCAATTCTCTGATAGCTTCATTGATTTTTTCCGAGCTGTGCTCAGGGGTGCGGGCAGAAATACGGGCCCAGTTTTGGTCTTCATTTAAAAAGTGGGCTAACTCATCTCCTCCGTAAAGGAGCAGGTATTGAGAAATCAATTCGCGGCTGTCTGGTATTTTGAAATATTTATCGTTTTCCTGGTGAAAAGCCCGGTTCATCAACTTAAAGAATTCAGCTGGTGATATAGCCTGGTAAAAAAGGGGATGCTTCTCAAGCCAGCGGGCTACTTCGTCTATTTTTTTTAGCAACTTGGGATCTAGAAAATCTCCCCGAGGATTCTCTAGAGAAATTTCTATAGTTTGAGCGCCACCAAGGTGTTTATCTACAAAAACTACATCTTGATATACCGGAGTTGAATGGTGGAAGAAATCAATGACATTGGTGTCAACTTTTATTTTGCTTATTTGGGATATGCTAATTCCTGCCACCAGGATAAAAAGAATTAAAGCTTTGTAAGACCACCAGGGATAACTCTTAGCCAGAGGCTCAACCAGGGTTTTATTAAAACCGATTTTAAATTTTCCCCTTCTTATCCAGGGTAAGAGAAAAGCAAAAAGGGTAAAGGTCAAAAAGTATTCAATAAACATAGCCAGAGCAGCTGCCCCGCCAAACTCGCGAATAGAAGGCACTCGTGAAATCATTAGAGAGCCAAAACCTATGGCCGTGGTAAGGCTGGTTAAAAAGCAGGGAGCCCAGGTAATAGCTACTGCCCTTGAGACAGCTCTCTCTTTAGGGGATAACTTGAAATAGGTCATAGTCAAATGAATCACATCCGCTAAGGCCAGGGCCATGGTTAGAGGAGCCAGTACCGAAGTCATGGGACTAAGAGCCCCGCCTACTAATTTAAGAGAAGCCATAGCCGCAACCAGAGAAAGGTTGATGATAATGGCTGCCCCCAAGACTGCCCGCCAGGAATGTAAAAAAACGTAAATCAAAAGACAGAGCAAAAAGAAACAGCCAGGAATAAAGACCATGAGGTCTTTGTTCATATAGGCGGCCATGTTTACGTTTACTACTGGCCAGCCAGCCAGGTGTATTTCTACTGAAGTAGGAGGGGGATTTTTTTGTAAAATATGTTTCACTTTGTGAACAAGACGGTTTTCAAAATCAAGATCTTCGCCGCGATAATTTGTCCTTAAAAGAAGAAGGGTGGTTTTAAAGTCTTCTGAGACCAGATTACGGAAAATAAGAGGATTACGACGGGCTCTCTCTTTCAAATAAGAAAGGCTTTTGGTGTCAGCAGGAATTTCTTCTCCTATCAGAGGTTCAACTTCAAAGATTTCTTCACCACCCCTAATGTCTTCTACGTTGGTGACAGAGAGTACACTTTCTACTTCTTCTATGTCTTCAAATATAGACGTTAACTTTTGGATATAGGCCAGTGTTTCAGGGGTAAAAATTCCAGAAGGACTATGGAGTACCACTGCTACGCCATCATCGGCACCGAACTGTTCCCGAAAGTTTTCATAATAATGCCAGAGGCTATCCCTGGGAATGATGGCGTCAGTAGAGGTAACTACTGGCAGGTGAGCCACCTGCCAGCCACAAAAAATAGTGAAAGCCAAGACCACCGCTAGCCAAAACTTTTGGTACTGCCAGACAAAGCGGCGATAAAATTCCTGAGAGTTCAATCTAGACTCCTTCTATGCGAAACTAAAAGAAACCTTTGCAAAATATTTTCCTGAGACTGCTTTGTCGCACTTACGCGCTCCTCGCAGTGACAAAATGGGGCTTCATTGCAAGCTACAGTTTCCACTCTGTCATTGTGAGCCACGAAGTGGCGAAGCAATTTCTGTCCACCACCCTGAAACTGCTCTGTCCGCCTTTCGTCCTCCTCGTCGTGACAAAGAGAAAGTCTCTAAAAATTTATCTCTAAACCTAGATATACCTGGTCATTGGCGTCATACACATCAAAAAAGCTCCCCTGAGGACCATCAATTAAATGAAGGCCAGCGAAAAATTCAACATCGTCGCTAATTTTATAAGCTATTTCAGGGTTTAAGAAATAACCCCTGGTAGTAATGCCGTAGGTTCCATCAAGACGAACTTCAAGATAGTCCTCAAGGAAACTTTTGGAAAGTCTCATGAAGATGTAAGAGTCAAGTTTGGGGTCAAAAAGTATATCTTCTGACCAGCCAAGTACCCTTTGTTGCAGAAACTGAAGGTTAAGATAAAAGCCATTTTCAAAGCGATAATCAAGCCCAATAACGTAACGCCAATAGGCTTTTCGGGTGGCTTCAAGGTTCTTTTTTAGGAATACCCGGTCTGTATGATAGGCAAACTCACCTCTTATGCCGATATCGTTGTAGGTAGTTTCAAAGGCAAAGCCCAAAATATTGTCACGTGGATAACTTATATAAGCTGTATCGCCAGTAATAGATAAGTTGGAGAACTGGGCCTTTAGGTCTTTGATGGGGTCTGAGGGGGTATTGAGGCGGAAACCTTTGATCGGGAAAGATTTAACATAATAGTAAAACGAGCGGTCGTGGGCATAGAGATAGGATACCTCCCAATCTATTTCACCTAACGTGCCGCTTATGCGAAAGCCCCACTCAGCGTTTCTTAAAGAAGGTGAAGGTTCACTCTTGTCCACTTTTAAGGAGAGGCTACTAAAGACAGGGTCAGCCGCAAGTTTTTTGCGCAAATGGTCAAAAACAGCCCAGTCTGAATCAAAGTCATCGCGTTTGGGCCAGAGAGGCCATAGGGTAAAAACTCCTTCTAAGTTTACATTTTCTCCAAAATACTGAATCCTAAACCAGGGCCAGGGGTGTTGTCTTTCTTCCAGGCGAAGGGTGAAGAGTTCCCGCAAGTCCTGCCAGGTGAGGTTATCAAGGATGGTAAGCTCATCTACTTTGCCCCAACGGATGAGCTGGTTACCTACGGTGATTTCCCAGGCGTCTTTTACCAGGCGCAAGTATGTTTCCCATAAAAACACACGGGTTTCTTCGCGGCCGTTGTCATTTCCATAATAGGCCAGGCGGTCAAGTTCTATTGAAGCTTTTAGGTCAAGGTATTCCCTGGGGCTAGCTTTAGCCTCAAGTCGTAGTTTTTCATGGTCTATGCGCTGGTCTTCAAAAGGGTTGTCATGGTGAAGGTCAATGGCTCCGCGGCCCCAAAAACGCCCATTTAATTCTATCTCGCTGGCGTAAGTTAGCCCACCAAAACAAAGCCAAGCTAAAAAAAGCAGGGCGAGTCTTTTTACCATCGTTCAAGTCTCCTTTTGGTAAAGATTTCGGGGGCAAGGCCCTGGTCATAAACAATTTTTTCAATTTTTATAATGGTTTCCCGTTTTTTCTTTAAATTTTCCATCTTAGACTCAAAAATAGTCCAGTACCCTTGAATTTTTTCCCACTTTTGAGCGGTAAATCTTTTAAAGAGTTTGCCTTTGCGGTCATAAATGTCTATTCGGATAGGTAAAAATCCATCTTTCGTTACCCACTGTATCCAATAACCATAAGAAGAATATTTTTTCTTTTTGGGTTTAGTTTTAACCACGTAACAGGGAGTGCCATTATAGATTTCTTCTTTTAGCAATTCGTGGTGATATTTTGGTGGGTAGCGCCTATCCAGGTCTTCGTAAAGAAACTCTGAGTTTACAAAACGGTGAAATTTAAAGGAGCCTGCAATGCGGCGGGTGCGTTTTAAAGCCGGAAGATAAAGAAACTGCTTTTCTTTGCCGTTATGGTAGGAGATAGAAAGAAAAGCCGTGCCAGCAATATCTTTAGGGGAAAGAAAGCGCATGAGGGTGTAACGGGCCTTTTTGTCTTCGCGGGTAAAGATTCTCATTTCGCGAACTTTTTCTTTCCCCCTGGCCTTTTTTAGAATCATTATGCTTTCAGCTTGCGAATCCTTTCCCTGCGGGCGGTTATATACTTTCCAGGCGATATCTTCACCGGTAAGTGCCAGGGCCTTGGTAGCAATAATTATTGAAAGCACCAAAAATATGATAATTTTGGGGCTGTCATTGCGAGCTTCTTTCCTGTCATTGCGAGCTTCTTTCCTGTCATTGCGAGCGGAGCGAAGCAATCCCATGAGATTAATTCGTCGCACGTAATAACCCGTTGGGTCACTTCGTCGGTCCTGCGGGCCTCCTCGTAATGATAAAAAAGTAATTGAGCTACGGCGACTACGTTGCCTGGCGATGAGGCTCTGTAATGTAAGATGTGCTTTTATTAAAAATAAGAGAAATGTTGTTTTCCGCATAAGGCCTCCTCTCTGTCTTATCGGAAATCTTCTTTTAAGGCAAAATTATGCCTGTAAAAGCGTCTTTAAAATATGAAGATAAGCCTGCTAAGTGTCTCCACCCTCCTATGTGAACCAAAGGCCTTCTTTTAGCGAGTATTTTAATTTTTTGGGCCATATAAGCTTCGCGTTTCCTATCGTAAAAATTTATTGATGGCTGGTAAAGCTTTTTCAAAAATAAACGGGCTAGGGCCTTTTCTTTCTGAGGACTTAACGGCATAGTTGCTAATTTTTTTAAGTTTTCAGGGTTAAGGGCGCTTTCAAGCTCTTTTAGATATTTCTTAGCCGGCTTGTTCAAGTCTATCGGTATCACCGGAGCTATATTTAAATCCCGGGCTATTTTGTATTCATAAGGCATTGCAAGGGCCATCTTTAGGCTTTCCAGAGCCGGTGTTAGTGGCAATTTTTCTTGAATCAAGGTTTCTTCAAACTTATTAAGCCAAAGTTTTTCCCTTTTTCGGCGCCATGAAAGCGAATAAGGGCTAATCTCAACAGTAATAACGGCGGGATTTGTCAAAAGTAAAAAATCTTTCAATATATCTTGAGCTTCTTTTAGACGGTGGATGGTCCCCAGGAGAAAAATATCTTTTCTAGAAATCAATTGCTTTAATTGGTAATCGCTGTCAAAATTAGCGTTAATTTCAACGATATCCATCAAGATTGTATTATATAGGAGGCCTTGTGGAAGTAAAACGGCGCTTAATTTTTCCTCTTGATGTTTCCTCTTTAAAGGAAGCCCAAAAATGGGTTAGCCAGCTAAAAGACGCAGTAGGAGTTTTTAAAATAGGCCTTGAACTTTTTGTAGCTCATGGTCCTCAGGCCATTGAAAAAGTGAGAGAAGCCGGTGCTGAAGATATCTTTTTAGATTTAAAATTACATGACATTCCCGCTACTATGGAGCAGGCGGCGCGAGCAGCCAGCCGCCACGGAGTAGATATTCTAACGGTGCATATGCTAGCCGGGCGTCAGGCGGTGCGCCGTACCGTGGAAGCCGTTGAAGGTGGTACTAAAGTATTTGGGGTAACTGTTCTTACTTCACATACGCGAGCAGAACTTATGGAAATAGGCTATGCTCCAGAGCTTTCACGGGATATAAAAGAGGCGGTTTTAAGGCTTGCCAACCTGGCCTACCGGGCTGGTTGCCACGGTATTGTTTGTTCTGGTAAAGAGGTTTCAGTGGTAAAAGAAGCCTATAGGCATTTAAGAACCATTGTTCCAGGGGTAAGGCCTGAGTGGGCGGCTGACCCGCAGGACCAGGCCCGGGTGGTTACTCCTTATGAAGCCATTCTTGGTGGTGCTGATTATCTGGTTATTGGAAGGCCTATCAGGCAGGCTGACAATCCTCGTGAAGCCGCGCTAAAAGTTTTGGCTGAGATGGAAAAAGCTTTTGAAGAAAGAGGGTTTTAATGGCCAGAAGAACTGGCTTAGCAGAGCTACCTCTTCATGGAGGTCACGCGCCACGCTGGCTTTTCAGCCGCATGGTCAGGCTTTCAAGGGCCCTGGTAGAAGTTATAGTCTATGAGTTTGGAGCAGAAGAGTTTTTGCGTCGCCTGGCAGACCCTCACTGGTTTCAGGCCTTTGGTTGTGTCCTAGGTTTTGACTGGCATTCTTCAGGTCTAACTACTACGGTATGTGGGGCCTTAAAAGAAGCCTTGACCCCTTTGGCCGCTGATATGGGTATTTTTGTGTGTGGAGGAAAGGCCAAAGCTTCGCGGCGAACCCCTGTGGAAATAGAGACCTGGCTTGAACGTCAGGGGCTTCCTTCTTCATATGGCGTTTTAATAGATTACAGTCGGCTGGTGGCCAAGGTTGATAATACAGCTTTGCAAGATGGTTACCAGCTTTACCACCATACTTTCTTTTTTACCAAGAAAGGGGCCTGGGCGGTGGTGCAACAGGGTATGAATCAGGAAAATGCCTATGCCAGGCGCTATCACTGGCTGGGAGAAGAAGTAGAAAGCTTTGTTAATGAGCCTCATAGCGGGATTGCGGCTCAACACCGTGAAAAAGAAGTTTTGAATCTGGTGGCCCAAAAAAGCGCCGAGGTTAGAAAGGTTCTGGTTGATTTGTTGAAAGGACCTCCGGAAAAAATCTTAAAAGAAATAGATTCAGCCAAAAAGCTGGTTTTATCGGCCCGGCACGGACTTTCAGAAAAGGATTTATCACCCAAGGGTCTTAATAAAATTTTACTAAAAGCCTACGAAAAAAAACTATCTTCTTTTGAAGACTTATTAAAAATTGAGGGCCTGGGCCCGAAGAACTTAAGGGCTTTAACCCTGGTTTCAGAGTTGATTTATGATGTTTCGGCCTCTCGTGAAGATCCAGCCAAGTATTCTTTTGCCCACGGTGGAAAAGATGGCATCCCTTATCCCGTTGATACAAAAATTTATGATAAGACCATAAGTTATATTGAAGAACTGTTAAAAAATGCTCGTGTTGAGTATTCAGAAAAAGCTAAAGCCTTTAAACGCCTAAGAAAATTTATAAATTAATTTTTTTTCATAAAAATGTCCGTTTTTCGAAAAATATATTCGTTTTTTAGAACATGAACTTTTATATCTCCTTATTTTTAGCTCTTGACCGAATGACAAAAATTTTTTAAAAGCACAAAACAGTCTGGCAATCTGGCAAAGAGAGAAAAGATGGAAAAAATTAAAGAACTCATTAATGAAAATAGGGCTGATATAGAGGAAAGATGGTATGAATTAATACTTGAGACTTATCCACCTGAAGCTGCCGCTTTCTTCCGCAAAAATAAAGATCAGTTTGAGAATCCAGTCGGTGCCAAAATAAGCACAGGCGTTATTGGTATTCTTGAAGAGCTTGTGGGGAAAGTTGATGAACAAAAGATAGCAGAATATATTGACGAAATAATAAGGATTAGGGCTGTTCAGGAGTTCACTCCATCTCAGGCGGTAAAAGTTTTCCCTCTTCTTAAAAGAGCTATCAGAGAAGTACTTGAAAAGGAATTAGAAGATAAAGGCCTTTTACAAGAGTTTTTGCAACTGGAAGACCAAATAGACGAGATAACCCTGAAAGGTTTTGAAATATATCAGCAATGTCGGGAAAGATTGTATCATTTGAAGGTTGAAGAGTGGAAAAGCCGCATGTATATGCTCCTAAGAAGGGCGAAGATGGTTTACGACGAAAGGGAAGGAAGTTTGCCTCCGCAACAAATATGATGAGCTAAGAGAGGTATATATATGGGTGCCGTATTCGCATTACTTATTGCTTTGGGGTTGGTTATTTTCGTTTATATTGGGGCAGGGGTTATTGGTTTTAAGGCCTTGTTTGCGGTAGTATTCCCTTATGCGGCCTTTTTTATTTTTCTTGGAGGGATTATTTATCGCATCATTGAATGGGCCAAGGTGCCTGTGCCATTCAGGATTGTTACTACCTGTGGCCAGCAAAAGTCTCTCAAATGGGTAAAGCGCAGCCGCCTTGAGTCTCCTTTTAATAACTTTGAAGTCGCTTTAAGAATGGCTCTTGAAGTCTTAGCCTTTCGTTCTCTTTTTAGGAATCTCAGGGCTGAGCTTAAGGGGCCGAATTTACTTTATGGTTCTAGTAAGTGGCTCTGGTTAGGGGCTATAGCCTTCCATTACTGTTTTCTTATTATTTTAATTCGTCATTTGCGTTTCTTTACTTATCCTGTCCCTGAATTTTTAGGAATTATTGAACAGGTTGATGGTTTTCTCCATGTAGGTATACCACACTTTTATATAACCGATGGCGTTATTTTGGCGGCCCTTTCTTATCTCCTTTTGAGGCGTTTAGCTGATGCTAAACTTCGCTATATTTCTCTGGCTTCTGACTTCTTGCCCCTTTTCTTGATTTTCGGCCTTGTGCTTTCTGGTATCCTTATGCGCAACTTTTTCAAGGTAGATATTGTGCAGGTTAAAGAGTTTACCATGGGCCTTGTCCATTTTAGCCCGAAAGTACCAGATGTAGGGGTGATTTTTTACATACACCTTACTTTCTTATGTGCTTTAATGGCTTATTTTCCGTTTAGTAAACTAGTTCACATGGCTGGAGTTTTCTTTAGTCCTACACGTAATCTGGCTAACAATAGCCGGGCCAAGCGTCATGAACCAGCTCCTTGGTGGCAGAAGCCTAAGTTTAAGACTTACTGTGAATGGCAAGAGGAATTTAAAGAAGTGCTTGAACAGTCTGGTCAACCTATAGACGAAGATTGTTATAAAAAAGAAGCGAAATAATATACGGAGAGGTTAGCCATGGCCAAGATGCCTAAACCAGATGAACTGCTTAAATCTATAGATTGGACACCACCAGAGAAAGACTGGATGGATGATGTTCCTCCCGAAATCAAACCCGGGCGTTTTTGTTATCCAGCTAAAAAGAACATCTTAGAGGAAATAGGCTTCCCTAATCCGCGGGAATGGTCTCCCCTGGATGACGACTGGAAGCTTCCTTCTAACAGTCGGGAAATAATAGTTGAAGGTATTATTGATCGCCTTAAAAAATATCGCTCCTTCAAGCTTTTTATGGATATTTGTGTGCGTTGTGGTGCCTGTGCTGATAAGTGCCATTACTTTTTGGGTTCTGGTGATCCTAAAAACATGCCTGTTTTGAGAGCTGAGCTCCTTCGTTCAGTAATAAAAGGGGAGCTTACCTGGCAGGGCAAATTTTTTGGGAAACTTGCTGGAGCTAGAAAACTTAACGAAGATATCATTAAAGAGTGGTTCTACTATTTCTATCAGTGTAGTGAATGTCGTCGCTGTTCTGTCTTTTGTCCCTATGGTATTGACACTTGTGAAGTTACTATGATGGGGCGTGAGCTTCTCCATCTGGTGGGCTGTAATATTAACTGGATTCTTGAGCCAGTTCGCAACTGTTTTAAGATTGGTAACCACCTTGGTCTTCAGCCACACACAGTTAAAGAGAACATCGAATTCCTTTGCTGGGATATTGAAGAAGTAACAGGCCTTAAGATGGAAGTGCCCTTTAATAAAAAGGGAGCGGAAGTCCTTTTTGTAACTCCATCTGGTGACTACTTTGCCGATCCTGGTATCTACACCATGATGGGTTACATCATGCTCTTTAATTACCTTGATATTGATTGGACCATGAGTACCTACGCTTCAGAGGGTGGTAACTTTGGTCTATTCACCTCTCATGAAGCTATGGCTAAGATTAATGCTAAGATTTATCACGAAGCTGAGCGTTTAGGCGTCAAATTCATCATTGGTGGTGAGTGCGGCCACATGTGGCGAGTGAAACATCAGTACATGGATACAGCCACTGGCCCTGCACCTAAGAACCTAGAAACTCCTCGCAGCCCCATTACGGGAACTGTTTTTGAGCACGCCAAATCTACCAAGATGATTCATATCTGTGAGTTTACCGCTGACCTTATTGCCCACGGCAAGCTTGATTTAGATCCTTCTCGTAATGACAAATATGTAGTTACTTATCACGATTCTTGTAACCCCTCTCGTGGTATGGGCTTTTTTGAAGAACCTCGTTTTATTCTTAAGAATGTTTGCAATAATTTCTACGATATGCCTGAAAATACTATTCGTGAGAAGACCTTCTGTTGTGGAAGTGGTTCAGGTCTTAATACGGATGAGTTTATGGATATGCGTATGCGCGGAGGGTTACCCAGGGCTAATGCCGTGAAGTATGTTCATGAAAAGCACGGTGTTAATATGTTGGCCTGTATTTGTGCCATTGACCGCGCCGCTCTTTCTACTCTTATGGATTACTGGGTGCCTGAAGTCCAGGTTTGTGGGGTCCATGAGTTAGTGGCAAACGCTTTAGTTTTCCCGCATGAGAAGAAAGGGGAACGTAAGCGAGAGCTTAATTTACGTCAAGAACCTTTGAAGCCGGAGGGCGAAGAAAATGCATGATGCCGGCAAAGTTATCCCAGGAATTATAATTTTTGTGGTGTTTGTGACGTTGCCGTTTTGGTGGAACGTGGGAAAGGCTGTTCCCAAAGTGGAAGTAGAACTACCTAAGGAGTACACCAGTTGTGTTGAAGACAAAAGTTTTATGATTCGCGAACACATGAAGTTGCTTGACAATTGGCGTAATGAGGTAGTTAGAAACGGCTATGGAGTTTATGTGAACTCTAAGGGGCAGACTTTTCACATGAAGTTCCAGGAAGGTTGTATGAAGTGTCATTCCAGTAAGGAACGCTTTTGTGATCGTTGTCACAATTTTGTGGCTGTAAAACCTTATTGTTGGAATTGTCATATTTCGCCGGAGGAGAAGAAAGGATGGGCAACAAAAAAATCAAACGTAGAAACTTTCTCAAAGCAGCCGGCTTCGCATCACTAGCTGGAGCCTGGGCTGCGGCAACAGCTGGATTTTTATCCGGTCAAAGGGTAAAGGCTCAGGCTGTTAAACCGACTCCTAATTCTTTAGTGGCCGGTCGTTGGGCCTTGGTTATTGATACCAGGATATGTGCCGAACATCCTGAATGTAGGGATTGTATAGAGGCCTGTCATAAATGGCATAATGTACCACGGTTTCCTGATAAACAGCACGAAATAAAATGGATATGGAAAACTCATTTTCATAATGCCTTTCCATATCAGTCTCATGAATATGACAATGAAGATGTTAAAAAGAGAGAAGTTATAGTTTTATGTAATCACTGCGAACATCCTCCTTGCGTAAGGGTTTGTCCCACGCAGGCAACTTTTAAACGTGAAGATGGTATTGTGATGATGGATATGCATCGTTGTATTGGTTGCCGTTTCTGTATGGGAGCCTGTCCTTATGGAGCACGTAGTTTTAACTGGTTGGATCCTCGTCCTTATATAAAAGAGCCTAATATGGCTTATCCTACTCGCATGAAAGGTGTAGTAGAAAAATGTATTTTCTGCTTTGATAAGTTACACGAGGGGAAATTGCCAGTATGTGTTAGAGCCTGTAAATATGGAGCGCTTACTTTTGGAGACCTGGCCGATCCTCATTCTAAAGTTAATGAGCTTCTTAGAAAGCACTTTAATATTCGCCGAAAGGTAAATCTGGGTACTGGTCCTAGTGTATTTTATATTATTTAAGTGAGGTGGACCTATGTTTGAGAAGGCTTTAGTCGGCAGTAAAAAGTATTATGCGCTGGTATTTTTCTTAGCGTCATTATTTCTCATTGGATTAATCTGTTTTATTTATCAGATGAAAGTTGGTTTAGGTATAACTGGAATGAGTCGCGATGTTTCGTGGGGTTTTTATATTGCTCAATTTACTTATCTGGTTGGTATTGCGGCTTCTGGTGTGATGGTTGTTTTACCTTATTATCTTCATAATTATAAAGAATATGCTCGGTTAGTCATATTTGGCGAGTTCATGGCCATTGCTGCTGTTATAATGTGTATTCTTTTTATCCTTGTTGATATAGGTCAAACTCACCGTGTTATGAATGTGGCTTTACACCCTACTCCAAACTCAGTGATGTTTTATGACATGATAGTTTTATGCGGCTACTTAATGCTAAATATTATATGCGGATGGACAGCTCTTTCTGCTATGTATAAAGGCACGAAGTACCCTAAATGGGTTAAGCCTTTTATTTATCTTTCTATTCCCTGGGCTTTTAGCATTCACACTGTTACGGCTTTTCTCTACGCCGGTATGCCCGACCGCCATCTCTGGTTAACAGCGGTTATGGCTCCTCGCTTTTTGGCTTCGGCTTTTTGCTCAGGGCCAGCTCTCCTTTTAATATTGCTTTACATAGTTAAAACTTTTACTAAGTTTGATCCGGGAGAAAAAGCCATTAAAGCCTTGGCAAAAACTATAACTTATGCCTTAATTGCTAACCTGTTCCTCTTTGGTTGTGAATTGTTTACCGCTTTTTATAGTGGTATCCCTGCTCACCAACATTCTTTAATTTATCTTTTTGCTGGTCTGGAAGGACATAATAAGCTTGTTCCCTGGATGTGGACGGCTTATGCTTGTATGGTGATTGCGGCCATTCTCCTGGTTATCCCTCAGGTTAGAAATAACCTGCAACTACTTCCGTTCCTTTGTCTGCTGGTAGTTATTGGCACCTGGATTGATAAAGGTATGGGCTTGGTAATAGGTGGGTTTATCCCCAACCCGTTACATGAGATAACCGAATATATGCCCACTCTTCCTGAAGTTATGATTTCAGTTGGTATCTGGGCATTAGGTTTCCTTATAGTAACGGTCCTTTATAAGATGGTCATTTCTGTGATGGAAAGCCGACGTTTGATCTAGCTAGAATACCACTTAGAATATAAAGCCGGGCGTTGTCCCGGCTTTATTTTTTAGACGAGGTTTTAACTTTATGTCTTGTGAAATTGTTTTCCCTCGCCTTTTGATTTCTGCTCAAAAAGGAGGGGCTGGAAAGACTTTATTTTCTTTGGGATTAGTTTCAGCTTTATCTTCCCTGGGGAAAAAGGTTATCCCTTTCAAAAAAGGTCCTGATTATATTGACGCTGGTTGGTTAGCCTTTGCCGCTCGTAACCCCTGTTATAATCTTGATCCTTTTTTTATGTCTTCAGATATTATTATCTCTTCTTTTTTATCTCGCGCTTCTTCTGATGCCATAGCTGTTATTGAGGGTAACCGAGGCCTTCTTGACGGAGTTGATGTTGAGGGAAGTTGTAGTAGTGCCCAATTAGCAAAAATTCTTAAAACACCAGTAATCCTTGTATTAGATTGCACAAAAGTAACTAGGACTTTGGCCGCCTTTGTAAAAGGATGTCAGATCTTAGAACCGGATTTGATTTTTGGTGGAGTTATTTTGAATCAAATTGTTCGTGCCAGACACGAAAAGATCATTACACGTTCTATTGAAACTTATACCGACTTGAAAGTTTTAGGAGTACTTCCCAGGTTAAGAAAGTTTTCTTTTCCAATGAGGCATTTGGGCCTTCTTCCCTGGCAGGAGCATGGAGAAGGTGATGCTATTACTAAAACTTTGGCCGAAAAAGTAATTGAAAATGTTGACTTAGAAAAGATTATAGAAATTTCTCAGAAAGCGCCAGCTTTTTCGTCAGGTGTGCCTTTGTTTTGGCCTTCTAGAGAGAAAGAAGTAAAAATAGGGGTTTTTAAGGACAAGGCTTTCCAATTTTATTATCAGGAAAATTTTGAAGCCCTAAAAGCTTTAGGAGCGGAACTTATTTTTTTAGATGCTTTGAAAGATTCTTCCCTCCCTGATATTGATGCTCTTTATATTGGAGGAGGTTTTCCTGAAACTCAGGCCGAGGCCTTAGAAGCTAATTTTTCATTAAGAAAAGATATCAGGCAAGCGGCTATGGCAGGGCTACCTATTTATGCTGAATGTGGTGGCCTTATGTATCTTGGGCGCCGTATAATTTGGAAAGACAAAGCTTTTGACATGGTCGGAGCCTTACCTATAGACTTTGAAGTCAATGAAAAGCCTCAGGGGCACGGTTATGTAAAAGCTAAAGTTGTAGCTGAAAATCCTTTTTATTCTTTAGGAACAAAACTTCTTGGACACGAATTCCATTATTCAAAGCCAATAAACTGGTCAAAGGATGATGTTGTTCTAGCCATGAAGCTTTCAAAAGGGCACGGCTTTTCACGTGGTTATGATGGCGTGGTATATAAAAATATCTTAGGGGCCTATACCCATGTACATGTCTTGGGTCTGCCAGTATGGGCGGTAGGGTTAATAGAAGCGGCTAAAAAATGGAAACAAGGTTTTACTTTTGACTTCAGAAATATTTGTCAGGATCAGACTTTGGTGTTAAATGAAATTAACCATTTTATTAAATTCTAAAATTAAGGAGGCGCGTATGTTTGAAATTACCATCGATTATGACAAATGCTCTGCGGACCAGGAATGCATTGATTCTTGCCCTGCTCAGGTTTTTGATGAAGGCGAAGATGGAAAGCCTGTGGTCGCTCGCCCTGAAGACTGTCTTGGCTGTGAAACCTGTGTAGAGGTTTGTCCTGAAGGTGCTATCACTGTAACTGAAATTTAACTCAAATTCTGGGAAGGGGGCTTGGCCCCCTTCTTTTTTAGTTCTTGTTGAATCTTTTTTAGCTCTTTTTCAAACTCTTCAAACTTTTCATATTTTATCAATTCTTGAAGAAGTTTTAGACGAGGTTTCCATTTAAGATCCCTTTGAATTTCAGGATGAAGAGCGAGAAGCTTTTTAAGTTTATTTTCGGCTTCTTTTCTTTGTTTTTTCTTTGTTTCTAGGGCTTCTTTTTGGGCTTTTTGGGCCCATTCTAGAGATTTCTGCAAATAAAATTTGGCATAACTATAATTTTTTTCTTCCATAAATTTTTGCGCTTTTTTGAAGTATTCCTGAGCTTTTTCCCAGGAATCAGGGGCAAACTGGGGAGCACCTTGCCAGAAGGCATCGTTTAGCGATTTTTCGGTTTTTTTTAAAAGTTCGTAAGGTGGTTTATCTTTTTCTAGAAGTTTATTGAGGTAGGGTATTCGTTCCAATATATTTTCAAATTTTTCTGATATTTTAAAACCAGTGGTAAAAGTGAAGACCAAAAAGATTAAAATATAAAAGAGGGTCTTTGAAGATTGTTTAAAATTTACTATATGAGATAAGAACTTAAGCATAAAAGAATTATAAAAATAAGGTGGGAAAAGTGAAGAAGATTTTGTCGGTTCTTCTGTTAATTTTGCTGGTTGGTGTGGTGGGGCTTTTATCTTTTCTTTTTTTCTTTAAATTTGAAGGAAAAAGCCCGGTAGTTGAAAGTCTTTCTCTGCCTCAGGCTTTGGGTAAAGAAGCCAAACTGGCTGTAAAAATAGCTGATAATCGCTCTGGCCTGCGAGAAGTATCTTTATTTCTGGAACAAAATAAAAAAATAGAAAAGGTCTTTGAAAAAAAATATGAAGTTGATCCTCTTTGGGGTTCACCGGTAAAAGAAGATAGCTTTGAAATAACCTTCTCGCCATTCAAACTCGGTTTTAAAGATGGTGAAGCCACTTTGATAATACGAGTAGTAGATGCCTCCTGGCGTAACAAACTCAAAGGAAATATAGCCACTTATCAGAAAAAAATACTTTTGGATCTTACTTCTCCACATATTACGGTTAAGTCTTCTATGCACTATTTTGTTCCTGGTGGGAGCAATATGGTGGTTTACTCTCTTTCAGAGCCTGTGGTGCGCCAGGGGGTAGTGGTGGATGACTTGTTTTTTAAAGGCTATCCTGACCCTCAAAATCCTAACCTTTACTACTGCCTGGTAGCCGTTCCTGTGCAAAAGAAACAGGTAACGCGCATGTATATAGAGGCCCAAGACTTTGCCGGTAATAAAGCTACTTTTCCAGTGGCTTTTTATTTGAAGCCCAAAAAATATCGTCGTGATGTTATAAATATTTCTGATAGATTCTTAGAGCGCAAAATACCAGAATTTTGGAATCGTTATCCTGAAGTTCCTAGAGATAATATGTTAAACGCCTTTATTTATATTAATACTGAGCTCAGAAAGAAAAACAACAAAACAATAGCAGAAATTGCTAAGTCTTCTCAGATAAAAGAGTTTTACGGTTACAAATTCTTTTTGCGTTTACCTAAGTCTGCTACCAGAGCTTTATTTGGTGATTATCGCACCTACTATTATAAAGGCAAAAAAATCGGTAATGCCTATCACTTGGGAATTGACCTGGCTTCGGTGGCCGGTGCTCCTGTACCAGCTGCAGCTACAGGAAAAGTTATTTATGCCGACTATTTGGGCATTTACGGAAATAGCATCATTATTGACCACGGCTACGGTCTATTTAGTCTTTATGCCCATCTTTCAGGTTTTACCGTGGCTAAAGGAGACACTGTAAAACGTGGACAACTGATTGGCTATACGGATACTACTGGACTGGCCGGGGGAGACCATCTTCATTTTTCAGTTTTGGTGCAGGGTGTTTTTGTGGAGCCACTTGAGTGGTTTGACCCCAACTGGGTAAAAACTCGCATAGCCCAAAAGTTAGAAAGTATTCAGTAGTTATTACTGGGATCACAAAACAGATAACAATTTTGGAGCTGTCATTGCGAGCCACGAAGTGCGAAGCAATCTCTTCTTTCCGCTACCGTCAGGACAAGGATTACTTCGCCACGGCGACGTTGTGACCTCGTGATGACATTTTAATAAGCTGGAAACTAGCGTAATAAATAAGGTCTGGCTGGATAGGACTTAATTTTTTCTTTTTCTAATATCTTTTTAATTAAAGCTAGCTTTTTGTTAGGGTCTTTTTCTTTTTTTATTTCCCGGAAATAGTGGAGTCCAAAGGCAAAATTTTGTAAATACCAAAATAACCACAGCTCAAAGCGCTTTATCTGGATGTTTTCTGGCAAAAAATTTTTTATCAAATCCCAGTGTTTTAAAGGGGCTTCCCAGGGAGAAGGGGAAGGGGGTATCTGATTATCCTCTAAAAAGCTTTTAACGTCACGAAATATCCAGGGGCGCAGGAGAGCTGCCCGGCCAATCATCACTCCCTGACATCCTGTAACTTCAAGCATTTTCCTGGCTGCTTCAGGGGAGAAAATATCACCATTTCCGCAAACGGGTACAGGGATATTTTGGGCTAAGATCTTGATTTCTTCCCACCGGGCAGGTCTTTTAAATCCTTCCTGTGCGGTTCTGGGGTGAAGGGTGATGAGTTCAACCCCTGCTTCAACAATGGTCTGGGCAAAATGTAACAGCTTCTCTGGATTATGTTCAAAACCACTTCTTATTTTGGCGGAAACAGGCTTTAAAGTGGCTTCTTTTACGGCTTTTACTATTTCAGCACACAGGCTGGGTTCCCTCATCAAAGATACTCCCCAGCCGTAGCGCTGAATAGCCCCTCTGGCACAACCAAAGTTTAAGTCATATCCATCAAAGTTTTTTATTTCTTCTAGCCGTTTTACAGCCAGGTAAAACAAGTCTGGATCTTTTCCTGTCAGTTGGGCTATTAAGGGACTTTCTTTTTCAGTGGTTATTAAATATGAGTCTTTTTCTGGATTTTGATAAACAATGGCCCTTACATTAAGCATTTCTGTAAAAAAGAAATCAGGCCTGCCATAAAAAGATACCAGTTCCCTGAAAGCAAGGTGGGTTAGGCCTGCCATGGGAGCTAGAGCTAAAAATTTGCCTACAGTTTTTTTATAGATTGACATAGTTGAATTTTTACTTTAAACTTCTTCTAAAATAGAAATTAATATAAAAAGGAGTTACTTATGAAAATTTTATCATCTGTTTTGGCATTTAGCTTATTTATTGCAGTAGCAGCTTGTTCAGCCAATAGTGACTTTGAAAAAAAGGCCACCAGCATTATTAATGCCAAGTGTGTAGAGTGTCACTCTACTGACAGAACATATGCCAAGAAGGGAATGTCCCCTGAGTGGTGGAAAGAAACTATTAAGCGGATGCGTTCTTATGGTGCTCCTTTAACAGACCAGGAAGCCAAAACTATTTTGGAATATCTCAGTAAATAATATTAGGAGGTTATTTATTATGAAAAAATTTTTAATTTTGTTTTTAGGTCTTGTTTTCTCAGCTACCGCTACAGTAGCCATGGAAAAGCAGCAAGATAAAACCTGCCCCCACGCAGACTGTTCGTACCGTAAATGTATTAGCCAGGAAGAGTGGGAAAAGCACCATAAAGGTATTCCCATGCCTGAAGAAATGCGTAAATGCTGTGAGAAAATTAAGGAACACCATAAAGAGGGTTATTAATCTTTAAGAGAGGCCGATCAGGCCTCTCCTTTATTTTTTTGTGGTAAGTAAATAGTAAATTCGCTCCCCTGACCTATAAGGCTTTCTACTTTAATTTTTCCTTTATGTGCTTGAATAACATGTTTTACAATGGCGAGACCAAGGCCTGTTCCTGCTGCTTTTACGTCTTTTCCACGGTAAAAACGTTCAAAAATGCGCTCTTTTTCTGAGTCTTTAATTCCAGGGCCTTCATCTTTTATTTTTACCAGCCAAAAGCTATCTTTTTTTTCTAATGTAACCCAGATATTTTTCCCTGCAGGGCTAAACTTAATGGCGTTATCAAGTAAGTTAATAAAAGCCCTTAAAAGGTCGTCAAAACTTCCCCAGACGTAACAAGGCTTTTCAGGAAAATTCCAGTGCAATGTTATATTTTTATTTTTAGCCCTGATAGAGACGGTTTCTATGGCGGTCTGGATGACTTCTTTTAAGTCAATTACCTCAAAGTCTTCATCTGGGATGCCCTGTAATTCGAGCCTTGATAAAACTTGTAGTTCTTTTAGCAGGCGAGACAGTCTTTTCGTGTTTTTAAGAATTATACTTACATCTTGGCGAAGGTTTTCTGGAACTTCTTCTAACAGGGCCTCAGCATACCCTTCAATGGCGGTTAAAGGTGTACGGAACTCATGGGCCAGGTGAGCCACAAAATCTCGCCTTACATGAGAGAGTTTTCTAAAAGGGGTTAAATCCTTGAAGACCAAACCCCTTAAGTGATTGTCCAGGGTTATAGTGGATATTTTAAATACCCTGTAGGCAGGCCAGAAAAGTTCTTTTTCAAAGGAGCGTTGTTCACCTTTTTCAACTGCTTCCTGAATTTTTGGGTTTCTCAAAATGTCAAAAAGATTGGGAAGTTTTCCCGGACGGCCTAGGCCTAAGAAGTTATAGGCCTTGGGGTTAAGGGTTAAAATAGAGCCGTCTTTATGGCATATTACTATTCCTTCATCTAGGAGTTCAAATATTTTGGGCCAGGGAATTTCTTTTTTTGACTCGGGTTTACTTTCTTTTGGGGGTGATAAATCCTGATTTCCAGGCCTTTTACGCCATTTTAAGGCAAAAAATAACCAGCTAACCAGCAAAAGCAAAAATAAAACAAGGCTAATCTTTAAATCGATACCCAATACCCCAGACCGTTTCTATCATTTCGGCACAAGGGCCAAGTTTCTTACGAAGGCGTCTTACATGAGTATCCACCGTACGGGCGTAGCCTTCAAAGGTGTAGCCCCAGACCTTTTCAAGGAGTATTTCTCTTGTCAAAACTTTTCCACGGGCCTTAATAAGGGTCAGAAGTAAATTAAATTCTGTCCTGGTAAGGCGAACATCTTTTCCTTCTACTTTTACTTTCATGGAGTTTGGGTCAATGTTAAGAGGTCCTATGTTTATGGCCGATGAGGGAGGCTCAATTTGTTTTACTCTTTTAAGAATGGCTTTAACTCTCAAAGCCAGCTCTTTGGGGCTAAATGGTTTTACAATGTAATCATCAGCCCCCATTTCAAAGCCTAGGATGCGGTCAATCTCTTCACCCTTGGCCGTCAATATCATTACCGGTATTTCTGTTTGTTCTTTAAAACGAATATATTTGCAAAGTTCAAGGCCGTCTCCGTCAGGAAGCATCAGATCAAGAACCACAAGCTCAGGGGTTTCTTGTTCTATAAGCTCTTGAGCTTTGGCTAGAGTCGGGGCTATACGGGTTTTATGCCCGTTCTTTTCTAAAGTGCGGGCCACTAATCTTGCAATATCTTCTTCGTCTTCTACGATAAGTATATAAGACATAGGAGGTCTCTCATGTTTACGGGTATTGTAGAAGGCTTAGGTAAGATTGTAAAGATAGTTCCTCTGGCTAAAGGGCGAAGATTTTTCATTCTAGTCCCATTTGATATTTCTGATACTAAACTAGGAGACAGTATCGCGGTAAACGGCGCCTGCCTTACCGTGACCACTCTTGAGGGGGATGTTTTTTCAGTTGATGTGTCACCAGAAACTCTTAAGCGGACTACCCTCGGAAGTTTTTTAGTGGGAGAAAAAGTAAACCTTGAAAGGGCTTTGCGAGTGGGAGATCGCCTGGGCGGGCATTTAGTTACAGGCCACGTTGATGGGGTAGGGCAGGTGATTGATCGGCGTGAGCAGGGAGATTTCATTTTTTACAAAATAGAAGTTCCCCGGGAGCTTAGTCGCTACCTGGTAGAAAAGGGCTCTATTGCTGTTGATGGCATAAGCCTTACGGTAAACCAGGTGAAAGACAACGTGGTAGAGCTTGCCATCATCCCTCATACCGCTAAACTTACTACTATTGGTTTTAGAAAGCCCGGAGACACGGTAAACATTGAGGTGGATATTATAGGCAAATACGTAGAAAGGCTTTTAAAGCCTTACAGCCAGGGCACTGTTACCCAAGAATTCCTCAAATTACACGGTTTTGACCTGGATGGATAAAGGGGACCTGGAAAAAGCGTTAGAAGCTATTTTTTTTGCTGCTGGGCGAGCAGTTACCTTAAAAGAGCTTTTAAAAATTTTTCCTGATACTGAAACCCAACAACTGAAAGAAGCTATTTTTTCTTTAAAAAAGTTCTACCAGGACCGGGGTTTTATTTTAAGAGAGGTGGCAGGGGGGTTCCGTTTTGAAACCAAAACAGAATATACACCTTTTTTGAGGCGTCTGGTCTTTGGAGCGCCTCCCAGGCTTTCGCGCGCTGCCCTTGAAACCCTGGCTATTATCGCCTACAAGCAGCCGATAACAAAAGCAGAGATAGAAAATATTAGAGGTGTTGATAGCAGTGGAGCTATCAGAAACCTTATGGAAAAAGGCCTGGTGAAGATTTGTGGCCGAAAAGACATGCCAGGAAGACCATTGCTTTATGGCACTACGAACAAATTTCTTGAAATTTTTGGGCTGAAAGACCTTTCAGAACTTCCAAAAATAAAAGAGATAGAAAAAATATTGGGCAATGAGTGATTTAAGAGAAGAAGTAATTGAAGAAGCAGAAATTATAAAACACGCCGGGGAGATTCCAGAAGTTGCCCTTTGGAATAGTCTTCATTACCTTACGGAAGATCCTGAGGGCCCAAAAATAGAGCTAACCCCTCAAGAAAAATCCTTTCTTAAAGGGGCAGTAATAGAGCGTTATCTAATTATCATAAAGCGTGACCTTACTTATGAAAATCGTGATAAATCTTACTACCGCGGTTTAGAAAGAGCGCTTATCAACTGGCAAAGGCTTAAAACATTTGTCCAAAAAGAAGGCTTCTCCCTAGATACCCTCCAGAAAGAAGTAAAATTTTGGCTTGAGGACTACCTGCGAAAATTAACCCCAGAAGAAAAGAGAAAAGAAGCTTCCAAAATTGAGGAGTTTTTAAAACTTTTAAAGGAGAAGGATTAATGGATGAAAAGTGGATAAAATCACTTTTGCCTGAAGAACGGGTGCAGGAATTTTTTGAAGCTTTTTATTTCGGTGAAGAACCAGCCTATTACCTTGACCTGGGATTGCGGGAGTGGAGGCCAGAAAAAGGAAGGGTGGTTCTTGAGTTAAGACTTACGGCCAGGCCTGATAAATGTTTGGCCTGCAATTTAACTTCCGGGCTTCCTCCAGTGCTTAAAAAACATCCCATTTTAAATCTGGCCGGAATAGTTAGTGAGATTGCCCAGAAACTTGAGCCAGGATACAAAGTAGACTCCTGGGACCTCGGCTGGACAGAAGAAGTAAACCATGACTTGCACGTTATCCCTTTAGTTATAAAAGTTTCTAAGAGTTAGGGCCTTTTGTAAGAATTCAGAGATAGATTGAGATCGCCACGGCGATTGCGTTGCCTTGCGATAAGGATTGCTTCAACGAGACTGCTTCGCCCCTGGCGGGACTCGCAATGACCGGGAAGGTTCGCTCGCAATAACTGGCTTACTTTGTCACTGTGAGGAGATCCCTCGCTCCGCTCGGGACAAGCGAAGCAGTCTCAGGAAATATTTTGCAAAGTTTTTTTTCAAGAATTACTCTGTTTTCTCAAGTACTACAGATTTTATTTTTTCGTATTCATAAACTGTTGTTTTAGTGCACCAGTATTCACCTTTAAGTGATTTGAAACAGAGCTTTACTTTTGTTGAAGGGTAATTTGAAATATCTACCTCTACTTTTAAGTGGTCACGAGGCATGATGCTTCTCCCCTCCGGGAAGCTTATATCTACTTTTCAGGGTTTTTTAATGTCAGCCAGCCAGAGCCTTTTATCAGTAGGGTTTTCTATTTTGAGGGTTACTACTTCTGCCAGAGCCGGTGTGGCCAAAAATAAAGTAAGTAAAAGAAAGGCCAGTTTTTTCATGATTGTCTCCTATAACAAGGCATTTTTAGCTACAAATTCTTTAACTTTTTCTACCTCAGCGGGAAGCACTTTAACCCGCCGGGGTTTATCTTCAAGGCCTCTTAAGGCTTCAGGCCTTTCAGGCTCACGTCCAATGGCCTTTTTCACTGCCTCAGGAAATTTGGCCGGATGAGCTGTTGCTAAAGCTATCATCGGCCGCTCGTCTTTAAACTTTAATCCAGCGGCCACTCCTACGGCTGTATGCGGGTCAAGGATATAGCCAGTTTCTTTGTAAAAAGAGGCAATGGTGGCAAGGGTTTCCTTTTGATTGATAGAGGCTGAAAGGAAATCTTTTTGTACCCGGGCGATTTTTTCTTGAGAGAAACTAAGGCTTCCGGTCTGGGCGAATTGTTCCATGGCCTCACGGACGCGAGAAGGTTCTTGGTTGTAAAGGTAATAGAGATAGCGTTCAAAGTTGCTGGCCACCTGGATATCCATAGAAGGGCTGATGGTAGAGGTTACCCGACCAAGGGAGTAATCTCCCTCGTTGACAAAGCGGGTCAAAATGTCGTTTTCATTGGTGGCGAGTACCAGGCGTTCTATCCCCTGGCCTAATATTTGTTTGGCAAGATAGCCAGCAAAAATATCTCCAAAATTTCCGGTTGGCACAGAAAACCTTACTTTTTCCTTTCCTTCAGCCTCGCTAACTTTGAAGTAGGCCCAAATGTAATAGACCACCTGGGCTAAAACTCTCGCCCAATTAATGGAATTTACTGCGCCCAGGAAGTATTTCTTTTTGAAATCAAGGTCACTGAAAATTTTTTTGACAATATACTGGCAGTCATCAAAAGTTCCTTCAATGGCCAGACAAAAGACGTTTTCGTCAGCAACGGTGGTCATCTGGAGCTCTTGAACAGGAGAAACCCGCCCTTTAGGAAACAGAATAAAAATGTTTATATTTTTTCGTCCTTTTACTCCGTAAATGGCCGCTGAACCGGTGTCTCCTGAGGTGGCTCCCAAGATATTTAACTTTTGCCCGCGCTCAAGCAATAAATATTCAAAAAGATGGCCTAAAAACTGTAAGGCTATGTCTTTAAAGGCAAGGGTAGGCCCATGAAAAAGTTCAAGAATCCATATATTGCCCTTTTTGATTACCGGGCAGATTTCAGGATGGGAAAAAGACGAATAGGCCTTTTCAACCAGTTTTTTCAAGTCTTCAGTGGGGATATCGTCAGCAAAAAGACGTAATACTTCAAAAGCAAGTTCAGGGTATGAGAGTTTGCGCCATAAGGCCAGAGTTTCACCTGATACCCGAGGTGTTTTTTCTGGTAAAATGAGGCCCCCATCTTCGGCCAGCCCCATTAAGACCGTTTCTTTAAAAGATATTGGTTTTATACCGCCACGTGTGCTTATGTATCGCATAAACAAAGCTTACCAAAAAGAAGAAAACTTGGCCAGGTAGGCTCTATATAGAAAACAGCGCTTGTTTAAACTTCAAAAGAATCTTAGATTTAAAAGCAAAGCATAAAGGAGGCGTGTATGTTTGGTGGCCTTTTGGTAAGTCTTATTCCTCAGGAGCTTTTAGCCGTGTTAGCCTGCCCAAAATGCAAAGGAGACCTTACTGTTGATGAAGAGAGGGGTGGTCTTGTTTGTTTTAAATGTGCTTTGCTTTATGAGGTTAGAGATGGTATCCCTATCATGCTTGAAGAGGAGGCTCAGAAAATAGAGCTTAAGGTCAAATCTGAAAGAGATGAGTAGCCCTCAAAAGCCTGCTCTGGCTCAATTGTTTTTCAGTATATTTGCGCGGGATGAAGTCCTTATAGATGAAGTGAGTCAAAAACTGGCTGATATTCTTGGTCCCATAGATTTTAAGAGTCCTTTATTGCCTTTTGACTGGACTGACTATTACGAAAAAGAGTTTGGAAAAGGCCTGGTTAGGCGTTTCATCTTTTTTAAAGAACTCATTCCTCAAGAGAGGATAGTGCCTATAAAGCATCTGGCCTGGAAGCTTGAAAAGTCTTTTAGTAAAAATGGTAATCGTCTGGTAAATATTGACCCAGGCTATCTTTTGCTAGAGAAATTGGTATTGGTAACATTTAAAAATTTTTCTCATCGCCTTTACCTTGGTGATTATGTTTATGGTGAAGTGACCATGATTTATACTAAGGGTGACTTTGTTTCTCTCCCCTGGACTTATCCTGATTATGCGTCTGAAAACGTTAAGGCCTTGTTTCGTGAAGCCAGAAAACGCTATAGGGAAAAACTTAAGTTATGCTTATAGATTCCCACGGCCGCAAGATTACCTATCTACGTGTTTCCATCACGGATCGCTGTAATCTGCGCTGTTTTTATTGTTCTAGTAAAGACTCTTTTGCCAAACTTCCTGCTGAAGAGATTCTTTCTTATGAAGAGCTTTACCGGGTTATCCAGGCGGCCGTATCTGTAGGGATTAAACGTATTCGCTTAACCGGCGGCGAACCCTTGGTACGGAAAGACTTTGTTTCTTTTATAGCTAATTTGGCAAAGATTCCAGGTCTTGAAGACCTGGCTTTAACCACCAATGGCCTTCTTCTGGCTTCCCTGGCGGAAAGTCTTAAAAAAGCGGGGCTAAGGAGAGTTAACATAAGTTTGGATACCCTTGACCGGGAGAGATATAAAGAAATTTGTGGCGTAGATGCCTTGGATGAGGTTCTCTCAGGTATAAAAAAGGCTTTAGAAGTGGGTTTTTCTCCGGTAAAAATCAACATGGTGATTATGCGAGGCATAAATGACGATGAAGTAGTTGAAATGGCAAGGTTGACACTGGAAGAACCTCTTGAAGTAAGGTTTATAGAATTTATGCCCATTGGGACTGGAGCATCCTGGGAAGAGAACCTTTTTATCCCCATCGCGGAAACAGAAAAGAAACTAAAAGAAGCTTTTGGCAAATTATTACCTGCTCCTAAAATAGGGGCAGGCCCAGCTAAAGTTTTTTCCCTTCCTGGAGCTAAAGGAAGTATAGGCTTTATTTCAGCCATAAGTAATCATTTCTGTAATAAATGTAATCGCCTGCGCTTAACCCCTGAGGGGCGTTTGCGCTTATGCCTTTTCTCTGACGAAGAGATTGACTTGAAACCATCATTAAGAGAAGATTCCTCAGAAAAGGCTTTAAAGGAAGCTTTTATAAAAGCCGTTGCCAAAAAACCATCTCAGAGATCTCTTGACTTGTTCCCCAGAAGGCTTATGCGAAGTATTGGAGGTTAAGTTTTAAAAAACTCTTGTCAAAACCGATTTAATCCGATAATCGGTGATAGCTAGTGATAGGGAGGTGACTTTATGGAAATCCCTCAGGACAGGCTTTATTCAGAAAATCATCTTTGGGTAAAAAAGAAGGGGCGAGGTTCAGTTCTTATTGGTTTGACAGATTTTGGCCAGCTCAAGCTTGGCGAAATAATTGACCTTGAGCTCCCTGACGAAGGCGACGAATTAATTAAAGATGAGGTTTTTGGTAGCATTGAGTCGGCTCAGGGAGTATTTGACCTGGTGGCCCCTGTAAGTGGAGATGTAGTGGAGATTAACGAGGATCTTCTTGATTCACCTGATTTGATTAATGAGGACCCTTATGAAGAAGGCTGGATTCTTAAAGTAAAACTATCAGACCCTGATGAACTTGAAGAGCTTCTTACAGCTGATGAATACGAAGAGGTTACGGCTGGAGAAGAGCTTCTAATTGAAGAAGAACCTTTTGATTTTGAAGAAGAGGAGTAATTATGCGGGTTTTTATGTTTCCAGGCCAGGGTTCTCAGTATGTAGGTATGGGAAAAGCTGCTTATGAAAGCTCTGCTGAAGCCAAGCGGGTCTTTGAAATAGCTGAAAAAATAACCGGGCTTCCTATCAGAAAGCTATGCTTTGAAGGCCCGCTGGAAGAGCTTACGCGCACCCTAAACCTCCAGCCTGCGCTCACTGCGGTTAACCTGGCTATTTATGAGGCCTTACAGGAGAAAAATTTTTTTCCGGACATAGTTTGTGGCCATAGCCTTGGTGAATATAGCGCTCTTTACGCCGCAGGGATCGTTTCTTTGGAGGATGTCTTTCGTCTGGTTTTGAAACGCGGTGAATTAATGGAACGGGAGGCTGAAAGAAATCCTGGTGAGATGTATGCGGTGATTGGGCTTTCTCGCGAAAAACTTGAAGAGCTTCTCTTAAAGGCACAAACAAAAGGGACGGTCACTTTGGCCAACCATAATACTCCGGTCCAGATTGTGATTACCGGCGAGAAAGAAGCGGCCTCTTATGCCGCTTTTCTGGCTAAAGAGGCCGGGGCGCGGGTAGTTAAACTAAAGGTAAGTGGGGCATATCATAGCCCTCTTATGGCTCAAGCGGCGCGTGACTTCAAAGCCTTTTTACGAGAGATCCCTTTTAACCCACCTCAAAGAATATTTTTCTCCAATGTTTCAGCTAAAAGGGAAGATGATCCAAAAAAAATTAAAGAGTTAATGGGTGAACAAATAGAAAGTCCGGTTCGCTGGGTGGAGGAAATAGAAAATATTTTCGCAGCAGGCGGGCGAGAATTTGTAGAAGTTGGGCCTAAAACCGTCTTAACCGGCCTGGTAAAAAAGATTCTTCCTTTGCAAGAAGTCTCCCTGCGCAACATTGAAAATCCTGCAGAGATTTAAGTTAAAGCTTGCTTTTCTTAAGACCGAAAAGTGGTTATATGGACAGTGCAAAAGCCCTGCAGTTTTTAGCTGATATCCCAGAATTGTTTTTTCTTCTTTCTCCAGACCTTGAGATTTTATGGGGAAATAATTCCTTACAAAAGATATTCCCTGAATATGAGAAACTGCCCTGTTATAAAATAATCCACCAAAGTGAAGAGCCTCCTAAAAATTGTCCGGCTCTAAAGGCCCTTACCACTAAAAAGACCAGCTGGGCCATTATGCAAACTGAAGCTCTTCAAAAAGAATTTATGGTAATTGTGAGTCCAGTGATAAGAAATAATGAAGTGGTGGCCCTCTGGCACCTGGCTATAGAAAGCCCTAAAGGCTCATCTCTTACCACAGAAGACCTGAACCTTTATTTTGAGACCATGGGGCAATTAGCGGTGGGGTTAAGCCATGATATTAAAAATATGCTTACAGCTGCTCTGGGAGAGCTTGAGCTGTTAACTATGTATGTCAAGGATAATCCTAATCTGCGGAGAAAATGCCAAAAAGTAAAAACTATTCTTGATAATGTAGCTCAAATTGCCCAAAAAATTTCTAGTATATCTTCTAATGCTAATAGCTCTGATACCGCCTTCATTAATGTTAATCAGATTTTTCAGGAAATGAGACCTCTTCTTAAAGCCCTGGTACCACCAGAAATAAACTTAAAAATTATTTTAAACCCTTATGCTGGTAATATTTTTTTCAATAAAGGGAGGTTAGAACAAATTATCTTGAACCTGGTTTTTAATGCCATGCAGGCTATTTCTGGGCCAGGAGAGATAATCCTTTCCTGTTCCGAAGAAGATGACTGCGTTGTTATTTCTGTGGAAGATAACGGAAGGGGAATAAAAAAAGAATTACTTCATAAATTATTTGAGCCTCATTTTAGCACCAAGAGAAAAGGAGCAGGTTTGGGCTTAGCAATGGTTAAAGAATGGGTAGAGGAAGCCAGCGGGAAAGTAAAGATTAGCAGTGTAGAAGGGGAAGGGACAAAAGTGGAAATATGGCTTCCCAGAATTTTATGATTTTGGAGCCTTTGCCAAATTCTAAAACATTAGATTGAGGTCCTCACGGCGACTGGCCCCTTGCGACAGGGATTGCTTCGCTTCGCTTGCAATGACGAGGAGGGGAACGTGGCTCGCAATGACATCTTTGCCTGTCACTGCGAGGAACCTTTTCCACATTGTCACTGCGAGGAGCGCGCAAGCGCGACGAAGCAGTCTCAGGGATTATCAGATTGCTTCGCTTGCAATGACAGCTCATTTGTCACAGAGAGGAGATCCCCGCTTCGCTCGGGACAAGCGAAGCAGTCCCAAGAATAAATGAAACGCGCAATTAAAATATTTTGCAGAGGTCTCATTTTGGTATTTTTCAGTTAAATTATTTTTCAAGGGAGCGGAGAAAGTCCTTTACAGCTTTAAAAAACAATTCGTTGAAAGAGTTTCCTAATAGGCGCCTTCCAAAAACATAATTTATTTCATTTAAAACAGTCCCTTTTTGGGAGTGAATTAAAAAATCAATGGCGGCAAGGTTAATGCCCGTTTTTTGGCAAAGTTCGTGGGTAAGAGAAAGGGCCTGGGTTTCAAGGGGCTTTTCTGGACAGGAAATAGGTTTTCCTCCCTGGGCAAGGTTGGTTTTAAAATCAGGCCCCAGGGCTCGCCAGAATGGCAAAAATTCCTTACCTATTACCACCACGCGTAAGTCGTAAGGGGCTTGTAAAAACTCCTGTATTAAAAAACCAAAATGGCCTTCTCTTTCTCTTTTCTTTATATGGCTTAGAGCCGTTTGCCAGGTCTTTTCGTCTTTAACAAGGAAAACACCCTGGCCTTCGTGTTCGTCATCGGTCTTGAGTACAAAAGGAAAAGGAGGGAAGTTAACGCTAATAGCATCTGGATGTTCTCCAAGGGCGGCTAGTTTTGGGAAAAAAATGGTTTCAGGATAGGGTAAACCAAGGGATTTAAAAAGGAGCATCTGTCCACTTTTGCCTGGGAACTTAAACCGTGCTTCGTAATTTGGGAAAGAGTGTAAGCCCATTTGGCAGGCGTAAAAATAAAACTGAGAGGGAAAAACCTGAGGCCAGATAACGATTCTTGCCCGGGAAAAACAAGAAAGTAGCTCGTCATTTATCGCTGAAAAAGCCCAGAAGTTAAAGTCAGCCTTTACTAAAGGATGTAGAGAAATTATTGGTCCAGCGGTAAGAGTGCTTATATTTAATTCGTCAACCATGGCGAGGAGGTTACTTATGGAAGCGGTGATTCTTGCGGCAGGTTTGGGAACACGCCTGCGCCCTTATACTGAGAATTATCCTAAACCGCTTCTTAAAGTGGCTGGCCGGGAACTCCTTTATCGCCATCTCTTTCTCCTTCAAAAGCACGGTATTAAAAAATTTGTCCTGGTAATAAATCCTTCTCACCGGACATTTTACCAGAATTTTGTAAAAGAAAATCCTCAATTCAAGATAGTGTTAGTGGAAAATCCCTTTCCTGAAAGAGGGAATGGTTATTCTTTTTCCCTGGCCAAAGATTATGTTTTCGGGCCTTTTGTGTTGACCATGGGAGACCATGTTTATGAGCCTGCATTTGTGGCTAGGGCTTTGACTAAAAGGGGGCTATTCTTGACGAAAAGGGCTTATATATTGACCACCAGGAGGCCACCAAGGCCATTTGCCAAGAAGGACGTATTGTTCGTTTGGCCAAAGACCTTGAAGAATATACGGGCTTTGATACGGGCTTTTTCGTGCTTGAGCCTTGCGTTTTTGAAGATGTAGAGAAACTTCTGGCTGATAAAGAAGAACTTTCGCTCTCAGAGTGTCTCTCGCGGGCCAAAATCCCCTGTAGTTTTGTGTCAGGCTATTTCTGGATGGATATAGATACTCCTGAGGACCTGGCAAGGGCCACCAGGCTTCTGGTAAAAATGGCAGTTAAAGGTAAAGGAGACGGGTTTATTTCACGGACTATCAACCGCCGTCTATCTACCTGGGTTAGCAGTAAAGTCATAAACTATTTGACCCCCAATAAAGCCACGGTTTTGACCACTTTCCTGGGAATACTGGCCAGTTTTTTGCTTTTTTTTAATCCGGTTTTAGGGGCTATTTTGTACCAGTTAAGCTCGGCTCTTGATGGCATAGATGGGGAAATAGCACGAGCAAGCCTAAGAGAAAGTCCCTTTGGGGGGTGGCTTGATTCGGTGCTTGATCGCCTGGTTGATTTTTCTTTCTTAGCCGGGCTTTTTCTTCTTTGGCAGCCTGAAAATCTTATAGACCAGGCCATGGCTCTAGCTGCTATCTTCGGAAGTTTTATGGTGAGCTATACGGCTGAAAGATACAAAGGGGCCTTTCAAAGGGATATTTATGAAGATATACCCCTTTTGCGAAAAATCCCCGGGAAAAGAGATGAGCGAGTATTTTTCATTATGATAATGGTGATTTTAGGGCTCTGGAAAGAACTTTTTTGGATTCTGGCTCTGGTTTGTAACGCTAGAGTCTTTTTGACCATTTATCTGGTTACTATAAAAAGAGAAAAAATTTTGCCTGACTCCAAATTTTAGCTATTTTAAAACTGATGGATATCAAACGAATTTCCAAAATTTTTATTCTCACCGGAGCAGGTATTTCCGCTGAGTCAGGTATTCAAACTTTTCGCGATAAAGGTGGCCTCTGGGAAAAATATAACCTTGAAGAAGTAGCTACTCCTCAGGGTTTTCGCCAGAATCCGCGGTTTGTGCACGAATTTTATAACCAGAGGCGTGAGGACCTGCTAAAGGTCATGCCCAATCCTGCTCACTATGCCCTGGCCCGCCTTGAGCGCGAGTTTCCCGGAGAAGTTCTTCTGGTAACCCAGAATGTTGATGATTTGCACGAAAGAGCTGGTAGTCGCAAAGTGCTTCACATGCACGGAGAGTTGCTAAAAGTTCGTTGTGAGGCCTGTGAAGCTATCTTTAAAGAAGAAGGAGAAATTTTTCCGGAAACAAGGTGCCCTAAATGTGGTCGGGAGGGGACCCTTCGTCCTCATGTGGTCTGGTTTGGTGAAACGCCTTTTTATCTGGATAAGATTTACAGGGCTTTGAAGGAATGTGACCTTTTCGTGGCCATTGGAACTTCAGGTACTGTTTATCCGGCGGCAGGCTTTGTGGTAATTGCCAGGGAAGCTGGAGCCTGGTGTGTGGAGCTAAACTTAGAACCTTCAGCTATGGCTGATTATTTCCACGAACATCATTACGGACCAGCCTCAAAAATTGTTCCCGCCTGGGTAAATGAAGTTTTAACCCGTGTGAGAAGTTAATTTTCAAAAATTAATTTAGAGATAAGACCCCCCTTGAGGACTTTAGGAAGATAGAAGAAGGCGGCGAAGCGAGCAGGAAGGTAAGTCCGCCTTTATGTTTCTCAGGGAGTTAGAACTTGTTTTTGTTCACTTTTTAACTTATACTGCACAAAATTCCAGAATTTTGTGCAGTATGAATGTCAAACAGATCATAATATCCCAGAAAGAAGAGCGAGATATTCTGTTAACCCGGGATTATATCCCACGAGAAAGCCTTACTTCTGCTCGGAATTCTTTAAAAAATGACCTAATCAAAGTGATAGTGGGCCCCAGAAGAGCTGGTAAGTCCGTTTTTGCCCTTCAGATGCTCAAAGATTTTAACTTTGCCTATTTAAACTTTGATGATGAGAGATTGCTTGCCATCAGGGATTACGATGAGATTCTTAAGGCTTTAAAAGAAGTTTACGGAGAAGCGCCCTATCTTTTACTTGACGAAATCCAGAATCTTGAGGCCTGGGAGCTCTGGGTCAGCCGCCTTCAGCGTCGGGGCTTTAAAGTAGTGATTACTGGTTCAAATTCCAGGCTTCTTAGCCGGGAGCTGGCCACCCATCTCACCGGCCGCTATCAATCCTTTAGCCTCTATCCTTTCTCTTTTCGCGAATTTCTTACGGCCCGCAATTTTAATTTTGATCTCTCCATGCATTCTCGCGAAACTCTGGGAACTCTTCTAAACTATCTTCACAACTATCTAGAGATTGGTGGATATCCAGAGGTGGTTTTAGGGAAGGTTGATCCCAGAGGTTATCTTCGGACCCTGGTGGATAGCGTGCTTTTCAAGGATATTGTGCGGCGTTACAACCTCCGCTTTGCCAAAAAACTTTCCGATCTTGCCCTTTATCTTTTGAGCAACGCCTCTGGCCGTTTTTCCTACACCAAACTCAAAAATATTCTTTCTTTTAGAAGCGTTCATACGGTGGAAAATTACGTAAAATACCTGGAAGAGGCCTTTGTGATTTTTGTGGTGGAGAGGTTTAGTCCAAAACTTAAAGAACGTTTCAAAAGCCCACGAAAAGTCTATGCCTATGATACAGGGGTAGTGGCCACCTTTAAGTCCCGTCTGGCCGCTGATTACAGAATTCTTATGGAAAATCTGGTGGCTATAGAACTTTTACGTCGTGGGAAGGAATTCTTTTACTTTCAGGCCAAAGACGGGCGAGAAGTTGATTTTGTGATGAAAGAGGGCCTTGACTCTTATCAGCTGATCCAGGTCTCTTATGATCTTTCCGACGAAATCACCCGCAAAAGAGAGTTCTCGGCCCTGATAAAAGCTTCTCGCGAGCTCGGTGTTAAAGATTTATGGATCCTTTCCTGGGAAGATGAAGGTAAAACTACTTATAAAGGATTACAAATTTTGGTTTATCCTTTGTGGAAGTGGCTTTTACAAGGCCCTATCTCTGAACTAATGCCATAATTTTATACTACCAGACCCTTAAACATCAAAGCTTTTTAATGCTAACCTAAAATCCCTATCTTTTGCGAGTAAAGCGAAGCCAAATCTAGCAAAATCTAATGTTCTAAGATTTTGCAAAAGTTCGTCGAATTTTTATTAAAAGTTTGCCTGTCCCTATTGTTCAAGTTTCTTGACACTTTCCTTCAATTTACGCTAGCCTCAATAGAAACTACTTCTCACCAGATAAGGAGGGCCTATGGAAATTGCCAAAATTAGAAACCTTGTTTTGCTCTCCCAGAGCGGAGCTGGAAAGACTTCTCTGGCTGAAGCTATGTTATTTATTTCAGGGAAGACTAAGAAACTCGGTAAAGTAGATGAAGGGAGTTCAATCCTTGATTTTGAACCAGAAGAACAAAAGCGAAAGATTACTATTTCTACCGCCTGTCATCATTTTTCCTGGAAAAAGCACGAAGTCTTTTTTCTGGATCCTCCAGGCGATGACAATTTTAACGCTGAAGCCAAATTGGCTGCCTGGGCAGCAGATAATGCCCTTTTAGTGATAGACGCTACTGCCCCGGTCAAAGTGCAGACGGAAAAGGTCTTTGCCTTTGTAAAGGAATTTGGTTTGCCGTGTGCGGCCTTTATAAATAAGCTTGATCGGGAGCATACTGATTTTGATAAGGCCTGTGCCACTTTAGAAGAGCGCCTGGGCATAAGGGCGGTACCTGTGGCCTATCCTATTGGCCGTGAAGATGGCCTGCGAGGAGTAGTAGATCTCCTTACCATGAAGGCTTATGAATTTTCAGAGGGCAAACTCAAAATTGTGGATATGCCTTCTGAACTGGAAGAAAAAATAGAAGAGCTGCGGGCCAATTTAATTGAATATGCGGCTGAGAGTGACGACGATTTACTGGAGAAGTTTCTAGAAGAAGGGGAATTAACCGCAGAAGAAATAGTAAGAGGCTTAAAACGCGGGATTCTTGAGGGCCGTTTTGTGCCGGTTTCCTGTGGCTCGGTGGAAAGATTAATAGGTATCCAGCCTCTTCTTGACTTAATTGTAGAATTTTTACCCTCTCCTTTAGAAAGAGGCCCTAGGGAGGGGAAAAACCCTGAAGGTGAGCCAGACCGCCGTGAGCCGCACCCAGAAGTACCGGTATCTCTTATTGTGTTCAAGACCTTTATGGACCCTTATGCGGGAAGGCTCTCCTTTGCCAGGGTTGTTTCTGGCACGCTTGAGTCTGAAGGGGTTCTTCTGAATCCTGTGCGTAATATAAAAGAAAAGTACGCCAATCTGGCTATCCCTGAAGGCAAAGAAATGGCTTCCTGCGAAAAGGCCATTCCCGGGATGATTTGTGTAATCCCTAAGCTTGCTGAAACCAGAACAGGAGATACCCTTTGTGACCCTGAAGCCCCCATTATTTATCCCATGCCCACTCTCCCACACGCAGTTTTGACCTATGCTTTGCATCCTGAGAGCCGAAGTGATGAAGAAAAGATTGGAGCGGCGCTGGTTAAACTTCAAGAAGAAGACCCGAGTCTGGTTATCAGCCGGGATGAAGAAAGTCGTGAGATACTTCTTTCTGGCCTTGGGCAGATTCACATTGAAGCCACTATTGAAAAGCTAGCCCGCAAATACGGAGTAAACGTAAAGCTTTCTCTCCCCAAAATTCCTTATCGTGAGACCATCAAAAAACCCAAAGAGGGGGTCATCTATCGCCATAAAAAGCAAACCGGTGGCAGGGGCCAGTTTGCCGAAGTACATTTCCACATCTATCCATTGCCGCGGGGTCAGGGCTTTGAATTTGTGGAAACCCTGGTAGGTATGAACGTGCCGCGCAATTTTGTGCCAGCCGTAGAAAAAGGTGTGCGCCAGGCCCTGGAAAAAGGGCCACTGGCAGGCTACCCGGTAGTGGACGTAAAAGTCCAGTTCTACGACGGTAAGAGCCATGAAGTAGATTCTTCGGATATGGCTTTTATGATAGCGGCTTCTCAGTGTTTCAAAAAAGGGATTCAAGAATGCCAGCCTATTTTGCTTGAGCCCATTATGGAGCTTGAAATAGAAGTGCCAGATGACGTTATGGGAGATGTAATTGGCGATATTAACGCTCGCAGGGGGCGTGTCCTTGGTATGGAGCCCAAAGGCGGTAAACAGGTTATTAAAGCCCAGGTGCCGCTGGCAGAAGTCCAGCGCTATGCCCTTGACTTAAACGCTATTACTGGTGGACGAGGGACTTTTCGCATGAAATTTTCTCACTATGAAGAAGTGCCGCCTCAAATTGCTGAAAAGATAATAGCCGCGGCTAAAGAGGAGGAGGGCTAATGGTTTTCACCGCGGGAGTGCTAACTCTTTCTGATAAAGGGGCCCTTGGTGAGAGAGAAGATACCGCTGGCCCTTTGATTAAAGAAGCTTTGCAAAAAGAAGGTTTTGATGTAGTGGCCTATCGTATTTTGCCTGATGATTACGAAGAAATTCTTGTGGTTCTGGTGGACTGGGTGGACAGAAAGGGAATTGATCTTATTGTTACTACGGGGGGCACGGGGCTTTCACCCCGTGATGTTACTCCTGAAGCTACTAAGGCGGCTATAGAGAAAGAAGTTCCTGGAATAGCCGAGGCCATAAGGATGGAAGGCATGAAGCATACACCTTATGCCATGTTAACCAGAGGAATAGCCGGCATAAGAAGGCAAAGCCTTATTATCAATTTGCCAGGAAGTCCTAAAGCGGTGGAAGAGTCTCTTGGGGTGATTCTTCCGGTATTAAATCATGCCCTGGAGAAAATTAAAGGAAGTCCTAAAGAATGTGCTAGAAATTAGTCTTAGGAGGAAATTATGAGCGTAGAAATAAAAAAAATAGCAGTCGGTCTTGATGGTTCAGAAAAAAGTTTTAAAGCCCTTAAAGAGACACTTGCTTTAGCCAAAAAACTAGGGGCTGAAGTAGTTGCCCTTCATGTCTTGCCGGTGCCTGCTGAGTTTGCAGATTTTGGTGGAATGTTAGTGGAAATTGAGGCAGAGCTTCGCAAAGAAGGCGAAGCCATCCTGGCCCGCGGGGCTGAAGAGGCCAAAAAAGAAGACGTGCCCTATACCGGGGTTATCCTTCAGGGAGATATTGCTGAGAGTATGGCTAATTATGCGGCTGAACAAGGGGTGGACCTTCTGGTTGTAGGCTATCAGGGTAAGTCCAAGCTTTCTGAATTGATTATGGGAAGTGTTACCTCTAAACTTTTGGGGATTTCAAGTGTTCCTGTGTTGGTAATTAAGTAAAATATTCGGGCAGGCCAGCGGCCTGCCATTATTTTTATAAAAAAACAGAAAATAAGCGCTAAAGGAGTTCGTATGGAAGAGAAAGAAAGGCGCGAGGAGCTGCCCCCAGTCAACTTTAGTATGTTCGTTCTCTCTTTAAATACTTCAGCTTTAGTGCATTTAGGAGAGCTTCCTGATCCTCATACCCAGGAAAAGAAGAAAAATCTTCCTCTTGCCAAGCAAACAATAGATATTCTGGACATGTTGAAGGAAAAGACCCGCGGCAACCTTACCAGAGAAGAAGAAAAACTTCTTGATAGTATCCTTTATGAATTACGTATGATTTTCTTGAGGGTAAGTGGCCAGTAAATTTTCTCTTTTCGCTCCAGCCAAGATAAATTTAGTCTTAAAAATCATTGACCGTCGTGAAGACGGCTATCACGAACTTTATACGATTTTTCAAAAAATAACTTTTGGGGACAGGCTAACTCTTTCCTTTAAAGAAAAGGGCCTTTCTCTTGAGGTAAAAGGAGAAAGTGTACCCTCAGGGCCGGAAAATCTTTGCCTAAAAGCCATCCAACTTTTTGTCCAAAAAACAGGCCTTTCTTTCGGGCTGCATATTGAACTGCAAAAAAATGTCCCGCCTGGCACCGGGCTTGGAGGAGGAAGTAGTGACGCCGCGGTGGTTTTAAGGTGGCTTAACGAAAAGTTTAAGGCCTTAAGTGAGCGAGAGCTTCTTGTTTTAGCCAAAAAACTAGGGGCTGATGTGCCCTTTTTTGTTTCGTCTTTTAGTACCGCTCTTGCCCGCGGTATTGGGGAAAAGCTTTCTCCCTGGCCGACTTTTCCCGCCTGGTATGTTATTTTGATTCCTGAGATAAAAGTTTCTACCAAATGGGCTTATGAAAATTTAAGGTTGACAATTCCGCAACTTCCTCCTAATTATGACGCGAGCCGCCCTTTATGGGAGCAGGGGCTGGTTAATGATTTTGAAAAGCTAGTTTTTAAGCATTATCCTGAGCTTAAAAAATTAAAAGAAAGGCTTTTAGACCTGGGAGCCGAAGCCGCTCTTTTAAGCGGGAGCGGAGGGGCTCTTTTTGGTGTTTTTAAAGAGGAAGCTCAAGCGGTGGAAGCGGCTGGGGCTTTTTCAGATGATACCTTAAAAAAAGTAGAGGTAGCTACTAATTATTACGAAAAGACCTCTTATAAGGAGGGATAAAGATATGTTTCTTAATCACTTAAAAATTTTTACAGGAAATGCCAATCCGGATCTGGCTAAAAAGATTTCGGCCTATTTGAGTATTCCTTTAGGGCAAGCAGTGGTTAAAACTTTTAGCGACGGTGAAATCTACGTTGAGATTAAAGAAAACGTCCGCGGTTCTGATGCCTTTGTTATTCAGCCAACCTGTCCCCCGGTAAATGACAATCTTATGGAACTGCTTATAATGGTTGATGCCTTAAGGCGGGCTTCTGCCCGAAGAATAACCGCGGTTATTCCTTATTACGGCTATGCCCGGCAGGACCGCAAGGTTATCCCCAGAACCCCTATTACCGCAAAATTAGTGGCCAATCTTATCACCGTAGCCGGGGCACGCCGTGTTTTAACCATTGACCTTCACGCTGGCCAGATTCAGGGCTTTTTTGATATACCGGTTGACCATCTTTACGCAGCCCCTGTGCTTATCCGCTACATAAAAGAGGAATTCAGGGGGAAGGATTTGGTTATTGTTTCTCCTGACGCTGGTGGGGTGGAAAGGGCCCGTGCCTATGCCAAACGCCTTGAGGCTGGCCTGGCTATTATTGACAAGCGTCGTTTACGCCCCAATGAAAGCGAAGTTATGAACGTGGTAGGCGATGTTAAAGGAAAAATCGCCATTATCCTTGATGACATGATCGATACCGCCGGGACTATGTGTAAAGCGGCTGAGGCCCTTACTGAACGAGGAGCCAAAGAGGTTCACGGTATGGCTACTCATCCGGTCCTTTCTGGCCCTGCTCTTGAAAGAATTAAGAAGTCACCTATGAAGTCAGTGGTGGTGACAGATACCATTCCTCTCAGGGAAGAGGCCAAAAAACTTAAAAAAATAAAAGTCCTTTCAGTGGCAGAGCTTTTAGGCGAAGCCATAAGGAGAATACACCACGATGATTCCGTAAGCTCACTTTTTGTGTAAAATTTTTGAAAAAGCTAGGAGGAAAGTAACATGAAAACTATTGAACTAACTGCCATGGTAAGACCTAAAACTGGCAAAGAAATAGCCCGCAAACTGCGTGCTCAAGGGCTGGTGCCAGGGATTATTTATGGTCCTGAGACAGAGCCCGTTCCTCTGGCGGTGAAACTTAACGAGTTAAAAAGATACCTTTACCGCTATCGGGACGAACAGCTTATCTTTAACCTTACTCTTGAAAACAACGGCTCCACCATAAAGAAAATAGCCCTGGTCAAGGAACTTCAATATCATCCCGTTACAGACGAAATTCTTCATGTAGATTTTTATGAAATTTCCATGGAACGTGAAGTTGAAGTGGAAGTACCTATTGAGCTGGTTGGTAAGGCCAAAGGGGTTGAAGCTGGAGGTCACTTACAGCAGTTGCTTCAGACCATGACGGTTGCCTGCTTACCTGGCCTTATTCCTGACAAGATAGAAGTAGATGTTTCTGAGCTTGACCTGGGTGACGTTATTCACGTAAAAGATCTTACTCCACCCGAAGGTGTGCGTTATCTGGACAGTCCTGATGAGCCGGTGGTAACAGTGCTCGCCCCTGAGGAAGAAAAAGAGGCTGAAGCCGCTCCTGAGGAAGAAGCTGCTGAGACAGAGACCGAATCCAGCGAATAGCCGTGAGCAGATATTCCTGGCTCTGGGTGGGCCTCGGCAATCCGGGGCCCCAATATCGCTTCACCAGGCATAACTTCGGTTTTCTTGTTTTAGAAGAATTTGCCCGCCTTAAAGGCCTTAAATTTTCTAAAGGGCCTTATCAGTCATTAGTTTCAGCTTATAAAGACGCCTTTCTTTTGATGCCTCAGACTTTTATGAATCTTTCAGGAGAGGCCGTGGCCCCCTTAAGCCGTAAACTTAGAATTCCACCTGAACGTATTCTGGTCATTCACGATGATTTAGACTTACCTTTAGGTCGGATTAAGTTTGCACCCAAGGGTGGGGCAGGGGGGCATAGGGGAGTAAAGTCAATCATAGAGGCCCTTGGCACTAAAGATTTTCCCAGACTTAAACTGGGGATAGGCCGCCCACCTCAGGGGATAGCGGTAAGAGACTATGTCCTTTCTCCTTTTTCTGAAGAGGAAAAACCTCTTGTTAGGAAAGTGCTTGAAACCGCCTGCGAAGCCCTTGATTATCTACTGGAACACGACCTTGCCAAAACTATGAGCCTTTTCAATCGGTAGTGACAATCGGTAGGACGGGCCAAACCCGCCGGGAGAAAAATTTTTCCACTAAAAGCCCTGTAATGGAAAATTTTTTCCCATATTTACCGGCGAATAAGCTTTGAGAGAGAAAAATTTTTCTTTTCCTGACAGTGCGATTTCGGGAAAGCCTTGATTTTCTTGATTTTTAAATTTGGCATCTTTTTTGCTTATTAATGATGTAAAAACTTTAAGGGGGGGTTGGGTTATGAGAAAGGTTTTTGGGATACTTTTAGGGGCATTTATTTTGGTATTTGTTTTGGCCTTTAAGACGTACGCCATAGTGTTTCGTCAACTGTGTCCGCAGG
>NZ_LSFI01000017.1 GCF_001642325.1 Thermodesulfatator autotrophicus | reverse complement strand
ACTTCCACGAAATAGACCTGAGAGAGCCAGCAGATGAGGTTAAGGAGATAGTCTTTTTCTTCCTGGCCAAGGACGTGGTGGCCTGGAAGGGCCGTGCGGGAGATGACGTGATAAGCCGCTTTTGGGTCGTTCATAAAAAATCTAGGTATGCGTGGCATAACGAAACCTCCTTTTAAAAGTTTGCCTGTCCCTTTTATCGGTTAGTTTTAAGCAGCGCTAAAGATGTTTTGCCTGTCCCTTTCAAAACTTGCAAAATGAAAATTTTTTATTATCTTAGAGCCAATCTAAACAAAAAAAATTTATGAGGTGATAACTGTGACCAGAGAAAAAATTGAACATTATCGTAAGCTAGGGCTTAAGATGACTCCTCAAAGGCTTGCTATTTTGGAGTATTTAGAAGGAAATACTTCTCATCCTTCAGCGGAAGATATTTATCGCCATGTGGAAGGTAAATTTCCCAGTATGTCTTTTGCTACCGTTTATAACACTTTAGAGGCCTTAAAAGAGAAGGGCCTCATACGGGAGTTGAGTATTGAACCTGGGAAAAAGCGTTTTGACCCTAACCCTTCCCCTCACCACCATTTTATTTGTGAAAGGTGTCATAGGGTCTATGATATTTTTGAAGATTTTCAAATAACACTTCCTGGGGAACACCAAAAACAATTTGAAATAAAAGAATGTGAAATAATTTTCCGCGGAGTTTGTGCAGACTGTAAAAGAAAGGAGGTGTAACTATGGCAGTTTTTCGTTGTGAAAAGTGCGGTGCCACTAAAGAAGGCCGTTGTAAGCCCCGTAAGTGCCCTAAATGTGGAGAGCAGGGCACCATGAAAAAAGAAGAATAGAGGTGTTTTTTATGTGTATGGAAGTCAAAATACGCTGTGAATGCGGGCAAAAAGAGGCAAGTTTTAACCTGAGAGACAATATTATGCCACAAGAAGTTATTTTTAGCCTCTACTGCCCGCGCTGTTCTTCTGAAATAGAACTTAATGAATCCACCATGATTTGGGATAACGGCTGGATTATTGAGTATGATATGGAACTTGCCCGTTTTATGGCTGTAGCCAAACTTGGTATTCCCGCAGAAAAAGTAACTCCCGCTTTTCTTTTTGATGAGGGCTACGCCACCTGGAAGGAGCTTTACCCAGGCGAATTAGAAGACATAAAAAACGAAAAAGAAGCTATCGTGGCTATTCTTAAGGAAGATCCTCATCGTTATTTCAAAGAGTTGAGGGATTGGGCTAACGCTAGAATGGCTCGTCTTAAAGAAGAGGGCTGGCGTAAAGCTCAACTTATTTAAAATTGCTCTTGCCATTTAGCCTCCCGCCAGGTAATACCTTTCTAACTATTGGCGGGAGGTTTAATTATGCATCCACTGGTAGAAGCCAAACCAGGCCAAAAACTCCTTTTATTAGGAAACGAAGCTATTGTTAGAGGAGCCTTAGAGGCAGGCCTAAAGATAGGCGCCGCCTATCCAGGGACCCCTTCCTCTGAGATTGGCAATAACCTGTTTCAGATACAGCATGAATTACCCGGGCTTTATTTTGAATTCTCTACCAATGAAAAGGTAGCTACCGAGGTAGCCGCTGCCGCTGCGGCCTCTGGCTTAAGAAGTCTCACCTGTATGAAGCACGTCGGTTTAAATGTAGCCGCTGATGCCCTGATGACTCTTGCCTACATTGGAGTACAAGGTGGCATGGTAATTGTGGTGGCAGATGATCCTTCCTGCCACTCTAGCCAGAACGAACAGGATAGCCGCTACTATGCCAGGCTCTCAGGTCTCCCATTACTTGAGCCTGCTACCCCTGAAGAAGCTTACCAGATGACCCGTTTTGCTTTTGAACTTTCTGAAAAGCTTGAGCTTCCAGTGCTTTTGCGTACGACTACTAGAGTGTCTCATGCCAGAGGAGTTGTAAAAGTAGGAGAAATGCCCTCCTATGATAAACCAGTTAAAGGAAAATTTGAAAAAGATATCCGCCGCTGGGTGCCTATCCCAGCTGTAGCCAGGGAAAGACACAAAGTACTCCTTGAAAAGATGAAAGAAGCCGAAACTTTGGCTGAAAGTGCTTCCTGGAACTTTGTTTACGGAAACGGCACTTTAGGTATCATCACCAGCAGTGTGGCGGCTAATTATGTTTACGATGCCTTTCAGGAATTAAACATTGATGAAAAAATTAGGGTATTGACCCTTGGTTTTACCCATCCCTGGCCAACTAAACTTATAGCCGAATTTTTAAGTCAGGTAGAAAAGGTCCTCGTAGTAGAAGAACTTGAGCCTTACCTTGAAGAGGCTGCCAGAGTAGTAGCTCAAAGAGAAGGGTTTAAAGTAGATATACTTGGTAAATATTCTGGTCATCTTCCCCGTTATTTTGAGTTTGATCCGGGCCAGGTTAAAGAGGCCATAGCCAGAGCATTTTCTCTAGATTTGCCTCAACCTGAGACCCCTGATGTTTCCTGGGTGCCAGACCTTCCACCAAGGCCCCCTACGCTTTGCCCTGGTTGTCCTCATCGCGAGACCTATAACGTGATCAAGGATGTCTTAAAAGACTTGGGCCAGCTTGAAAATACTATCTTCCCCACTGATATTGGCTGTTACACCCTGGGTATTTTACCGCCTATTCAAATGGCTGATTATCTTATCTGCATGGGTTCAAGTGTTGGATCTCCCTGTGGTTTTTCGGTGGCTACTGACCAGCGCATAGTCTCTTTTATAGGTGATTCCACCTTTTTCCACGCCGGGCTTTCTCCTTTAGCCAGCGCGGTTTTCAATAAACATAACTTTACCTTGGTGGTACTTGATAACGAAACCACCGCTATGACCGGCCACCAGCCAGTTCCTTCCCAGGAACTGCGGCCTAAAGTTCTTGAAGATCGGCCCAGAATAGACATTGCTGAAGTGGTTAAGGCCTTAGGGGTCAAAAATGTGGTTACCATAAATCCTTATCAGAAAGAAAAGGCTAAAGAAGCAGTGCGCCCTATTCTTGAAAAAAATGAGCTTTCGGTGATTATAGCCAAGGCGCCGTGTGTACTTTACCGGGCTCGTTTGGCCAAGAAAAAGTAACTGCGGGAGGACACGCATGAAAAAACTTCGTATTTTAACCGTGGGAGTAGGAGGGCAGGGGATACTTCTTTTTTCTAAAATTTTAGGGGAAGCCTGCCTCAAGGCTGATATTCCAGTAGCTATGTCAGAAGTTCATGGTATGGCCCAGCGTGGTGGTGTAGTTGAAACAAACATTGTTATGGGGGGAATAAAAAGTCCTCTTATTGCCAAAGGCGAGGCAGATGTGCTGGTAGGGCTTGAACCAGTAGAGACTTTAAGAGCGCTCCCTCGCACCCGTAAAGGGACGGTAATTGTTTCAAGCACAGACCCGGTTGTCCCTCAAATTGTAAAAGATGGCTTTGCTAAATACCCAGAGCTTCCACCTCTTTTTGAAAAACTGAAAGAGCTTTTTAATAAAGTTTATCTCTTCCCAGGAGAACAACTTGCCAGAGAGGCTGGTACCAGCCGGGCTTTAAACGTGGTAACCCTTGGGGCCTTGACAGGAACCGGGATTTTACCTTTCAGTAAAGAAGATATGGTTGAAGCTATTAAAAGCACAGTTAAGCCCCAGTTTTTGGAAGCCAACCTTAAGGCCTTTGAGCTGGGTTTTAACGCGGTTACCGCCTAGGGCGAAGTTTAAAGAGATAAAGACCTTCTTCAGGGCCAAGGAGCTTTATTAGGCTAAAATAAAAGGCAGCACAGAGGCTGATCAAGCCCAAAAGGCCAAAAACAAAATTTGGCCCAGAAAGGTTTTCAATATGCTTTGCCCCGTAAAAAGCGAGCAGTCCCAGGCCGGTGGTAGCTATAAGAATACGGCTTAAGCCATTTATTATTCCATAATAGTTTATCCCCTTTAGGGTTCTAACAAGAACAAATAGCTGGAATAGGGCCTGGGCCACTATACCAAGGCTCATGCCTAAAGCTACCGCCTTAAAGCCAAGAGATTTAATTAGGCTTACCACGGTAAAAAGGTTTACCCCCACAGAAAGAAAGCTTGAAAGCATGGGAATTTTAGGTCTATGCAGGGCGTAAAAGAGAGGCGCTGTGACCTTGGTGAGAGCATAAGCCGGAAGAGAAAGAGAGAAGAGACAAAGGGCGGTGGCGGTGGCTAAGGTGTCTTCTGGGCCAAATTTTCCACGTTCAAAAATCACTTTGACAATTGGTTGAGCCAGAATAATAAGGCCCACGGCAGAAGGAAGGGCTAGAGATTGGGCCATAAGCACCGCTGAAAAATAAGTAGAACGAAGGCGTGTTAAATCTTTTTGGGCAGCCTGTGCTGAAACTACGGGAAGAATAGCGGTGGCCAGTGCTACTCCAAAAAGCCCCAGAGGTACATACATGAGCCTGAAAGCATAAGAAAGCCAGGAAAGCGAGCCTTCTTCACATAAAGAGGCAAAGTAAGTGTTGATAAAAATATTTAACTGCACCGCTGAAAGGCCTATTACCGCTGGGGCCATAAGCTTAAATATTTGTCTGACATAAGGGTCCTTAGGAGCAAAAGAAAGTTTAAAACGAAAACCTTTTTGCCAGAGAGCAGGTATTTGCACACCAACCTGGGCCGCTCCCCCTATCACCACCCCGATAGCCATGGCGACAATGGGGGTATTTCCTGCGTTGGTGAAAACAAAATAGAGACTAATTCCCGTTAAAATAGAAACCAGGTTAAAAACAGCTGAGGAAGCCGCTGGTAAAAAGAAAGTGCCAAGGGCGTTTAACATGCCGGCAATTACTGCGGAAACACTAATTAAGGCCAGGAAAGGGAACATAATACGGGTAAGAAAAGTGGCTAACTCAAATTTGTAAGGATTGGCCTTAAAACCGGGAGCCAGTAAGGCCACAAGATAAGGTGTAAAGATCTCTCCCAGAATTACTAAGAAAACAACCAGGATAAGGACCGTTCCCAGAGCCTTTCCTGCCAGGCGCCAGGTTTTTTCAAGGCCATATTTTTCTTTGTGCTGGGTAAAGACAGTAACAAAGGCGGTGGCAAGAGCCCCTTCAGCCAGAAGGTCTCTTAATAGGTTGGGAATACGGTAGGCCACCACGTAGGCATCCATCTGGAGCCCGGCGCCAAAAAAACCCGCCAAAACTTGTTCACGCACTAAACCAAGGAGGCGGCTTAGTAACACGGCTATGGTTACGGCTCGTGCACCTGAGGCTATTTTCTTAAAGGTTTGTTGTTCTTGAGGCATCTAGGTTTGAGAAGATCTGTGCTTGAGAGCTTGGTATATGTTAAACAACGAGGCTAATAAAGTTAAAGCAATCACTCCACCCAAAATAAAACCAGTTTTTAAAAAAGGTAGATTATGTACCGCGTAAAATATTTTTAGGTAATAAAATGTCTTAACCCAAAGTGCTACTCCAATTAGAAGCCCCAGGCTTAAAATCAAGCGGACTGGCCATTTTTTTATTATTAATGAAAAGGGCAACAAAGTGAGGATTAAGGCCAATTCTATCTGGGCATGGCGCCAAAAGTGAGCGGCTAAAAGGAGATAGGCCAGCCATAAAAGTGTACTAGCTAAAAAATTCATTACCTCTTCCTTGTGCTTTTATTAATTGGTGTTTTGCCCATAGGGCCGCGCCTTGAAGCACAGAGTAAGGATGGTTAACCAGCCAGATGGGAATATTTTCAAGAAATGTTTTATGCCTTCCTTTGGCTAAAAAAGCTTCCTCAAAAATTCCTCTTTCAAAAAAGGATAAAAGCTTGGGAGCAATCCCTCCGCCTATAAAAACCCCTCCAGTAGCAAGGCTTTTAAGAGCCAGATTGCCAGCCTCAGCACCGTAGGCGTAAAAAAATAGTTCAAGGGCCTTTTCTGCCAGGGGGTCTTTCCCTGTAAGGCCGGCCTGGCCGATTTCTTTGGCCGAAGAAAGACCCGGGCTAAGACCTTCTTCTTTACAGAGAAATTCATAAATGTTTTCAATACCTGGGCCTGAAGCTACTCTTTCCCAGCTCACATGGCCAAATTTTTGGGAAAGATGGGCGTGAAGCCTATAGGTAAGTTCATTCCAGGGGGCAAAATCCGCGTGTCCACCCTCCGTGGCTACTGGAAAATTAGAGCCCTCCTTTCTGATTAACAACGCTTCGCCAAGGCCTGTGCCTGCAGCAATAATTGCCAGGTTTCCCTTTTTATCAACCCGGCCGGATTTGATAGGGATAAAATGTTTTTTAGAAAGAAAAGGAAGGGAATAGGCCAGAGCTTCAAGGTCATTTAGTAAAAACACCCGGGATAAATTGAATTTTCTTTTCAGGTCTTTTACGGTGAAACGCCAGCCTACGTTTACCATGTTTACCTGGCCTTTTATTACCGGGCCAGCCACTCCCAGAGAAATACAGGTAGGTCTAATCTTAATTTCTGAAATATATGTGTTTAAGAGAGTTTTTATGCTGGAAAAACTTTTGGTGGAAAATAAGCGCATTTTTTTGGGCCTGGCGGGGCCAGTTAGCTCATAAATAGCCAGTAAGGTCTTGGTCCCGCCTATATCTCCCGCCAAAATCATTATTTTTTCTGGGAGGTCCAATATTTGTCGTAAAGTTCAATTAAATGCTGGGTTATGTCTATTTCTTTAGCAGCCCAGTAAAGTCCAGGCATTCTCTTTTCAAGGATAAGGTCATAGCCTTCTTTTTGGGCCATATCTTTAATAATTTTGTCCAGATCCTGCATGATGGGCTTTAAGGCCTTTTCTTCTTCCTGTTTCATTTCAAATTGAGCGTCTTCTCTGGCGGCCTGATATTCTCTTAGCATTTTTTGGTATTCTCTTTCTTTTTCTTTGCGGGCCTCTGGAGATAGAAGAGGTGCTTTCTTTTCCAGTTCAGCCTTAAAATTACGTATTTCCTCTTCTTTTTTCTGGAGTTTGGCCCTTAGTATTTCAAATTTGGCCTGAAGTTTTTTAAGGGCTTCCTGGCCAGCCTGAGAACTTCTAACTACCGTTTGTATATCTACTACTCCAATTTTTAATTCTCCAGCCCAACTAACTGCACTAAAAATGAAGATTCCAAAAATCATCAAAACTGCTAATCTTTTCATAAAACCTCCTAATCTGTTTTAATATTTGAGTTATTTTTAATTATCACAAAATCCACCCGTCGGTTAAGCGCCCAGGCTTCTTCGTTATGTCTGGGGTCAAGGGGCCTTTCTTCGCCAAAACTAACGGTGATTAGCCTATCAGGAGAAATACCGAGATTTACCAGGTAACGTTTAACCGCAAGGGCCCTTCTTTCTCCAAGGGCCAGGTTATATTCGCTTGAGCCGCGCTCATCACAATTCCCTTGAAGTTCTACTTTTATTTCTGGATTTTCCAGGAGAAAGCGGGCATTTTCCTGCAAACGGCTTTTCATGTCCTCACGAATGTAATAGGAATCAAAATCAAAAAAGATAGCCTTAAAAGGCCTGGTGCTGCGCCCATAGATTAAAAGTTCTTCACGGTGGGCATCTATCCACTCTGGGCTTTGAGGCTCAAGGCCTACTTCTTCAAAAAGAGGTGGTTCTGAGGGCTTGGCCGACTCTTCAGGAGGAAGTTGGGCTTCTTCAGAGGGTATTACTGCAGGGTGGGGCTCTTCTTTTACGGCAGGAGGTGGTGGCGCTTCTTCTTCAATGCCTGTAGGTATCTCTTTTTTTGCACAAGAAAAAATAAACAAGCCTGCCAACAGAAGAATTAATAAATTTAGCCTTTTCATAGAACCTCCTAATAACCAGTAAGGTCGTATTCTAACAGGAACTTTCCTGTCCAGTCTTCCAGCCTTTCACGTATAAGTGAAGTTAGACGATGTAAAAGGGTTAGTTCTTCGTTTAAGACCTGGGTTATATGGGCCATTTCTTTGTCAGAGAGCATATTTAGATGTCTAAGGCAAAAATAATCTCTGCACAACATGGGGCGGGCCAAAATTTTGCACCCTCTTGGCCCTACAAAAAAACATCTCCCGGGGACCTCTCTTTCTTCAGGAAAATCCTCTCCAAGCATAAGGTTTAAGAGCAGAATTAAGACCGTGCATTCATTTTCAAGGCCGATTTTGCAACACCCTTTACCCTCAAGAACAGTGCACACATAACATTCGTGGAAAGTTCCCGCTTCTTCCATGGCCTGGTTAGAGTTTTCCACCGCTTTTACATATTTAGGAAGAAGGGGAGCAATCTCTGGGTCTTTAAGTAATCTATCACCCCAGACTATAAAAATTTCTTTGGCAGTGTCTATTTTTTCTTCTATAAGACGTGTAGGGTCAGGCCTTTTAGAACGTAGATATCGCATAGTGCTTATTTACCATTAAAATGGAAGCCTCAAAAGGGAGAAAAGGAGGAAAATAATGAGTTTGAAAAGTATGACAGGCTTTGGCCGAGCTGAAGAGATAAGAGACACCTGGTCCCTTCGCGTGGAAATAAAAAGTGTGAATCATCGTTTTCTAGAAATAGTGGCCAAACTTCCCAGGCGTTACCAGGCCCTTGAAGAAAGGGTGAGAAGAGCTGTCAGAGAAAAGTTTTTGAGGGGAAGATTTGATATATACGTGCAACTGGTGGGAAGTCCGCCGGCAGCCCAGAGTTTAAGCTTTAATGAGACCCTTGCCCGTCAATACGTAGAAGGCCTGCGCTACTTAAAAGTAGCTTTGGGGTTAAGTGGTGAGGTAGAAACCAGGGATTTGCTACGTATGCGAGAGGTATTTCAGGCCTTAGAAGCCGAGGAAGACCTTGAAACCCTCTGGAACGAGCTAGCCCCGGCTTTAAACCAGGCCCTTGACCAGCTGGCTAATATGAGAAGAGAAGAAGGGACATTCTTGGAAAGGGTTATTAGAGAACAGCTTTCAAAGCTAGAAGGCCTCTTGAAAAAAATAGAAGAAAAACGCGAAGAGGCCTTTTTAATGGCTAAAGAACGTCTTGAAGAACGTATTAAAAAACTTCTTTCGGACAAAGAGCTTGACCCCTTACGCCTGCACCAGGAGGTAGTAATACTTGCCGACAGGACAGACTTTACCGAAGAGCTAGATCGCCTAAAAAGTCACCTGAAACAGTTTTTAAAGACCCTGGAAGAGCCCGGCCCCCATGGTCGTAAACTGGACTTTTTGGTTCAGGAAATGTTCCGTGAAATAAATACTCTTTCTAACAAAGCTGCTAACGCCGAGATATCCCAGCTGGCAGTGGAGGTGAAATGCTCCCTAGAGAAAATACGTGAACAGCTTCAAAATATCGAATAATTTAAGTAAAATTTTCATATGTTGACATTTTTTAGGTGTTTGGTTAAAATTTCTGGCGAAATTTAGAAAATTTTGGAGGAACAGTTATGAGCTGTAAATGCCGTCTATTGAACATTGGGTTTGGTAATTCCGTGGTAGCGGAACGCATTATCGCTATAGTTAACCCCAATTCTGCTCCCATGAAAAGGCTTCGTGAAGAAGCCCGTGAGTCAAAACGTCTTATTGATGCCACCCAGGGCCGCAGAACTCGCTCCATCATTATTACTGACAGTAATCACGTCATCCTTTCTGCTATTCAGGCAGAGACCATTTCCCAGCGTCTTGCCTCTGATTTACTTAAAGTTAACCATGAAGACGGCGAAGAGTGCGAAAGCAAAGGCTCTGGTAAATAACTATGAGAAAAGGTTTAGTCTTAGTGGTTTCGGCCCCTTCTGGGGCCGGCAAAACTACCCTTTGTCGGCGATTACTTTCTCTTGACCCAGAAATTTCTTTTTCTATTTCTTATACTACCAGGCCTCCACGTCCTAACGAAAAAAACGGCTTTGATTATTTCTTTGTTGACAGAGATACCTTTCAAAAAATGATAAAAGAAGAAGTTTTTCTGGAGTGGGCTGAAGTTCACGGTAATTACTACGGCACTTCTCTTGAACAGGTGAAAGAGGCTGTCTCATCGGGAAAAGACGTTTTACTTGATATAGATGTCCAGGGAGCTTTTCAGATTAGGGAGAAGCTTGGCCGCGAAGCGGTGTTGGTTTTCGTTTTGCCCCCTTCTTTTGAAGAGCTTGAAAGGCGTCTTAAAAAACGTGGCACTGAAGACCAGAGAGAACTTGAAATAAGGCTTTCTGCAGCTAAGGAAGAGATAGCCAAGGCCCAGGCCTTTGACTATTTAGTTGTAAATGATGTCTTAGAAGACGCTCTTGATAAACTCTACTCTATATTAAAGGCCGAAAGGCAGCGCACTTTCCGCCGAAGTGACCTTATCATGAGGTTCTTTTAGATGGCTGAAATTATCTGGGGGATTAATCCCGTTCTTGAATTTCTTCGCGCCCAACCTGCCAGAATAAAAGAAATTTACATTCAAAAAAAAGAATTAAAGGGCCGTGTTTACCAAATAGTGGAAAAGGCCCGCAAAAATGACATACCAGTAAAGATAAAAAAAGAAATATCACCCTCAGGGCTTCCTCCAGAGGCTAAAACCCAGGGGGTAGTGGCAATTATTAAAGAATTTGATTACGTCTCCCTGGAAGATATCCTTGAAAAAGTTAAAAAGAGCCAGGAACTTGGCTTGATAGTAGCGGTAGATGGTCTTCAGGACCCGCAAAATCTGGGTTCTTTAATAAGGAGCGCGGTGGCAGCCGGGGCTCACGGCTTAATTATCCCTGAAAGAAGGGCTGCAGGGATTACCGGCACAGTGGTTAAAGCTTCGGCTGGAGCCATTTTCCATCTTTTGGTCCACCAGGCCAAGAATTTAGGACAGACCCTTGAAAAGCTCAAAGAAAGAAACTTTTGGATAGCCGGGCTTGACACCAGGGCCCAAAGTACAATTTATCAACTGGACTTAAAGCTTAATTTGGTATGGGTAATAGGTAGTGAAGAAAAAGGGCTGCGCCTATCAATAAAGGAAAAGTGCGATTTTCTGGCCTCTATTCCCATGCGTGGACCTATAGATTCCCTTAACGCGGCGGTGGCTGGAGCCATAGCCCTTTTTGAAACCCAGAGGCAGCGTTATCATTCGTAATGCTCAGGGCATATCGGCTAATAGGGCATCTGTTTACCCCCTTTTTAAAGGCCAGAGGCCTTCCCTCCACCCGCCAGGGAAATCTCCCCAGGGCTGACCTCTGGATTCACGCTGCTTCGGTAGGAGAGGCCAATGTGGCGGCAAGCATTATTTCCGGCTTTTTAAAACGGAATCCTGGTGTAAAGGTCTTACTAACTTTGCAGACCCATACAGGGATTAAAAAAGCACAAGAGTTATTGGCAGGGCTCCCTGTGGCTATAACTCTCGCACCCTTTGATGTCCCTTCTTTCATTAAGAAGGCCTTTTCCTCAGTAAACCCCAAAGTTTTGGCTATAATAGAGACAGAGTTATGGCCAAATTTAATATGTGAAGCCCGGGCTAGAGGAACAAAGCTTTTGGTGTTAAATGGCCGCTTATCTGCTCGTAGTTTCAAAAGCTACCGGCTTATAAAACCTCTCCTTAAAAAATTGCTGGTAAGTTTTGAGCATATCGGCGTTATTGGTCCTGATGAGAAAAAAAGATATCTTTTGCTTGGGGCGTTGCCTGAAAAAGTTTCTATAATGGGAAATGCTAAATACGATCTTCTCTGGGAAAGACACAAAAAGCTTGATCTTACCACTATATCTTCCAAGCTCCCTCAAACAGAAGAGCTCTTTGTCTTTGGAAGTGTTCGTCGGGGGGAAGAGGAAACCATAGCCAAAGCTATTTTTTTTCTGAAGGGAACTTTGCCCAACGTGCATTTTATTATAGTGCCGAGGCATCTCACTTTAATCCCCAGGATAAAGGACCAGTTATCTAAAAAAGGACTTTCTTTTCGTCTTTACAGTGAGCCTATAAATACTGCTCTGGTTACCATAGTTGATGAAATAGGCCCTCTTTTTGGCATTTATGCCCTGTCAAAAGCGGCTTTTGTGGGAGGAAGTCTTTGCCCCAAGGGAGGCCAAAATCCCTTTGAACCAGCGGTGTTTAGAAAACCTGTGCTTGTTGGGCCTCACATGGAGAATTTTTCTTACGAAGCGAAAGCCTTGGTTACTGAGGGCGGGGCTCAGGTGGTGAAAAACTCTAGGGAATTGGCTGAGGATATATACAAACTTTTTAAGGAAAAAAAATTGGCTCAAGAAAAGGGAGAACTGGCATTTAAGGCCTTTAAAAAATTTTTAGGGGCTACCGAAAACTACATTTCACTTCTGGAGAAGTACTTTTAATCTTCAATTTTTATTACCGGACAGGTCATGGTATGTTGGATGTAATCAATGCTTTGTAATTTTTTAATGACCATGTCTGAGAGTTCGTCGTGGTCTTTTGTTTCTACCTCTGCGATAATATCGTAAGGTCCCATAATAATGTCTAGCCTTTTTACCTCGGGCATATTTTTTAATGTTTCAGCCACTTCAGCTGTTTTACCAATCTGGGTGTTTATCAAGATATAAGCTTTAAGAGCCATTTTTGCCTCCTTTGGAGATAAGTCCTTCCAGGAGTTTAAGCATCTTTTCCGTTTCAATGGGCTTAGAAAGCACGGCATCGGCTTCTTTTTCCTGGGCTAGATTTTCTACTTCTGCTCCGTAACCAGTGATGGCTACTACAGGGATATCCGGATTTTCTCTTTTGAGGATAGTTATGATGCCAATGCCACTTATATAGGGCATGGTTATGTCGGTTATTACCAGGTCAAAAGGTTCATTTTTGAGCTTTTCAAGGCCCTTCAGGCCGTCTTCGGCCTCTTCTACCTGATAGCCCCCCTTTAAAGACAGGTATTCTGCTAACTGGGTTCTAAGGTTGTCATCATCTTCTATTATTAAAATCTTCCTGCTCATAGGCATCTCCTAACACTTTTTGATTTTAGCAAAATATATTTAGATGTGCAATGAAGAAAAATTTATATTATTTTTTCCGATAAAAAGTTAAAAACTGTTGCCCGATTGCAAAATATTCATAAAGATTTAAAATTTAAACAAATTTCGTTCAAAAAAGTTTAGAGGTGAAAGAATTGCGAAACTTTTATCGTAATTTAACAATCTGGCTCCTCATCGCTCTTGCCATGATATTACTTTTTAATTTTGTAAGTACTCCACACCAGAAGGCCACAGAGATATCTTATACTGATTTTATATCTATGGTGGAAAAGGGGCAGATTACAGAGGTTACCATTAAGGGTAGAGAAATTCGCGGGGTGGTGGCGGATAAAAAAGAAACCTTCATAACTTATATTCCTGAAGGAGAAACGGAGCTAATCCCCATGTTACGCCAGGCCGGGGTGCGTATAAATGTTAAACCTGATGATAAAAATCCATGGTATCTCTCTTTTTTGATTTCCTGGCTTCCCATGTTATTGCTGGTAGGAGTCTGGATATTTTTCATGCGGCAGATGCAAGCAGGAAGCGGCCGAGCCTTTTCTTTTGGCCGCAGTCGCGCGCGCATGGTTTCTGGCGAAGAGGTCAAAGTAACCTTTGATGATGTAGCTGGTGTTGATGAAGCCAAAGAGGAGCTTCAGGAAGTTATTGAGTTCCTGAAAGACCCTCATAAATTCACCAAACTGGGGGGGCGTATTCCTAAAGGGGTTCTCCTGGTTGGCCCTCCAGGAACAGGGAAAACCCTCCTGGCCAAGGCCATTGCCGGTGAAGCCGGGGTACCCTTCTTCAGTATCAGTGGTTCTGATTTTGTAGAAATGTTTGTGGGAGTAGGCGCTGCCCGGGTGAGAGACCTTTTTACCCAGGCCAAAAAGAATGCCCCCTGTATCATTTTTATAGACGAAATAGACGCTGTTGGCCGTCACCGTGGGGCAGGCCTTGGTGGAGGCCATGATGAACGTGAGCAGACCTTGAATCAACTACTGGTAGAGATGGATGGTTTTGAAGGGAATGAAGGCATTATTGTGGTAGCTGCCACTAATCGTCCTGATATTCTTGATCCAGCCCTTTTGAGGCCCGGGCGTTTTGACCGCCAAGTAGTGGTACCTCCCCCAGACGTTAAAGGAAGAGAAAAGATTCTTAAAGTTCACACTAAGAAAGTACCCTTAGCTGAAGACGTTGATCTAGCAGTTATTGCCAAAGGAACTCCTGGTTTTACAGGAGCAGACCTTCAAAATCTGGTAAATGAAGCGGCTCTTATTGCGGCCCGCAAAGGGAAAGACAAGGTCTCCATGGAAGATTTTGAAGAAGCCAAAGATAAACTCCTTATGGGACGTGAGCGAAAAACCGCTGTTATCAGCGAAGAAGAGAAAAGAGTTACGGCTTATCACGAAGCCGGGCATACCATGGTAGCCAAGCTACTTCCTGGAACTGACCCAGTTCATAAAGTGAGTATAATTCCTCGTGGCCAGGCTCTAGGTATTACCCAGCAGTTGCCCCTTGATGAAAGACACACTTATTCCAAGGATTATCTTTTAAAAAGGCTTATGGTCCTTTTAGGTGGCAGGGCGGCTGAAGAGATAGTTTTCAACGAGTTTACCACGGGTGCAGGCAATGATATTGAAAGAGCCACAGAAATTGCCCGTCGTATGGTTTGTGAGTGGGGTATGAGTGAAAAGTTAGGCCCGGTATCTTTTGGTCAGCGCCACGAGCCAGTTTTCCTGGGTAAAGAGCTTTCTCAGATTAAAAATTACAGTGAAGCCACCGCGCTGGCTATTGATAATGAAATTCGCGAGATAGTGCTTTCTTGCTATAACAAGGCCAAAAAGATTTTAGAAGATAACATTGAGCTTCTTCATCGGTTGGCCAACGCTTTACTTGAGAAAGAGACCCTTGATGCCAAAGATATTGATAATATCCTTGGCCTTTCACAGGAGAAACCGGCTGAAGGGACGGCTTAGCCTCTAATGCTTAAACCTCTCAAGGTTAGAAACAAGGTTTTTGAATGGGGCCAAAGGACATACCTGGTTGGGATTTTAAATGTCACCCCGGATTCTTTTTCTGATGGAGGGCTTTACTTAAACCTTAAACAGGCCCTTAAAAGAGCTGAAGAAATGATAGAAGCCGGGGCTGATATAATAGATGTTGGTGGAGAGTCCACCAGGCCTTTTGCTAAGCCAGTTCCCGCAGATGAAGAATTAAAAAGAACTATTCCGGTCATTGAAGCTATCAGGAAATACTGGGATATTCCCATTTCTATTGATACTTATAAAGCAAAAGTAGCCAAGGAAGCCCTTGAGGCTGGGGCAGATATAGTAAATGATATTAGTGCCCTTCGTTTTGACCATGATATGGCGAGAGTAGTGGCTGAAAGTGGAGCCCCGCTTATCCTCATGCATATGAAGGGAAATCCTCAGACCATGCAACTTGATCCCTATTACGAAGATGTTTTAGCGGAAATAAGTACTTTTCTGGAAGAAAGGATAAATTTTGCCGAAAAGGCCGGTATTCCTCGTGATAGAATTATTATTGACCCGGGCTTGGGTTTTGGGAAACGCTTTGAAGATAACCTCAAAATTATCAAAGAGATTGATTATTTTAAAAGACACCAGTTGCCTATTCTGGTTGGCCCTTCAAGAAAATCTTTTATTGGACAGATATTAAATAAAGAGGCCAAGGAAAGGGACGCAGGTACTATGGCTGCGGTGGCTTATCTTGCCTTGAAAAACGTTGATTTGGTGCGTGTTCATAATGTAGCCATGGCCAGAGATGTTATAAAAGTTATGGAAGCCTTAAAGGAGGTTAGGTGAAAGACCTCCTCAGGCAATATCTCAGTCTTCTCCGCTGGCAAGACATTGTTGACATCCTGATTGTAGCCTATCTCTTTTACCGCATCCTTTTACTTATTCGGGGAACCAGGGCCGTTCAAATGGCGGCTGGCTTAGCCATGTTGGTGATGATGTATTTTGTAGCGGCAAACCTTCAACTCCTTACTCTTCACTGGCTCCTGGGAACCTTCCTTTCTTCCATCTTTCTGGTGGTAATCATTGTCTTTCAGGATGATATTCGCCGTGCTCTCATTCAAATGGGGCAAACTCCTTTTATTAAAGCGCGCACTGAGTATAGCCAGATAATTGAAGAAATAGTTAAGGCTGTAACAGCTCTTTCTGAAAAAAAGATAGGGGCTCTTATTGTTATAGAACGAAATACCGGCCTTGGGGAATTCATAGAAAGTGGAACCCCTATTGAAGCCAGAGTTACCAGAGACTTACTTGTATCTATTTTTCAAAAGGATTCTCCTTTACACGATGGAGCGGTTATAATTAGAGAAGGCCGTATCGCCGTAGCTGGCGCTATTCTCCCCTTATCTACCAACCCAAAGATAAGCCGTAGATTAGGAACCAGGCATAGAGCGGCTATTGGCATTACCGAGGTAAGCGACGCGGTGGCTATTGTGGTTTCCGAAGAGACTGGAAGTATTTCAGTGGCTTTAGGTGGCAAAATAACCAGAGATATTAAGCCCTCTAATCTCAGGCAACTTTTACTTAATTTATTGGGTTTTGAGGAAAACCAGAGTAAATGGTGGCGGAGAAAGATATTTAAATGAATCCTTTTAGAGTTCTCAGCCAGAATTTATTTTTAAAGGTTCTTTCGCTAGCGTTTGCCATCCTTCTTTGGTTTTTTGTAGTCCTTGAAGATAAAGTTGATAAAGAGATTACCGCTCAATTGAAGCTGGTAAATGTGCCCAAAGGCCTGGTACTGGTGAAAGAGCCACCGGCTTTTGTTTACGTCAAAGTCTCTGGCCCGAGAAGTATTTTGAGAAATCTTGAAAAAAATCCCCTGATAATAACCCTTGATCTTAAAGATTTAGGGCCAGGTCGGCATTTTATAAGAATAAGGCCCTCAAAATTAAATCTACCCGCAGGTTTAAGTGTTAAAGAAGTAAATCCTGCCCAGGTGGAAATTGTTCTTGAAAAAGAAGCCAAAAAGACAGTTAAGGTAAAACCGGTGATCTATGGCAGCCCTCCACCTGGCTGGAAAGTGGAAAAGATAGAGGTTCATCCTTCAAGGATAAAGATCAGGGGCCCTAGGTCTCTTGTTTTCCGTATTCGGGAGATACCAACTAAACCACTGGATATTTCTAATCTTACAGGGGAAATCCGCCGTGAAGTACCTCTGGATTTACCTCCACTGGTGAAAGCTGAGCGTGAAAGTGTAGAACTAGCAATAAAAATCGTAGAAAAAATAGTTATTAAACACCTTAAAGACTTCCCGGTAAAAATAGTAGGTGCCAAGAAAAAGCCAGTCAAATTATTGCAAAACACCGTTGATTTAGTCATTGAGGGACCAGAGAATTTACTTACAGCCTTTGTTGATGAAAAGAAAGTGAAGGCCTTGGTTAATATTAAAAATCTGAGTAAAGGGAAACATTTAGTTAAAGTAGAAATAATACTTCCTCCAGAAATTAAACTCCTAAAAATTGAACCCAGCCAGATAGAAGTTATTATTGACTAGTCAAATTCAGGGATGGAGGAGCTTATGGGAAAGCTTTTTGGAACAGACGGCATACGCGGTAAGGCCAACAAATGGCCTATGATTCCTGAGGTAGCTTTACAGGTTGGTCGTGCGGTAGGCCATATTTTTAAAAATCATCGTAGTCGTCATAAAGTCCTCATTGGTAAAGATACCCGTCTTTCTGGCTATTTATTAGAAAATGCCATTGCTTCAGGACTTTGTTCCATGGGGGCTGAAGCTATTTTTGTCGGCCCTATGCCCACCCCTGCTATTGCCTTTCTTACAGTAGATATGCGCTGTGATGCTGGAATTGTTATTTCAGCTTCTCATAATCCCTACTACGACAACGGTATTAAAATTTTTGGTTCAGACGGATTTAAACTTTCTGATGAGCTAGAAGAAAAGATTGAAGACATGGTATTAAACGATACCATTGCTTCGTTTAGGGCCGAGGATGAAAAAATTGGTAAGGCTTATCGTATTGAAGACGCCCCTGGCCGTTACGTGGTTCATCTAAAAAATACTTTTCCCCGGGAAGAAAACCTTGAAGGGATAAAAATTGTCCTTGACTGCGCTAACGGAGCAGCCTACAAAGTAGCCCCTTCTGTTTTTGAAGAACTCGGGGCAGAGGTTATAAAAGTTGGCGTTTCGCCCAATGGCTTAAATATTAATGACGGCTGTGGAGCTCTTTATCCAGAAAATATTTCCCGTCTGGTGAGAGATAATCACGCTCATATAGGGCTGGCCCTTGATGGTGATGCTGACCGTTTAATTGTGGTTGACGAGAAAGGAAGGGTGGTTGATGGGGACCAGATTCTGGCCTTATGTGCTGAAGAAATGCAAAAAGAAGGGGCTCTTAAAGGAAATACGGTGGTGGCTACGGTAATGAGTAATATGGGTCTTGAAAAGGCCCTGGCCAAAATGGGTTTAAAGCTCTTGCGAACTAAAGTGGGAGACCGCTTTGTGGTGGAGGCCATGAAAGAAAACGGCTATAACCTGGGCGGAGAACAATCGGGGCATATTATTTTTCTTGATTATGCTACCACTGGAGATGGCATATTAGCCGCCCTCCAGGTACTAGCTATTATGAAAAAGAGAGGAAGACCCTTATCTGAACTGGCTAATCTGGTAGAAAAATATCCTCAGGTTCTGGTGAACGTCAAAGTTAAAGAGCGGATACCCAAAGATGAAATAGCCGGCTTAAACGAATTAATAGCCAGGATAGAAAAAGAGTTAGGTGATGAGGGTCGTGTTCTCATAAGACCCTCTGGCACAGAGCCAAAATATAGAGTGATGGTAGAAGGTCAAGATGAAGAAAAGATAAAAGCTTATGCTGAAGAGCTGGCTGCCCATATAAGAACGAAGCTTTCTTAAGGTACCGGGGCCTCTTCCCAGATGATGCGCTTTATATTCTCAAGTACGAGAATGTCTCCAACTAGCTTTTCAAGGGGGATATTGTCAGTCATACGCAGGCGTAGTTTTAAAGTATAAATAGTTTTTTCTATATCATAAAAAAAGTCAGCGTTTTGAATTTCAATATTATAACGCGCAAGAATTGGCTTTACCTTTTCTAATTGTTCAACAGGGCAGGTGCAGGTAATAGTTAAAATACGATAAGTATCTCTTACAAAAGAAGGCCTAAAAACCAAACGAAATACATAGAGAAAAACAATACTTATAACCGTGGTAATTATAGCCAGTAAATAAGCACCTGCCCCTACTGTTAACCCGATAGCATTTACCAGCCAGAGGCCTGCGGCTGTAGTTAATCCTCTAACTGTGCCCTTACCCTTGATGATAGCTCCAGCCCCCAAAAAACCCATTCCTGCTACGGCATAGGAAGGGATACGAGCCGGGTCAAGTCTCAAGGAAAAGCTAGCCGATTCACTTCCATAACGCTCTACCAGAAGTATAGAAAGAATCATTAGTAAACAAGAAGAAGTTGCTACAATGATATTAGTGCGGAAGCCTGCCGCCTGGCCATGTTTTTCTCGTTCATAGCCAATTATTGCCCCGAGACCTGCGGCCAATAAAAGCTTCCCTAACTCTTCAAACAGAAATATTTTGTCAAAAAATTGCCATAATTCAGTCACAATTTAGTAACATAATAGCGGACTTAAAAATTCGCAAATAAACCTGGATATAAAATCAGAAATTATTTCTTTTAGTCCTCTGGTCAAAAAAGAAAATTCTGGTAAAAAATAAGCCAAATTTGGGAGGTGAAGATGTTTAAAGGAAAATTGCTCCCTACTCTTATTGGGAGTTTTCCTGGCAAGAACCATGAAACGGTAGTGGATTTGATATTAAAGTATTGTCCTGAAATACCCTGTTGGCCCCAGTTACCAGCTTATCCTCAAGAAGGGATGTTAATCCAGTTTTCAAGGGGGCTACCAGGTTTTCAACCAGAAAACCTCACCATAGACCCAACCAGTGAGGACTTTGAACCTCAAATGCTCCAGTTTTATGAAGAATATCTGGCGGTAAAAGAAGGCGGCAGACCGGTTCTTGAAAGTGCCTTTGCCCTTACGCCAGAGGAAGCCAGGGGGCTTTTTTTATTGAAAGAAAAGCTCGGTGATCTTAAACCCTTAGCGGTAAAGGGGCAGGTTACCGGGCCCTTTACTTTAGCTACCGGCCTTAAAACTCCAGATGGCAAGGCCTGTTTTTATGATTCTACTTTGCGAGATATTATAACCAAACAGGTGGCCTTAAAAGCGGCCTTTCAGGTGGAATTTTTAAAGGACCTGGGAGTCCCGGTTATCATATTTCTTGACGAGCCAGCGCTGGCAGGGTTTGGTTCGTCAAGTTTTGTAGGAGTAAGCCGAGAAGAGGTCCTTACTGTTCTTGGCGAAGTGACAGACGAAATAAAGGCAAGGGGAGGTATTGCAGGGGTTCATGTTTGTGCCAATACCGAATGGGACCTTTTGGTTGAAGCTGGTATTGATATTTTGAATTTTGACGCCTTTGACTATCTTGACCGCTTTATGCTTTATAGCCAGGACATTTCAAAGCATATCACTAATGGTGGAAACGTAGCCTGGGGCATTGTTCCCACCCTAAAACCCGAGGCCCTTAAAGAAAGTACCGCAGAAAGTCTTGCCAGACAGCTTGAAAGCGCCTTTGATAAACTGAGAAAAGAAGGAAATTTGTCTCAAGAACAGATAGTAGAACAAGGTTTAATTACTCCCAGCTGTGGCATGGGGACTTTGCCTGAAAACCTGGTGGAAAAAGCCCTATCCCTTTTGAGAGAGATTTCTTCTGTTTTGAAATAACCCTTGTCCCGAGCGCTAGCGAAGGGATCTGAGATTGCTTCGCCACTTCGTGGCTCGCAATGACCAGGAAGGAGTGTGGCTCGCAATGACATCCTTTTTTGTCACTGCGAGCGAAGCGAAGCAGTTTCTGAGATTACCGGGTTGAGATTGCTTCGGCCTCTGACAAGGCCTCGCAAGTGACAAAGTGGGCCAGTCATCGCGAGGAGACCCTCTCTCTGCTCGGGATAAGCGAAGCGGTCTCAGGTTTCATGGAACAAGCGAAGCAGTCTAAAGCGCGAACAGTCACTAGATTGCTTTGTTTCGTTTGTAATGACAAATCCTCGTCACGGTGAGGGTGAAGAGATTTTTTGGTCGGGAAAGTGGGAATTTAAAATAAATTTAAATTCCCAGGGAGCAAGTTCTGGGTCTTCACTTACTGAGGCCTCAAATTCAAATTTTTTTTCTATTTCTTCCAGGAATTCAATTTCTTCTCCTGTTAAGACCTGAGCCACATCAGGGTGGACTTTAATAATTATGTTTTTTCCTTTTACGTGAGGGCCCATGCGTTCAAGACGGCGAAATAGCTCGTAACAGACGGTGCGTTTGCTTTTTATAAGGCCGTCACCGTGACAAAGGGGGCAGGTTTCCATAAGAAGGGTATAAAGGCTTTCGCGGCGTCTTTCTCTGGTCATTTCTATAATGCCAAACTCAGACATAGGGCGTACATTGGTTTTGGCCCGGTCACGGCTCAGGAACTGTTTGAGGGCCAGATAGACTTTTTCGCGGCTTTCCTGACGATGCATGTCAATAAAATCAATGATAATGAGCCCGCCAATATTGCGCAGGCGTAATTGATAAGCTATTTCTTTGGCGGCTTCAAGGTTAGTGCGAAGTACGGTTTCTTCAAGGTCATCTTTGCCTACAAAGCGGCCGGTGTTGACATCAATAGCGGTAAAGGCCTCACAGGGTTCAATCACTATGAAGCCTCCTGACTTAAGCCACACCTTGCGGGCTAAAAAACGATGGTAGTCTATTTCAACGCCGTAGGCCTCAAAAATTCCAGGTGGTGGTTCATGCAGTTTGATACAACCTTTTAAGTGGGGAGCCAGGTCTTCTACGTAAGAAAGAATTTTCTCATAAACCTGCCTGTTATCTACTATTAGAGAAGAAACTTCTTTTACCAGTAAATCGCGTACAGCCCTGAGACTTATATCAAGCTCTTCATAGAGCAGGGCCGGGGACGTGACTTTTTGCGCGCGTTTTTTAATGTCTTCCCACAAAGAAACCAGGAAAGATATTTCTGTCTTAAGCTCTTCTTCGGTGGCTTCTTGGGCTACCGTCCTTATGATCCAGCCGGTACCAGGGGGCCGTAAGGCCTCGATGAGTTCTTTTAGGCGTTTTCGTTCTTTTTCATCGGTAATTTTTCTTGAGATACCAATATGCCCCATGGTTGGCAGGAAAACCAGGTAACGTCCGGCAAGAGTTATATTGGTGGTGAGTCTTGCTCCTTTGTTGCCAATAGGTTCCTTAACCACTTGGACTAAAATTTCCTGACCAGGTTTTAAAACGTCTTCTATAGGGGGGATTTTAAATTTTTCCTGGGAGAATTCTTCGCCAAATAGTTCTTCGGCTTCAAAAAGGCTGGGGCATAAATCTCCGCCGTAAAGGAAAGCCGTGCGGTTTAAGCCAATATCTACAAAAGCGGCTCTCATACCAGGAAGAACTCGGACTACACGGCCCTTGTAAATATTTCCTACGTAGCCCCTTTCTCTTGGCCGTTCCAGATAAAATTCGGCAAGTGAGCCGTCTTCAAGAAGGGCCACCCTTGTTTCGTAAGGAGCATAGTTTATTAGAAGTTCCGCCATCTTAGCCCAGCCAATCTCTTGGAAGAGATTTTAATAGCTCTTTTATCAGAAAAAGCATTTTCTTTTCTGCCTTTTGGGCGTTGGCAATGACATCTTCCAGAAGAATAGGTTCAAAGTTATCCGGGTCATTCACGTTAGCAATGACCGAAAGGCCAAGTATTTCTAGGCCCGCGTGTCTGGCCACGATGACTTCTGGCACCGTGGACATGCCTACGGCATCTGCCCCTATCAGGCGTAAAAAACGAGTTTCTGCTGGCGTTTCAAGGCTTGGGCCAGGGACCGCCACGTAAACTCCTTCCTGAAGGGAAACCTGCCCCTGAGCTACAGCTTTAGCCAGGTGGCGTAGTCTTTTACTGTACGCTTCAGAAAGATCGGGGAAGCGCGGCCCCCAGTCTTCATAGTTCTCTCCCCTTAACGGATTCTCTGGAATAAGATTGATATGGTCGGCAATAAGCATTAAATCGCCAGGCCTGAATGATAGATTAAGGCCCCCAGCGGCATTTGAAATGATAAGAAGCCTTGCCCCCATAAGGCTTAGTACCCTCAAAGGAAAGGTTATTTCTCTGGTAGAGTAGCCTTCGTAATAGTGAAATCTTCCTTGAAAAACCGCTATTTCAAGTCCTGAGAGCCGACCCACGATCAAATTGCCTTTATGGCTTTCCACCGTTGAGCGGGGAAAATGTGGAATTTCTGTATAAGGAATTACAAGGTCTTTTTCCATTTCTTCGGCGACCCCTGAAAGGCCTGTCCCCAAAATAATGACCACTCTGGGAAAATAGGGAAATTTTTGGGTTAAAAAATCTCTGGCTTCTTCTATTTTTTGCCGATAAGATAGGTTAGAGTTACTTTTTGAATTTTTCATGGCACTCCCTTGCTTAAAGTTCTGTTTAGCCTATATAATAAAAGCACATTTTCAAAAGTCGGGTATCTGGAGTGAATGCATTAGCCATTAAACAAGAAAAACATCTTGAAGGCCCCTTAAGAAATATTGTTGGCCAAAGCCCTGCTATTAAGCGCATCAAAAATCTTATCCTCCAGGTAGCTGATACGGATTTAAATGTTGTTATATATGGAGAAAGCGGAGTCGGCAAGGAGGTTGTGGCGAGAACTTTATACGCCTGCTCTTATCGTTCTCGGGGGCCATTTGTCAAAGTTAATTGCGCTGCTATCCCTGGAGAACTCCTTGAAAGTGAGCTTTTTGGCTACGAAAAAGGGGCCTTTACCGGAGCGGAAAAGGCCAAACCTGGTCGTTTTGAGCAGGCCAACGGTGGTGTTATTTTTCTTGACGAAATCGGTGATATGCCCCTTTCTTTACAATCAAAATTACTCCAGGTCCTTCAGGACCAGGAGTTTTGCCGCCTGGGAGGGAAGAAAGACATAAAAGTTGACGTCTGGGTTATAACGGCAACTAATCACGACCTTGAAAAAGACGTAGAAAATGGTTCTTTTCGGCAGGACCTTTATTATCGTTTGAGTGTTATCAAGATTTATATCCCGCCACTAAGGGAAAGGAAAGAAGATATACCCCTTTTATGCGATTATTTCGCAAGGATTTATGGCCGTAAATACAATATCACCGATTTTGAGATTCCTCCGCAGTTACTAGAGCTATTTCTCAAATATCACTGGCCTGGTAATGTGCGTGAACTTGAAAATTATATCAAACGCTTGGTGGTTTTAAGAGATTTTGAAGAAGTAGAAAAAGAAATAAAGCGTTTTTCAAAGGTTTTAGAGCCTGAAGACGCTCCTAAGACAGAAAATGAAAAGTTTGCTCAACGTATAGCCATTGAATTGGCTAAGGCTGAACAAGGCCAGGTCTCTCTAAAAGAAGTAAAAAAACGGGTGCTGGCCCTGGTAGAAAAAAAGATTATTGACCTCGTTCTCAACCAAACCAACGGCAACAAAAAGCAGGCGGCTGAACTCTTAGGCATCTCTTATAAAGCTCTTCTTTATAAAATCCGAGAATTTGAAGAAATGGGGTTATAGTCATGGAATTTCTGATTACTGGCGGGGCTGGGTTTATTGGTTCAAACATTGCGGAGTATCTCTTGCGCGAAGGTTATAAAGTGAGGGTGCTTGACAATTTCTGTAATGCCTCTCGGGAAAACCTGGCTTTTTTAGAAGAAATACCAGGGGCCAAGGCCCGTTTTACCTTAATTGAGGGCGATATTAGGGACTTAAAACTTTGCGAAGAGGCCTGCCAGGGAGTCGATTATGTTTTTCACGAAGCGGCCTTAGGGTCGGTGCCGGCTTCAGTGGAAGACCCAGGCACTTACCAGGAAGTTAACGCCACGGGAACCCTTAATATTTTGCAGGCCGCTGGCAAAGCTGGAGTAAAAAGGCTTGTATATGCCGGCTCTTCCTCTGCTTATGGAGATAGCGGTGAGGAATTTCCTTCTCCCAAAAAGGAAGATATGCTTCCTAATCCCATGTCACCTTACGCGGTAACCAAGCTTTCAGGGGAATATTTTTGTAAAATTTTCCCGGAACTTTATGGCCTGGAAACAGTAATTCTCAGGTATTTTAATGTTTACGGGCCACGGCAGGATCCAAAATCCCAATACGCGGCGGTAATTCCCAAGTTCATTACCTCTTTGCTTAAAGGAGAGCCTCCCACTATTTTTGGCGACGGTGATCAAACCCGAGATTTTATTTTTGTTGAAGACGTGGTAAAAGCCAATTTACTCGCTTGTAAGGCAGATAAAAATGCCGTGGGAGAAGTAATAAATGTGGCCTCAGGAAAGGCCATAAGTATTAATGAACTTTATCGGATTATTGCTGAAATCATAGGCACAGACATAAAACCAGATTATGCTCCATCACGAGCAGGCGATGTGCGTCATTCCCTGGCTGATATTTCTAAGGCTCGCCATTTACTTAACCTGAAAGATTTGACAAGCCTTGAAGAAGGGCTTTCAAAGACTATTTCCTGGTACAAAAATTCTCTAAAACATTAAGTTTTCTAAATCTGAACGGCGTTGGCGTTGAGTCAGGGTGACTTGGTGACGTTTTTGAGTTTCTTACAGTAGCAAATAAATATGCTCCCCGTAGTGACAGGGAGAGGAGTCATTTGGTCATTGCGAGCCACTCTCTCTTTTGGTCATTGCGAGCCACGAAGTGGCGAAGCGATCCTTGTCGCGAGGTACCACCAGTGCCGTGGATATCTGGTAGAGATTACTTCGTCGGCCCTTCGTGCTCCTCGTAATGACCCTGTAGGGTCACTTCGTCGGCCCTTCGTGCTCCTCGTAATGACCCGGTAGGGCCACTTCGTCGGCCCTTTGGGCCTCCTCGTAACAATGACCTGGTATAGTTAATTCGTTAGTGAACCGCCCCAGGTTTGCTGGAGACCTCAATGTGTGAGTCCTGATAACTTAAACGACCCATATCCACTAGAACAAAATCTATTGTTCTTATAATATCCTTCTTCATACTCTGCCGGCGGCATGTAACCAATCGACTCCATTAGCCTATGATTGTTATACCAATGCACCCAGCAAAGCGTCTCCCATTCTACCCGTCCTATTTCTTCCCACGGCCCTAAATGCCGAATTACCTCTGTCTTATATAATCCTATCACCGTTTCTGCCAAAGCATTGTCATATGAATCCCCTACACTGCCTACTGAGGGCTCTATACCTGCTTCTGCTAAACGATCCGTATACCTAATCGACAAATATTGCACCCCTCTATCACTATGATGAATAAGCCCTTCTTCCAAACTACGACTTTGAAGAGCTTCCTCCAAGGCTTCCAAGGCCAATTCCGCACCTAGCGACTCCGAAACCCGCCACCCTACTATCATCTTTGAAAATACATCTATCACAAAAGCTACGTAAACAAATCCTTGGCCACAGGGCACATACGTCAAATCTGCCACCCACAGCCTGTTTGGCCTCTCTGCCTTGAAATTACGCTCTACAAGATCTCTTATCTGATGATTCTCCTCTGAAACCGTTGTCCGTGGTTTGCGTTTTCCACGAACTACCCCTGCCAATCCTTTCTGTCTCATCAGCCTCTCTACTGTGCACCGGGCCACATTAATCCCTTCCCTTAAAAGCTGACGCCAAACTTTCCTGGCCCCGTAAACCCTGCGACTTTCTTCCCAAATCCGCTCTATCTCACAACTAATCTCTTCATCTCTACGAGCCCTGGCCGAAAGACGGGAAGGATCTTTTTCTCGCCTCTTCCATTCATAGTATGTTGACGGAGCAATCGGCAAAACCCTGCAGATCGGCCCGACTCCGTAACTCTTTCGGTATCTGTCAATAAAGGCCACCATTACTTTTGTAGGCGGTCGAGCTCCGCCTGGGCGAAAAAAGCCGCTGCTTTACGCAAAATCTCGTTTGCTCGCCTGAGTTCCCGATTTTCGCGCTCAAGCTGTCTAATCTTTTGGATTTCCTCGGTGGTAGTTCCAGGTCGTTTGCCAAGGTTGATTTCCTGACGCCGCAGCCAGCGACGAAGAGTTTCAGGAGCACAACCAATTTTTTCAGCCACAGAGCAGATAGCTGACCACTGGGAATGGTATTCACCCTGGACTTCCATAACCAACCGAACCGCCCGTTCCTTTACCTCGTTAGAAAATCTTTTTGTTTTGTCCATACCTTATCCTCCCACAGATTTTTATATTCGGCAAACCTGGGGCGGTTCATAGTCTTACGCATTCCGTAATGACCTGGTAAAGCCATTTCGGTCTTACCTTTAGCTCTCCACTTTTGCCAGGTTTTTCTTTATGGATTCCTTTAGTTCTGTAAGGTCAAAGGATTTGACAATGTAATCCTCTGAGGCCCAGGAACTTAAATCCTGCTTAAATTCTGGATAAGCAGAACAAAGTATAACTGGTAAACGAGGATGTTTTTCTTTAATAATGCGCAATACTTCCAGGCCGTCCATGCCAGGCATATTGATATCAAGGACTACCAGATCAGGATTTTCTTTATCTACTAACTCGATAGCCTCTGGGCCGTTTAAGGCCGAGATGACTTCATAACCCTCATCTGATAGTTCTTCTCGATAAAGAAGGTGGATACTTTCTTCGTCATCAACTACTAGTATTTTGGGTTTGTCAGCCATTATTGGCCTCCTTCTGAGAGTTTTATTTCACGCAAAAAGTGAGCGGCGTCTTCCGGGCTGGTTGGTGTAATATAGAAACCTGTTCCCCACTCAAAGCCAGCTATTTGGGTAAGTTTAGGCAAAAGTTCAAAGTGCCAGTGATAATGTTCTAAGTATGGTTCACGCAAAGGAGCCGTATGAAGGACAAAGTTATAGGGACAGCGCGGAATAGCAGCATCAAGTCTTTTTAGTACTTCAGAAAATATTTCTGCTAGGGCCTGGAATTGGCTTTCGTCAATGGAGCGAAAATCAGAGTGATGTTTTTTAGGAATTATCCACATTTCAAAAGGCTGCCTGGGTGCAAAGGCACAAATAGCTACAAATTCGTGATTTTCACATACCACCCTTGAACCATCTTTTAATTCCTGGCGAACAATATCACAAAATATACAACGTTCTTTGTAGTCGTAATACATCTTAGAGCCCTGTAGCTCCTGGGTTATACGAAGAGGGATTACAGGGAGAGCAATAAGTTGTGAGTGGGCGTGCTCAAGTGAGGCTCCAGCCGCCCGGCCGTGGTTTTTAAAGATAATTACATAACGAAAGCGAGGATCTCGGGAAAGGTCAACCATGCGGTCGCGATAAGCCCAGAAGACCTGGACTATTCTATCCACAGGCATGGTGGATAATGTTTCATGATGGTTAGGAGTTTCAATAATAACTTCATGGGCGCCGATGCCATTCATTTTATCGTAAAGACCTTCACCTTCTTTCCAAAGCTCTCCTTCTATACGAAGGGCTGGGAATTTGTTGGGCACTACCCTTACCGTCCAGCCAGGGCTGTTGGGTGGGGCTTCGGGGGGCCTTCCGTAGGCCAGGACCTCTGGGGGGGTGGTATATTCATGGCCAGGGCAAAGGGGACAAAAACCCCCCTTGGTTTTTTCTTCAGGGACAATAAAGTCATGTGGGCGTTTGGCTCTTTCTTTAGCAATGATGACCCACCGGCCGACTACCGGATCTTTTCTTAATTCAGGCATAAATGCCTCCTTTTCTTTAAGCTAACCACATTTCTTTTTCGAAATTTTCGTCTGGAACGGTAAATAAAATATTTCCCGTTCTTGGTATTCTTTCTCGGACAAGACCATTTTCCAGAAATTCCAGGTAAAAATTGACTTTTTCTCCTACTACGAATCCAAGATTTTCAAAAGGGATAGCCAGTTCTAATATACGGTCAAAGGCTATTTCTCCGGCATCTTTTCCATAAAGGCGAAACGGGCCTTTCACAAGGATAAGGCTCTTGGTTATATCTTTGGCTTTTGGTTTAAACATAACCTGGGTTTTATGTTTGAAACCGCAAAAAGTAATTACAGCTTGCAATTCCTCAGGTAAAGAATCAAATATTTTTTCTTTAAAATCAAGCCGTAAATAAAAATGGCTTATATCAAAACCAAAATATAGGGCAAAGATAATACTTTCGCCAAAATACATAGCTTCTCCCACAGTTGAAGGGAGGAAACGGCCAGCTCCAATCCACTCGAAGAAAAAAGTTTCTCGCCCATCAATCACCGGTTTTATAAAGGCTACCGGGCTTTCTTCTGTTTCAATGGGCTTAGGTTTTTTTATGGGGTAGAAAAGATCAATAAATGGTTCTTTATCAAGGGCCTTAAAAACCGCCTGTAAATGTCCTCTAAAAAGCCGGTCAAATTCAGCATCAAATAGGCTGGTAAAATGGTCTCCATACCACCAGAACCAATCACTTCCTTCTGCCGCCATTATGGCCTGACGGGCCTCTTGAGGGGCTTCTTTTAAGCCATTTAGTATTCTTCTTGTCCGGCCAAGAAGCTCCCAGGCCTGGTTTTCTTCTTCATGTCCTATCCAGATGTCAAAGTTGGCGTTTATCCAGGAGCCTGTGTAAAGATGGGATATCTTTTCCTGAGGGGGAAACCTTTCCAGATATTCGCTTATGGTAACAGAGGTTATGTCCGGGTCATTTGTAATGTTTTCAAAAAGTCTTGTTAAAAAACCTTTACCACCATCAGCATAGTATTCCCAGGGATTTTCACCGTCTAGAATCAGGGTTAAAAGGGGATTTTCAAGCCCACTTTCTCTGGCCAGCCTTTTGGCGGTGTTGACAAGGTCAGAAACAGCTTCTTTAGGAGATAGATCACGATATACAAAACCAATGCGGTCAGAGAGGTCATGGTGGCGAAAAACCATGGCTATTTGAGAATCTTCATGAAGGGCTAGGTAAGGCTTTAGTAGGACTTCAGGTCCGTGGCGGCCAATACTTTTATAGAGGATTTCTTCATCGGTGGCCATCCAGGAAAGCCCGGCGTTAGCCACCAGAGGAATTAACTCCGGACAAACTGAACCTTCTGAAGGCCAGAGACCTTTTGGTCTCTTAAAAAATAACTCCTGGTGATAATTCAAGGCTTCTTCAATTTGAAAAGCGGCGTCTTCCGGATAACTGAAACGCGGTGGCAGAGGAGAGTAGGGTAGATTCCGCCTGGCCAGGTCAGAATCAATGATTAGGGGAAGGATAGGGTGATAAAAAGGTGAGGCTGATATTTCTATCTGGCTATTTTCCTGGAGCTTTCGGTAAAGTGGAATAATTTTTTTGATAATATCCAGATGTAAATCAAGGAGTAAGTTTTTTTCTTCTTCATTAAAATACCTTCCCTTACTAATAAGCTCCTGGATTAACGGCTCCTGGCGATGGCCAAAGCCAATCCAGGTAAGGTTAAACCATACTTGTAGATCTAAAAAATCCCGCTCTGAAAACTCATTAAGGGCCCTTTCTATATCATGGGGGTGGTCTCCACCACGCAGAGTCAGGAGTTCATGATAGCGGGGAAAGGGATAAATATGTGTTTCCCAATGACAACTAAAGAAATATTTCAATATAAAAGCCTTATCTTCAAGGCTTAATTCATTAGCCGGTTTGCGGGAGAGTTCCAAAAAAAGATCAGTTTTTCCTTCTTCATAATGGCACAACTGGAGCAAAAGGCTTGGCACCAGGTTGAAATTATTTTTAACTGCAGGATATTGGGAAAGAAGATAGGGGAGGTCAAAGTAGGCTTTAACAGCGTGTAACCTTACCCAGGGAAGGGCAAGCCAACCCTTCTCCCAATCCAAATAGAAGGGTTGGTGCATGTGCCACAAAAAAGCTAGGTGGAGATTGGGCATCAGTCACCACGTAATTTTTCAAGTCTTTCCTGTTCTCTTTTACAATGAATGCATAAAGAGGCCTCTGGACGCGCTTTAAGCCTTTTTTCGTCAATATCTTCACCGCAGGCCTCACAAATGCCGTATGATCCTTCTTCTATACGTTTTAAAGCCTTGTCTATCTTTTTTATAAGTTTACGTTCCCGATCTCGTATTCTCAGTTCAAAACCCTTGTCGCTTTCAAAAGTGGCCTGATCTGTAGGGTCTGGTAGCCTTTCTGGGTTTTCTACTAACTCACCTACAGTTTTTAAGGCTTCTTTTATCAATTTTTCCCTTTTTTCCAGTAATAAATTGCGAAAATATTCCAGCTTTTCAGGGTCCATAAGTCCTCCTTTATTCCAGGATTAAGGTGCCGCTTTTGCCTCCGGTTTTTTTGACTAACCGAATCTCTGTTATACGCAGGGCTTTATCTATACCCTTGCACATGTCATAAACTGTAAGAGCTGCCACACTCACCGCGGTAAGGGCTTCCATTTCTACGCCTGTTTGCGCTACTGTTTTGGCCCGGGCTTCTATGTTCAAGCTTTTATCCTCAGGAGAAAGAGAAAAATCTACTTCCACTTTGGTTAGCGGTAACGGGTGGCACAGAGGGATTAAATTCGCCGTTTTTTTGGCGGCAAGGATGCCGGCAATCCTTGCCGTGGCAAAGAGATCCCCTTTAGGAATATTTTGGTCAACTACAGCCTGAAAGACTTTCTCTCCAAGGACTACCTTACCTCTGGCTATAGCCTCCCTGGCAGTAGGAACTTTTTGAGAGACATCTACCATTTGGGCCTTACCATCTTCAGTTAAGTGGGTAAATTTGTTCATTTTTTAACCGCTTTCCAGATTTTTTTGAAAAAATTATTTCTTTTTTCCTTTTCTATTGCCTGAAATTCTTTCAGAAGTTCAATTTGTCTTGGCGTAAGGTCTTTGGGAATTTCTATCTTAAGACGAAGTAAGAGGTTTCCCTTTTTATTTGTGCGCCAATCAGGTAGCCCTTTCCCTTCAATAGCTAAATTTTCATCAGGCTGAATTCCTGGGGGGATTTTAACTTTTATTTCTTCTTCTAGGGTGGGGATTTCTACTTCTGTGCCTAAGATAGCATCAATAACCGAGATAGGAACTTCTAAAAAGAGGTCTTTCCCTTTTCTTTCAAAGATTTCATGGGGAAGTATGCGAACTTTAAGATAAAGGTCTCCTGGTGGGCCTCCCAAAAGCCCTGCTTCCCCTTCACCACTAACCTTTATGACGGAGCCGTCTTCTATCCCTGGAGGAACCTTTACAGAAAGTTTTTTCTTTTTGCGCACACGCCCCTTACCTTTACAGGCTGGGCAAGGGTCTGTAATCAAAGTACCTTGACCATGGCAGGTAGGGCAGGTGGTAGAAAGACGGAAAAACCCTTCAGAATGAACCACGTGTCCTCTGCCTTTGCAGGTGGGGCAATACTTTGGCGAAGCTCCAGGAGCAAGCCCAGTACCCTGACAAGCACTGCAATTTTCGTAACGTTCAATTTCTATTGGTATTTCTCGGCCGAAATAGACATCTTCAAGGGTAACGGTGATTTCGTAAGAAAGGTCAGCCCCTCTCCTGGGACGACGCTCTCGAGTAGGGCCACCACCAAAGCGGATACCGAAAAACTCTTCAAAAAGGTCTGAAAAAGTACTGAAAATATCGTCAACATCGGTGAAGCCTTCATATCCTCGTTCATGAAGGCCGCGCCAGCCACGGGCGTCATATATCGCCCGTTTTTCCGGATCAGAGAGTACTTCGTAAGCTTCTGAGATTTCTTTAAAACGCTCTTCAGCCTCTTTGTCTCCAGGGTGTAGGTCAGGATGATATTGGCGTGCAAGACGCCGATACGCCTTTTTGATTTCCTCCTGAGAGGCGTTACGAGAAACACCCAATATCTGATAATAATCTTTTTCTCTCACGACTTGGTTTTTTCTTCGGCTAATTTAGCCAGGTCTAAAAAGTCTCCCAGAGATAGTTCTTCGGTTTCTTTTTCTAGTTGGTCAATATTTTCCCAGGTCACTTTACCGGCGGCTATTTCTCTAAGGGCACAAACAATTTCTTTATTGTCACACTCTATTAAGGGTTTTGCACCCTTACGAAGCTGTTTTACCCTTCTTATAGCCAGGTGGATTAAACGGAAACGCCTGGGCTCCTGGCGTAAACAATCTTCTACGGTAACTCTGGCCATAAAAACCCCCTATACTTCTTCTACGGCTTTAACTTCTGGAACTTCTTTTTTAAGAAAGCGCTCAATGCCCATTTTTAAAGTGTAAGTTGACATAGGGCAACCTTTGCAAGCTCCCTGAAGGCGGAGCTTGACTATACCGTCTTCAGTAACTTCTACCAGTTCAACATCTCCACCATCAGCCTGAAGCATGGGGCGTACTTTCTGAAGGGCCTTTTCTACCTCTTCCCTCATAAAAACCTCCTTTGAGTTTGAAGGCATTTTAATTTCAAAAATATTCTGTGCCAAGAGTAGAAGTTTTTATTGATGTTATTATTGAAGGCACAAATCAGACGACAATTTGGGGCTGTTATTAATGAGAGCATAAAAGATGACAATTTTGGGTTGTCATTGCGAGTCTTCCTGCTGCGTCATTGCGAGCCTTCCTGCTGCGTCATTGCGAGCCTTCCTGCTGCGTCATTGCGAGCGGAGCGAAGCAATCTAGATCCCTTCGCTAGCGCTCGGGACAGGGATTACTTCGTCGCACTTCGTGCTCTTCATAATGACCCGTTGGGTCACTTCGCCACGGCGACTACGTAGCCTCGCGTGACGCTCTGTAGGGTAAAAAAAATGCTCCCATTAATATTAGGGAGATAGTAAGGAGCAGGAAATTCGTTAAGCGTGTTAGTTTACAAAAATTCCAGGAATGCTTTGCTAAAATTTTCTTTTAGTAGTAAAAGGAAATTCAAGTTTGATTAAGGAGGTTTTTCCATGCGTAGTGACGCTGTAAAGAAAGGGATTGAGAGGGCTCCACATCGTTCTCTTTTGAAGGCCTCTGGATATACAGATGAAGAACTTTCTCGCCCTCTGGTGGGTATCGCTAATTCTTTTAATGAAATAATCCCAGGCCATGTCCATCTTCGGCAAATAGTAGAAGCGGTTAAGGCTGGTGTGCGTATGGCTGGAGGAACTCCCATGGAATTCGGAGTTATAGGTGTCTGTGATGGAATCGCCATGAACCACGAAGGCATGAGATATTCCCTTGTTTCTCGAGAAGTTATTGCTGACTCCATAGAAATCATGGCCAGGGCGCATGCTTTTGATGCTTTGGTGTTGGTTCCCAATTGTGACAAGATTGTTCCGGCCATGTTGATGGCGGCTCTGCGTCTTGATATCCCAGCTATTATTGTTTCTGGTGGCCCGATGTTGCCAGGCAGCTTTAAGGGCCAAAAAGTAAATCTAATTACAGTCTTTGAAGCTATTGGCAAAGTAAAATCAGGGAAAATGAAAGAAGAAGAACTGGTTGAGCTTGAGAATGAAGCCTGCCCCACCTGTGGTTCTTGTGCTGGTATGTTTACCGCTAATTCTATGAATTGCCTTTCCGAGGCCCTGGGCCTGGCCTTACCTGGAAATGGAACTATTCCTGCGGTGAGTTCTTCTCGCATAAGGCTTGCTAAACAGGCTGGAATGCAGGTTTTGGCCCTTTTGAAGAAAAAATTGACTCCTAGAAAAATTGCTACTTTAGAGGCCTTTAAGAACGCTATAGCCGTTGATATGGCTCTGGGATGTTCCACTAATACAGTGCTACATTTGCCGGCCATTGCTCATGAAGCCGGACTGGACCTTTCCCTCAAACTTTTTGATGAAATTTCCCGCAAAACGCCTTGTCTTTGTTCCCTTATTCCAGGAGGACCTCACAGTGTAGTAGAACTCTATGAGGCCGGCGGAATACCAGGCGTTATGTTAGAGCTTTCTAAAGCCGGGCTTATTAATAAAAGAGTGAAAACAGTCACAGGTAAGACGGTTGGAGATAATTTAAAGAAGGCCTATGTTTTTGACCATACTGTAATCAGACCTTTTGATAAGCCGTATAGGCCAGAAGGAGGAATAGCTATCCTTTGGGGAAACCTTGCCCCTGAGGGTTCAGTGGTTAAAGCCAGCGCTGTAGCCCCTGAAATGCTTCATCATGAAGGGCCTGCCCGGGTTTTTGAGTCAGAAGAAGAGGCTTATGAAGCTATTCTTGATGGAAAGATAAAGGAGGGTGACGTCGTAGTTATTCGTTATGAAGGGCCTAAAGGTGGTCCTGGAATGCGCGAAATGCTATCACCGACCTCAGCTATCATTGGCATGGGGCTTGGCCGTTCGGTGGCGTTGATTACTGATGGTCGTTTCAGCGGAGGAACACAGGGAGCATGTGTAGGGCACGTTTCACCAGAGGCTGCTGAAGGTGGGCCTATTGCTCTGGTAGAAGAAGGCGATCTTATAGAAATAGACATTCCCAATAGACGTTTGGTTCTGAAGGTAAGTGAAGGGGAACTTGAAAAAAGAAGGAAGAAAATAAAAATAAAACAAAAGAAGGTAAAAGGAGTTCTTGGCAGATACGCTAAGTTAGTTACTTCAGCAGCCAAAGGAGCCATTTTATTAGAAGATTAAGAGATATAGATTTAGGTCATCACGGCGACTGGTGTCTCCTCGCAACAAGGATTGCTTCTCCTCGCTCGTAATGACCGGGAGAGGGGCACAATGATGCCCCTTGTTACTGCGAAAAATGATACTCTATTTGTCAACGCGAGGAGGCCGAAGCCAACGAAGCAGTCTCAGGTTTTAGTTGCAAAAAGAAATGTTATTGAAGTCTTGATAACTTGTAAAAGCTAAATGGTCTTAAGGATAATTTCAAATACAGCTCCAGGGTCATTATCAAGTACTCTAATAAAACCATTGTATTTTGTAATAATACGATAGACGATATTAAGACCTAGCCCTGTTCCTTCCCCGGGGTCTTTAGTAGTGAAAAATGGATCAAATATATATTTTCGGTGTTCAGGAGGAATACCAGGTCCAGTGTCTTTAACGTATATATAAACAAATTTATTTTTTTTGTCTTCTTTGGCTTCTACATAAATGGTGCCTTTCCCTTTCATTGCCTGGATAGCGTTTAAAAATAGATTAATAAATACTTGTTGTAGTTCAGTTTTTCTTCCTACTATAGTTATATTTTTGCTAATTTTTATATTAAAATTTATGTCTTTAAGCTTTTCAGAAAGCTTTACCGTTTCTTTTGCTTTATTTACTACTTCATATAAGTTTATTTCTTTTAGGTCTTTTTCTTTTCTGGTATATTCTCCCAATGATTCTGTTATTTTTCTTATTCTTTCAACGCTTTCTTTAACTTTTATTAAACTATTTATTTTTTTATTGTCCGTTTCTTTGGCTAAAAGTATTTCGCAATATCCATTAATTATTTGTAAAGGATTATTTATTTCATGAGCTATTCCTGCTACGATAAAACCTAATCCTGCCAGTTTTTCTGTCTGTATTAGTTGTTCTTGACTTTCTTTTAGTTCTTTTACTGTTTTCTGTAGCTCTTCATTTTTCTTCTGTAGTTCTTGTATGTATCCTTCTATTTCTTTTCTGACTTCTATTTCTTTGTTTTTAAGGGCTTCTACTAATTGATTGAATGCATTAGCCAATTTCTGAATTTCTTTTATTTCACTCTTGACTAGTTTTGGTTCTATCTTATCAATTTTTCCTTGAGAAATAGCTATAATTTGTTTTGTGACTTCTTTTAAGGGGGCCGTTATTCTTTTAGTCATTAGCAATGATAAAATAGTTATGATAATAGTTATAATTAGACTTATTAAGATAGAATTTTTGATGGGTTTCCATAGTTGGTTGTTTATTTTTTTAGCAGATAATATAAAACATAAATGATATTTTTGTTTTGATTGATTATTTTTCTTCTTTTCAAGGAAGATCAACTCTTCTATGTCTCTTTTTTGGGGAGTTGTTATTTCAAATGTTATTCTATAGTAGAAATGGTCTTCATGTTTTGCTATTTTTCCTTTTTGACAAAAAAATAAGGGTTTTGGATTGCTAATTGGTTTTATTGAGATAAGTATTTTTTTATCGTCGTCTCTAATTAAAGCAATATTTTCAATATTGCTAATGCCTATATAATTTTTAAATAGCTTTTTGATGGCTTCTTTTTGGTTTAATGGTAAAAAATATTTTATATTTTCTTTGAGAGAATATCTTATTCCTTGTAGTATAGATATTTGGTTTTTCCAAAAATTCTTTTTGTTAATATATATATAACTTAAGCTTATAATAGTAGCTGTAGCAATTATTGATAATATTATAAGTCCCGTAAATCTAAAATATAAACTATTAAATTTTTTCATTCTTTTAATATTATATTTTCTGAATTTTTGATTTTGACGTTCCAAAATTTTGCTAAATTTTTATTAATAATTATCTTAAAATTTTTGCTAAATTTAATTTTACAAATATTTTTTTGGTAGCAATCTAAAAATATTTTGGTAGCTTCTATAATATATCTATTATTGTCTATTTCGTAGCTCATAAAGGCACCACTTTCTATAAATGCTGGAGAGAATGTTATTACAGGAATTCCTCTTTTAACTGCATTTATAATAGTTAATTTAATGCTTAATTGATCATATATATTGCTATCTGGAATCATCCATAGTATGTTTCCAGCATTAAAAGCTTTTTCCATATTGATTAAAAAATTTTTTCTATTAGTTTTAACTAGTATTGTCTTTATGTTGTATTTTTGGGCTATTTTATAAATTTTCTGACTATATATTTTGCTTGAATCGCTGTATAGTATGGCTATAGTGTATTTATTGTTAAAAATATTTTTTATAATTTTTATTCTTTCTTCTATTTCCGGGATATAAAAAATACCACCTATTTTTATTTTGTAATTACTATTTTTTTTTCTTTCAATTAAGTCGAATAATGTTGTATCAGCTGTCATAAAGAAAAATATTTTGTTAGAATTGCTTTTGATTACTTTTTGGGTATATTCTCCTCCTAGAGAAACTATGAAATAATTCTTATTGAATTCATTGAAACCATTATATAAAATCTTTATTTCTTCATTTTTTAACTGTTCTTTTACTTTTTTAAGGAAAAGTTCTGCAGCTTGTTTGTAATATGTTTTATTAGGAGAATAAATTATTATTTCTGCTTTTATATTGTTTGAAAATATAAAAAGAAATATTAATGTTATGAATATTTTGTTTGTATTTTTTTTGTTTACCATTGACATTTTAGGCTAATAAATACTCTTCGTTCTAAATTTCTTCCTAAGAAATCATTTTTTTTCTTGCAATTTAGTATGTTTAATCCTTGGATATTTATTGTTAGCTTTTTGTTTACTTTTATGTTTGTTCCAGCGTCTAAATAGAATATATCTCCGATTTTTTGACTTTCAAACCTTCTTTTACTTATATAATTTAAGCCGATAAAGCTATTCCAATTTTCTTTTTTATAAATAATTAATCCTGATATAAGATGTCTGGGAAATATAATTTCTTTTTCTCTTTTAGTTAAATTTTCTGTATCTGTATATTCGTAGTTGGCCCTAAGGTTAAAATTTTTAAATATATTATATTGATATTCTATGCTAAATCCTTTTATCCTTCTTTTAAGGAATTTTGATATAATATTTATTTTTCCTGTCAATAAATCTATTTTTTCTATTTCTTGATAAGGATAATTTTTGATTAAATATCTAAAGCCAGATATTAGGGCTCTTTGTTTTTCTTTTTTTATTAATAAACTAATCTCATGTCCTTCTTGTTTTATATATTTTTCTTCCCTGTTCGGATTTATTGTTAGGTAAAATATAAAATTTTTAGTTTTTATTGGATATTCTTTTAAGTTTATCCTTGAATAATATTGGATAGGATTTCCAAAGCTTTTAGTATAAGTGTAGCGGATTCTTAAGTTATTTTTGGGTTTAAAAATTATAGATGCTCTGGGTGAAAAATAAAAATCAGCTGATGGATGATAGTTTAGTCTGGCTCCAAAAAATAATTCAAATTCTTTACTTATTTTTATTTCATCTTCAAAAAAGGTAGCAAATCTTATTTCATCGCTATTTTTTATAAACTCAGACTCTGTTTTTGTATTTTCAAGATTAAAACCAAAAGTTAACTTTTGTTTATAAAAATATAAATATTTTTGAGTTTCTAGCAAATAATTTTCTTGCCTATACTTTACAGGCGGATTAAAAGTATTAGTAATAATCAAGTCTCCATTAGCGATATAATTTGAAAACCTTAAAAAATAACTGGCCCCTTCTAATGATATGCGTGTTCCCCAATGATAAACATCATCAGCATTAAGACTAAAATCAAAAATATCTAGAGCCTCAGAAACATTTTTTAGTATGTAAAGATTTTTAACTTCTCCATTATAAAGGCCAAAATCAATCCTTAATGTTCCCCAGTTGGTAATACGAGAAAGAGAGGTTCTGGCCATAAATCTTTTCATTGAAATATCTGAAGAGTGAAAGTTGTCCATTGTTTCTTGACCAATAAAAGCGTAAAAATGCCAGGGCTTTATATATTTTTTGAAAACTCCAGTAGTCCTGAAATAAGATTGGGATCCACCAGAGATTTGAACATAATTTTTGGAAATAGCTTCAGGGGGTTTGGTTACTATATTGATGGCTCCGGTTAAAGCGTTTGAGCCAAAATGGACAGAAGCTGGTGTGCTTATGAGTTCAATACGTTCTATTTCATGTGGGTCAATAAGCAAGAAAGGCCAGACAGTTATTCCTATAGCTTCAATAGTATAAGGCCTTCCGTCGAGTAATACCTGAATTGGTGGAAAAATGCCGGTAGCTCCTCTAAACATAATATTGGCATAACCAGCTGAGGTGTAATTAACCAATACACCGGGTAAATAACGCAATATCCAGGTAAGGTCTTGGGGATTTAAGACTTCCAGGTCCTGAGAAGTTAGAGTAGAAAGGGTTCCTGGCTCCTTAGAAAAAATCGTTTCATGTCTTATAGCTGAGGCCAGCTCTTTAAAAATTTCTTTGTCAAAGATTAACTCTTGGCTGTAAGAACCGTTTAAAGGGCCTAAAAAAAGAAAATATAGCAATAATATGGGGATTTTAAGTTTAGACATGGTTATTAAAAAACCCCTCGACTCTAATTTAACGCAAAGTTTATACAGTATTTTTGCCTTTAACTGCAACTAAAAAATTTTCCCTGGGTTAAGTATATTTTGGGGGTCGAAAACTTCTTTTATTTTCTTCATTAGTAAAAGAACCTCAGGTGAGAGCTCTTTGGGTAAAAAACCTTTTTTGGTAAATCCTATACCATGTTCACCTGAAATTGTCCCACAAGAAGCAAGAACCTTATTTAGTATTTCATTTCGGGCCTCTCTAGCTTTTGATTCATCTTCTTTTTCAAAAAGAATATTTACGTGAATGTTGCCATCACCTAAATGGCCAAAACAAGCCACGGTAAGGCCGTATTTTTCTCCTATTTTTTTAGCAAAGCTTAAAAATTCAGGTAATTTACTCCTGGGAAGCACCACGTCATCTGCCAGTTTGCCTGGCGCAATCTTTTTTAGGGCCGGAGAAATAAGGCGGCGGGCCTGCCAAAGCCTTTCTCTTTCTTTTTTATTAACAGCTATATCTAGCTTCATCCCAAAGTTGCTTAGAGTTTTTTGTGCTTCTGATAAGTCTTCTTCCACCTGTTTTTTGGCTCCATCAAATTCCAGTAAAAGGAGGGCCTGGGCTTTGGGATGAATTTCCTTTTTTAAAAGATTTTTTACAGCTGAGAGGGTGGTGTCATCTAATAGTTCGGCGGTGGAGGGGAAAAGTCCAGCCTTTAATATTTCTAAAAAGGCTTGGGCTGCTTTTTCTGTGCTTTCCAGCCAAAGAGCTATGGTAGCCTGAGAAGGGGGCTTAGGTATTAGTTTAAGAATAAGTTTAGTGATTACGCCAAGGGTGCCCTCTGAGCCCGTAAAAAGATGGACCAGGTTATAGCCAACTACGCCTTTCATGGTGCGCCGACCGCAAAAAATTATTTCTCCCGTGGCGGTAACAGCTTCTAGTCCCAATACGTAGTCTTTAGTGGTGCCGTATTTAAGACCTTTTGGCCCCCCCGCTCCGCAGGCTACGTTGCCGCCAATAGTTGAGAATTCATAGCTCGCCGGGTCAGGAGGATAAAAAAGGCCAAGTTCTTCAACGGCGCGCTTAAATTCTCCTGTAAAAACTCCAGGCTCCACCACCGCTACCAGGTCTTCTTGATTAATCTCAATGATACGATTTAAACGTAAAAGAGAAAGTACTAACCCCCCTTGAGGCGCCAAAGAGGCTCCCGTAGTGGCTGTACCTGCCCCCCTGGGAATCACGGGAAAATTTTCTTGCTGGGCCAGCCTTAAAATTTCAGCTATCTCTTCGGCATTTACGGGCAAAGCCACGGCTTCTGGCAAAAAGTTATAAGGAGAAGCGTCAACGCTATAGGCTTTTAAGTCTTCTGGTGCTTCCAGAAACCGCTTGCCCAGTATCTGCCTTAATTTCTTTCTTATTGATGGGTTTAGTGGGCTGTAAATATTCTTCAATTTCACGGCAAAGGTATTCTATTTGATATTTAGTAGGGCCAGGGAGGCTCAACTTTTTGTTTATATTTTTTATAGCGTAAACCACCGTAGCATGGTCTTTGTTAAAAAGTTTGCCAATGGCCTGTAAACTTTCGTCAGTAAAACGGCGGCATAAATACATGGCTACCTGACGTGAAAAACTGATTTTGCGCTGCCTCTTTTTGGAAGTCAAATCTTCTTTGCTCACCTTAAAATAACGGCAAACAAGATCAATTATGAAATCTTTTGTAAGAGAAGGTACCTGAGGAGTTATTTCCTGAATCAACTCTTGCGCCAAAGAAAGGGTTATAGGCTCCTGTAAAAGACTTGAGCGGGCCACTAACCCCACAATAGCACTTTCTATCTGTCGGATATCTCCTCGTAAGTTCTGGGCCAGATAATCAATGACTTCTTCTTTTAGTTTAATGCCCTGTTTTTCTGCCTTGCGCCTAATTATGTTTATTCTTGTTTGATAATCCGGTGGATTAATGCGTACGATAGCTCCAGCTTGAAAGCGGCTACGCAGGCTATCATCAAGGCGTTCTATCTCTTGAGGTGGGCGATTGGCGGTAAAAACAACAATTTTTCCTGCGTCATATAAATAGTCTAAAGTCAGAGCTAATTCTTGTTGGGTAAAATCCTTTCCTGCAAAATGGTGCACTTCTTCTAACATCAATATTTCAAGGCCTTTGCGCAATTTTTCTTTGAATTCGTCAAAGCGGTCCTGCTTTAAGGCCCTAACTAGATGAGCTGTAAAATCCTGGGCAGTAAGGTAACAGATTTTCCCCTTTCCTGGATTTTTTAAAATGTAATTTCCAACAGCCTGACTTAGATGACTTTTACCAAGTCCTGTTCCAGCACATAGATAAATAATAGGGCTTTTAGGATTTTTATTGGCTAACGCCCAGCAGGTGGCATAGGCCAGACGGTTGCACTCACCTACCACAAACTCTTCAAAAGTAAAACGCCCAGAAAGTTTTCTACCTAAAAGGCGCGTGGGATCATATGGTAGCTCTCCTTGGACTATGGCGTTATTTATTGTTTCTTCTTCTACCAGAAATTCAACATCAAGAGATAGCTTCTGTTTTTTAATAGCTTCTCTAAAAAGTGGTAAATAGTTTTCTTTAATCCATTCCAGGCTAAATTGATTGGGGCAGGCAATTAATATCCTGTTTTCCTTTAAGCCCATATATTTCAAGGGTTTAATCCAGACCCTGAAACTGGCTTCAGGAAGAAGCTCACGTAATACTTCCAATATGCCTCCCCATAATTTTTCCATAAAAGGTCCCCCCTTGGAGAATGACTCAAAACTTAATCAGATATTACGAAGAGGTCAAAATCCATTTTGCCAAAATAGAGTCAAATATTAGACAGAAAAGTTTGACAGGAATTTTGGCGCTAAAAATGAAGGTTATGTTTAACCACTGACGGAAGACCAATTATTCTTGCTTTTCACAAGTTTTTTAAAAATAATGGTTTTTGTGTATTTTGTTTTTACTAAATCAAATTTTGAACAAAATACCTATCTTCAAAAATTGGACTTTTTTAAGTTTTTTTAAAAATTTTATTTTTATTTTGAAGTCTGGAGTTGTTTTACGTTGAAAGGGATTTTTAGAGAAATTTCCCGTATTTGACCTTATAACCTATTTAAGGATATAAAACAGAAAACCGAATCATTGAATGGAGAGGGATATGGGAATAATGATTTTTTATGTTACCTGTTCGGATGAGGCCGAAGCCAGAAAGATAGCTAAAAGCCTTCTTGAAGAGAGGCTTATTGCCTGTGCCAATATTTACACAGGAATTAGCTCTTTATACTGGTGGGAAGGGAAAATCCAGGAAGATAACGAGGTAGTTATCATTCTCAAGACAAAAGAAGAATTAACTCAAAAAGTCATAGCAAAGATTAAAGCACTACACTCCTATGAGTGTCCTTGTATTTTGAGTTTTTCGGTAAAAGAAGGCTATGAGCCTTTTTTAAACTGGATAAAAAAAGAAACAGAGGAGGCTGGTAGAGATGCGTAAATTCAATTTTTGGATGGTTTTAATGGCTGTGGTGGGGCTTGTTTTATCTTCTTGTGTTTCCTCTGGGGTACAAACTCAGGTGGATACTACCGGGCCTAGTGCTGGTGAAGTGCTTACTTACACAGGGCCTAAAGCTCGTATTGCCGTGGCCAGTTTCAAGTGTAAAGCGGCTAAATGTGGTGGGCAGATTGGCGAAGGTATTGCCGATATGCTTGCCACTGCCCTTTTCCGTAGCGGGCGCTTTATCGTCCTAGAAAGAGGAGAAGGGCTTAAGGCTATAAAAGAAGAACTCGCTTTAGGGCAGTCTGGTTATGTGCGGCCAGACGCCGCTCCACAGGTGGGGCAAATGGAAGGGGCTGATATTTTGGTAGTAGGTGCTATCACTGCTTTTGAGCCAGATGCTGGTGGCTTTGATGCAGGCGGGGCTATTGGTCATCTACCCTTTCTTGGTGGTGTAAAATTGGGCAAAAAAGAAGCTTATATCGCCGTTGACCTGCGCTTGATAGATGTGCGCACCGGCCGGGTGATAAACGCCACCACGGTGGAAGGAAAAGCCTCTTCCTGGAAAATAGGTGGCCTTGGTGGGGGCATCTTTGGTGATATAGGTCTTGGTGGTGGTCTTCAGGTTTATAAAAACACCCCTATGGAAAAGGCTATCCGGGTAATGCTTAACAACGCTGTTGAAGCTATTGCCAAGCTTGTTCCTGAAAACTACTATCGCTGGGGTCAGGAAGGGGCTGTTAAACCGGTGCCCAAGCCAACAGCAACTGCTCAAGCTCCCACTTCACAGGCCGCCGCTTCGTCAAACATCGTGGGAGGGCAATCAGCTACTGGGGGCATAGTTGGCGGAGGAGAAAATTTTGTCCCTGGTAAAAAGGTCCTATTTGCGGAAGATTTTTCTGAATACAACATCGGTGATATCCCTACCAAAATAAATATAGTTGAAGGCCAGGTGGAAGTAGCCTCTTTTGCCGGCAAAAAGTGGATGAGAGCCCTGGCAGGAGGGAGGGTTATAGCAGAGAAAAAAATCAAATTACCAGCCAATTTTGCAGTGGAATGGGAAGTCTATTTTAGCAAACCTGGCATTGGTCATGCCATGTTTCTTGGACCTGCAAGGAACCCATTCTCCAAAGATACTTTACACTGGAATTCTGGCTGGAGATATCCTCGCTGGAGTAATAAAGAGATTAAAACTGTTAAGCTGCACCCCGGGAAAATTTATCATTTTGCCGTGCAGCAAAAAGACGGCATGATAAAAGTTTACATAAACGGGCGTCGTGTTTACCAGGAACCACTGGGAATTGTAGGTGCTACCACACCTAATCGGGATCAGGTTACCTTTGGTATCTGGGACTATAATCCAGCCGAAGGGTATGAGTGTCTTATAACCAATATCAAAGTTACAGCTTATTAGGAGGGAAAAGATGTCTAAATTTCTAAGCCTAATGGTGATGCTAGTTTTTTTGGGAGTTAGCCCGTCCCTGGCTTATAAACTTCCTTCCTATCAGGAAGTCTGTTCTGTCTTGACTGACCTAAAAGGCTGGCAGGCTGAAGAATGTTCGGGTATGAATGTGAGCACTCCTATGGGGGAAATGGTTACAGCCGAGCGCTCTTACCAAAAAGGGGATAAAGAAATTTCGGTGATGGTAATTCACGGCATGCAGGCCGTTCAATTCTGGCAGCCTTATGCTTATGTTACAGAAATGGATTCCCCGGAAAGTTACGTTAAACTAACTACCATCAATGGGTTTAAAGTAGGCATTTCTCACGACAAGCAAACCAATTCTGGTTCTGTGGTTGTCCTATTAAACGAAAAATCTGGCGTAGTAGCTACCATTTTTGCTCTTCAATACAATGACATGTCCTGGAAAGATGGTCTTAAACTGGCCCGTCAGTTTAACTGGAAAAAAATAGGAAAATTTTTTGAATAGGGACAAGGCCTCCCTTAAGGGAGGCCTTATTTATACAAGTTTTTTGCCAGTGGTGGTCATGGCCAGTTGACAATGGATTATACCTTTTAATGATTTAATACGGTCGCTTAATTTTTTAATTTGCTCTGCTTTTCCTTTTACTATAACCACCTCCAGGCAGCGGTCATGGTCTAAATGAACATGCTGGGTGGAGATGATTTCCTGGTAGTGGTCATGCTGAATGTCCATAAGCTTATCAGCGAGTTCTCTTTTGTGGTGGTCATATACATAAGTAATGGTGCCAATAACTTCTTCAGAGCTTTCACGCCATTCTTCTTCTACCAGTTTTTCCCTAATCAAATCTCTTATAGCTTCTGAACGGTTGGTGTAGTGGTGGCGTTCAATGTAACGGTCAAATTCTTCCAGAAGTTTAGCTGGCATGGAGACTCCAAAACGATATAATTCAGCCATATTTCCTCCTCCTTATTGAACTTTTTTTAGAATAATCAAAGTAGCAAAAAAGCAAAAGAAATTAAAAATGAAAACTTGTCAAAATGAGAAGCTTTTGTTATCCGTGCCAGAGCTAGGAGGTGAAATTATGACGGAAAAAGAAAGGATTAAATACCAGATTCTTAGGGCTCTCAAAGCAAAACCAATGAGTTTCTGGGAACTGATAAATTATCAGGACGCGCATTTAGTAGCCTTTTTTGAAGCGGTAAAGGAACTATTAGATGAAGGTGTTATAAAGCAAGAAGACAAAGTCTTTAAATTAGCTAAAGAGATAGACATACATCCCCTTGAGGATACCCTTTGTGGATGTTGTGGCCAGGGTGTAGAAATAAAGGGCTTTTTCCGTGAAGTTTATGAAAAATTTGAAAAGATTTGTGAGGGAAGACCCCTTCCCACCAGTGATTTTGACCAGGGTTTTATTCGTCCGGTGGATACCATGAAACGGGTGGTTTATCTTTACCAGCGCGGAGATCTTGAAAACACAGAAATTTTTATTTTGGGCGACGACGACCTTTTTTCCATAGCAGCTATGTTAACTGGGCTTCCTAAGAAGATTGTAGTGGTAGAAATAGACGAAAGGATTAACAATTTTATCCGTAAGTTCTGCGAGAAGGAAAAAATTAATAACCTTGAAGTATATAATTACAACGTTATAGAAGAACTTGATCCCAGTTTGCGTGGCAAATTTGACGTCTTTGTAACTGACCCCGTTGAAACTAAAAAGGGGCTTAAGCTTTTTGTAGGCCGCTGTATTGAGGCCTTAAAAGGTCCGGGAGCAGCAGGCTACATGGGATTTACCCATCGGGAGGCTTCTCTTCGCAAATGGTTTGATTTTCAGAAGTTTATTCTTTCAGCTGGTTTAGTTATAACCGATATTTTGCGCGACTTTACTACCTACCCTGAAAGAGAAAACCGCTGGGAAGATTTTTACCGCACTTATGAAATTATGAAAAAAATGGAACTACCCATGCCTGAAGTTGATTGGTATAAGTCCTGCTTTGTTCGTTTTGAAGTTATAGAAGGCCCGTCTCTTCCGCCTTTTGAAAAACCCAAAAACCTTGAAGAACTTTATTTTGATGAGGAGTCCTGGGCAACCCCGCTTCCTTCTTTCATGGAGAACAACTAAGGCTTGAGAATTTTGCTTTGCCAAAGGATAAAGGCTCTCCTTGCAGTGACAAGTTAGGTTATCATCGGAGGGCCTCTCTTTCCTAATCATTATGAGAGAAGCGAGCAGTTTTTTATTCAAAGTCTAAGGTTATAGAGTTCTACAAAAATCTCAGTTTGTAATACAGCTCAGAGGACACTATTAAACTTTACAAAAACGTTCTCCAAGCCTTTCCCCTGTTTGAGTTTGGAAATTAAAAGAAGATTGACTCTCTCCTTCAGAAATTAAACTTAATAAGTGTGCGTCACTTAAGACCTTGCTTTCAAGGCTGTCTTCGTGGTGAAGGGTTTTAATAATTTCCTCTTTGAAAGTTGATGGGACTTTTAAAGCGGTAAGAAGGGTTTCTGCTTCTTCTTTAAGCTCAATTAAACAGGCTGAAGCCAGTACCACCGGAAGGTTTGCTCCTTCTTCCAGGGCAATTTGCTCGGCGAATTTTAGCCTTAATTGTAGGCGTTTTATGACTTCTTCTTGTCCCTTTAAACGGTTTAAGACTTCTGTTTCTATGCGGTCTTTGAATATGCCTTTTTGTTTTTCAAGGAGTTCAGGGGGAAGGCTTCCCAGGCATTGTTCTGCATAGGGGCAATAAGCCGCGCACCCAAAATCAAGGCGGGGATTGGGAAGACGTTTTCCGCAACCAGGGCACACTCTTGAGGTGTCATCCTTAAAAAATTCAACCACTTCGCCACAATCAGGGCATTTTACTTCAAAAATGGCGTCTTCTTTCCAGTATCTCGTATCCTGACCTGGGCATTTCATTTCGTTATCCTAAAATTTCTTTAATAGCCTGCTCAAAACCAAGTCTTGCTATGATGGCCCCGAGCCTTTCTCCTTCCTGACAGTGTCTTTTATAAAAGTCTAGCACTTTACTAAAGATTTCTAAAGTTTCAGCCTCATTGGCGAAAGATTTAATTTCTTGAGCCAGTTGAGGATGACGGCCTAATTTTCCGCCAATCAAAAGGCGATAGCCTTTTTCTTTAATTGAGATGGCCTCTGTTTCGCAAACCCGGGCACATGCCCCACAGCCCAGGCATTTTTCTTTGTCTATTTCAGGGCCGGCAGCAGAAATTACTACGGCTTTTTCCTCGCAGGCCTTTTCACACTCGCCGCAAAAGCTGCATCTTTCAGGGGAAAGTGCTAATACCGCCTGACCTATGAGGGCAAAATCTTTTATCTGCACCTGCGAACAGGCATTTGGGCACTCGGCCAGGCTTACTTTAAACTGGTGGTGGTGTTTTAACGGGCCTTTAATCTTCTCTTTTAAGAAAGAAGTTAGCTCCTTCTCTTCAAGGATTTTTTCCAGGTGATTCAAAAGTTCCTCGGAAGAGGTAACGGCGTTAGGGCAGTTTGAGATACCAAAACACCCTTCAACAGAAAAAGCCTTTTCCGCCTGAGCCGCCTTGTCCCGTAGGGCTTCGCGTGCTGCCAGCATGGACTCTCTGGTTACCGTGGCCTCGCCGCGTGCTCTTACAAATTCTTCCACTTTCTTTTTTACTTTTTTACGCACAAAAAAGGGCACACGTTTAAGTAGTGCTTCGGCTTCTGGCTCCCACTTCATGAGCTGAACTCCTTTTCTTCAACAATTTTCCCATCTGCCGAAACCACTATCACCTGGTAAGTTCTTTTTTGCCCTGCCAGTTCGCAGGCCTTGTTGATGATGCCCATCATGGAGTGGCAGCAAGGTACTTCCATAATAGCCAGGGTTAATTCTCTTATAGGCTGAGTTTTAAAGATTTGGGCAAACTTTTCCACGTATTCCTCGGCATCATCAAACTTAGGGCAACCTGTCATCAAGATTTTTCCTGGCAGCATTTTTTGATGGAAAACCGGAAAACTGAAGCCCACACAGTCAGCTGCCACCAGGAGGTGGGCATCCTTCAAAAAGGGAGCATGCGGGGGGATAAGTTTAATCTGAATAGGCCAATTTCTAAGGGCTGAAGGTATTTCACCTTCATGTTTTATTCCAGCTACTGGACTTAAGATTTTTAAATGGCTACCAGGGCAGCCACAGGCAAGCTTTTCTTGGGGTTCTTTTTTTTGGGAGAGATATTCTTTAACGGCCTCTTCATCAAAGGCTTCAGCCTCGCGTTCTACAATTTTAATGGCTCCTTTCGGGCAGTCCCCAAGACAGGCCCCCAGGCCATCACAGTACTTTTCTGCTACTAAGCGGGCCTTGCCGTCTATAATCTGGATAGCCCCTTCTTCACAGGCCGGCACACATTGCCCACAGCCGTCACAAAGCTCTTCGTCTATTTCAATTATTTTTCGCAAAATTTTTGGCATCTTCTCTCTCCTGTTTATTATTTGTCTTTTCCTAAACGGCTTTACCTGCTTCAAGCAAAGCAGGTACTTCATTTTTACAATGAAGTAATACCTTGATAATGTCTTTGATTTAGATCAAGCTTTGAAAATTACGGTTATCTGTCTCAAGGTTTATTAATATCCCAGGTGAAGTTAATGATCTCCATACAGTGACAATAGGGGGTAATTGGAAGGATCTTTTTGAAATTTCTGTAAAGGCCTCAAGATTTAAAACTTTTTATTCCCTGGGTGTCTTCTATCTGACTAGATGTGTTATTAATTTCCTATTTTTTCCCACTCAAAGCCCACTATGTTTCTTTCCTTCTTGCTGAACTCAACTCCCACAAGATAAATCTTCTGGCATTTATCAAGATACTTTTCGTGGTAACCCCTGGCTTTGAGCTGCTCTAAGGCCTTGCCTTCTGGCTCAAGCTCTACTACTTTGAACT
>NZ_LSFI01000016.1 GCF_001642325.1 Thermodesulfatator autotrophicus | reverse complement strand
GACACAATTACTGAAATACTACCTTAGTTTATTTTAGTAAAATATTTTTAAAAAGAGTATTTGGCCTTTTTGCTAAACTAAAATATGAAATACATTCTTTTTGTATGTACGGAAAATGCTTGCCGCTCTCAAATGGCCGAAGCCCTGGCTAACCATTTTTTCGGCAAGGGAGTCAAAGCCTTCTCAGCAGGGGTGAGGCCTACTCAAGTTAACCCTTTAGCTAAAAAAGTTCTTGAAGAAATAGGAATAGACACCTCAAGACTTAAAAGCAAATCTTTAAATGAACTTCCCTCAAAAGACTTTGACCTGGTAGTTACTCTCTGCGACTCAGCCGCTAAAGATTGTCCCTTTGTAGCTGGGAAACGCTCTATTCACTGGCCTTTTCCAGACCCCGGACGAGAAGAAGATCCTGAAGCCTTTAGAAAAGTTAGAGACATGATAAAAGCGGCCCTTCCTGAAATTATTAAAAAAGCTAAGTAACAATATAAGGCAGGGCTTTCTGAAAAAGCTTTTTATTAGGAAAAAGAACAGAAATGTTTTTCAGGTAGCTTTCTTTTCGCGCTTCTAAAATGCGCCTGGCAATTGTTGGCCCAATACCTGGTACCCTTAAAAGCTCTTTATAAGAAGCCTTGTTTATGTTTACCGGAAAAAATTCAGGATGACTTTCTGCCCAGAGCTCTTTGGGGTCTTTTTCAAGGGGTAAAAAGCCGTTTTTTAAGGGAATTTCTCTGGCTGAAAATCCATACTTACGAAGCAAAAAATCTACCTGATACAAACGATGCTCTCTCAATAAAAAATTATTCTGACGCGCCAGGAACTCACCAGGCAGGTCTTGTTTCCCCAGCCCCGGCTGATACGCAGAAAAATAAACGCGGTTTAGCTTCAACTGCCGATAGAGCCTTTCTGTCTGTAGAATTATTTCTGCATCTGTTTCTCCGGCAGCTCCCACGATAAACTGAGTGGTCTGAGAAAAGAGAAATCTTTCCTTTAGCTTTTTTAGCTGATTCATCCCCTGCCATATCTTTTCAAACTTTTTGGCCTGAGAAAGTTGAGCAAGCCTTTCAGGGGACGAAGTTTCTACATTTAAAGAAAGGGCATTGGCAAATTTGGCTGCGGTTTCTATAGCTGCTTCACTGGCTCCAGGAACAACCTTGAGGTGGATATAGCCACCAAAGCCCTCTTTTTCCCTCAAAATGCGCGCCACGGTTATAAACTCTTCCATTACCTTATCAGGATGGGCAAAAATAGCTGAACTCAGGAATAAACCGTGGACTATTTTTCTGCGCCATAAGCTCATAAAGGCATCAGCTATTTCTTCAGGGCGCAAAGAAAGCCTCAGGAAGTCTCTTTCCTGGCGTAATGGGCAATAGGCACAATCACTAAAGCACTGGTTAGAAAGTAAAGTTCTAAAAAGTGTCATCCGACGGCCATTTGGCAAGACCACTGGATAAAGCCAGCGTCCTAAAGGGCCTCGCTTGCGCCCTTGCCCAAGAGGGTCTTTGGCGCAAGAACCGGCTAAATCAAAGCGGGAGTCCTGTGACAAAAGGCTTAATCGCTTACGAAAATCAGGACTAATTTTAACGGCGGGAGCCTTTTCAAAAAGAGAGGCCTGCCTTAGCATGTTATAAGCTTGGCAGGCCCTGAACGAACCGTCAAGACTAAGCTACAGGATAGGCCTTTTCTGGACGTTCTTCTACGAGGCGCACATTGGTAGCGCCTTCGTCAAGCTGGACTATCTTTGTCCTGGTAACCACCCGTTCAGGGAGTTGAATTGTACGGCCTTTACGCCTGATAACCGTAGGCGAAATTCTAGTTTTGTAAGTAATTTTTACTCCAAAAACTTGGCGGCCAAAACGGGTGGTAAATTCACCAGGGCCTTCCATTTTTATGTCAAAGGCATCTCCTGGGAAGTAAATCCTTTTCACCCTTAAGCGCGGATAGGCTCGGCCGCCTTTGTACTCGTGCGGGCTTTCATAGACCAGCCACATAACTTTTCCCGCCCGGTAACGGGCCTCAGTAGGTACATAGGTTTCGGCTTTTTGTTCTTCTTCCAGTAAGCGCTGGAGATACTCTTCAATGGTTTCTTCCTGCACAAGCTCGTCTTCGTTCCATACTTCGTAAACAATGTCCCAGTTATTGACCGCGGCAATAATATTGGCAAGTTTTACGCTTCTTTCGTTCTCTTTATGGGCAATCTCGCGGAGCCTTTCAGTATGCTCTCCCAGTCGTCTTTCTAACTCGCGAGAATAAGTAAGAGTTACCAGAAAATCAGCATATTTTTTGAGTTCAGTAAGTTCTTCTGGCTCGTCAACAAAAAGCATAGCTTTACGCAACCGACAAAACTCTTTTCTCAGGACATCCAGTTCTTTTTGAATAGCTTCTATGATTTCAAGGGGCTTGGCTTCTTCTATCTCCTTTATAAGGGCGTCATCCAGTTCATCAAGTTTTTGCTCTATTTCTTTGGCGGTATCAGCCCGCCAGGGATTATAATGTTTGTCCCAACCTTTGTAGCGGGCGATATAGTTGGCCAGCCGCACGGTAGCTACGTTTTCTTCTCTGGCTACCTCGCGGAGTTTTTCAACCATAGGCCCAAACTTCTTTTGCCAGAAGGGGCTATAAGTCAGAGTGCATAAGTAGTCAGAACGCTTTTTTAAGTCAGTAAGCTGCTCAGGAGTTTCCACCGCCAGCATCTCATCACGGATAAGGCAATTTATTCTCCTTATATCTTCTACACTATTTACCGGTCCGTAAATCCAGGCCATATTCCCACCTCCTTGTTCTATTTTCATTTTTGAAGATAGGTACAAGGAGGGGGCCTGTCCAGTAAGTCTTTACATTAAAAACGTTATTGTGAGGTGACTTGGTTACCGCTGTGGCGAAGCAATTCTTACGAAGAGGATCAGGCTATATGAAGTGCCCCTGTCGGGTTATTTTCGTATTCATGCATATTCTTCCTTAAGCCCATCGCCCGCAATTTCGGACAACGTTTTGGGGATAAACGAAGTTCGGCTTTGTCGAATTTGAGCGAAGCAAATCGTAGCCGTATGTCTGCTGTTAGGCGACGTTCTCATATAAATCATCCCTGTGATGTAAGGAAGTCTTCTAATTCTTTTAGGAAGTTATCCCAAGTTGTAGCGTTATTTACCAGGGTGTTAATTCGGAAGTTATTTTGCTTTCCTCTTCTTACTCCACCCATTGCAGCATTCTTTGCTTGAATATTATCAAAGATGATGAATCTACTAGACCCCTTAGGTTTAGTACCATCTACAAGCAACCATCGAATAAACTGATTGGCTAAATTGAGTTGTGAATTTTCAAGCAGAAGTATATCTACTTGAGACCCTTTACCTTGTTGATTACCAAAACCAACTCCACCTTGGCGTGATCCTATAAAAGCTTTGAGCTCGAAAAATCGTACTGTAAAGCGATTATTTGACCATTTCATAAAAACTGCAATATCTAACCCAAAATCTTGCAATATGAAGTAATTAACCAATGAGCCAGAAACTTTCTTTTGCTCCAGTAGATTCTCAACTGCTTTAATAACAGCTTTATGAAATGTTTCTTCAGGTTTGGAACCTTGCTCTATATCCGGTTCTTGGACATTTGACATTTTATCTCCCCTTGGGAATGTCGCCTAACTCGTTTATATCCGAAGTGTTCGGATATGCCAGCAATTTTGGAAAATATGCGAACCGTTCGTATATACCTACACTGGACGACCAGTGCATATATTATCTCTTTTACACTTTTGTCCCACCTCCTTGGAAAAGGCTATCAATCGGAAATAGCCACTTTTTAGGCTTCTCTTTTCTCCAGTATTCCCGTAAAGTTTGTAAAGTAACGAATGTGACAAAGCAGCCCAATAAAATGGTTCTAAGTGTTATTTCGGCTTTTTAAAAAGAAGTTTTAAAGATAAAAACTGGCAGGAAAAGAAAAGATGGTCGGGACGGCAGGATTTGAACCTGCGACCCCTGAGTCCCGAACCCAGTGCTCTACCAGGCTGAGCCACGTCCCGATTCTAGGTTAATAATAAAGGGCACAATTTTACTGTCAAGCTTGGCCGTTAAAGGAGCCCATTAAAGCCCCGTTCAAAGTTCTGCTTCTATTTCCATTCGAAAAATTAAGACCGGCTTTCTTATCAATCTCTGCTATTTGGCAAAAGTCTCTATTCTGTTTCTGTTCCCTCAGAAAGTTTTTCAATTGATTTTGGAAACAAGTGAAGATGGGCAGTCTGCCCCCTATCTACCGCCACCAAATCGGTCTCTACTTTAAATTTATTGCCTATAATAACGGCTTCTTTAAGCCAGAAAAAACCGTCTTTATAAGATTCAAAAAGGCCTTCGTAGCGAGTACCTGCCCTGGTTTGCACCACCACTTTTTGGCCTTTTAAGCTCTCAAAGTAATTTTTTTGGGATTGGTTGTCCGACTTTTTCTTTTCAGCCGGCTTTTTTAAGATAATCTTTTTAGGTTTCATTGCCTTCCTCTTTCCTCCTCAGGTCTTTGCGTAGTTCATAGGCTCCGAGACCTGACGGATAATAATTGTCAATCTTCTTTTTAATAACAAAATCTGCCTTTTTAAAGAGGGCCAGGGCTTTTTTATTTTCAAAGCCAACGTGAGCCCGCAAATAACGATAACCTTCTTTTCGGGAAAACTTTTCCGCCGCTTTAAGCAAAAAAGTTCCCAGTCCCTTTTTTCGGTATTCAGGTACAACATAAATAGCAGTCACATCAATGGTTGGCTGCCAAAAGGAAGTAAACATAGGTCCAAGCATAATAAAACCTACAGGCCTTTCTAACTCCAATATAAAAGTCTGTATCCAGGGGTCATCAAACCAGCGGGGGATTATTTCGTGATACGGACCAAATTTTTGAAATTCATAAGCAGCCTGTGTAATAAAGGCCTTATCTTTGCTTTTTCCTTTTCTAAGTTTCATATTGACGTTTGTAAAAGCTTCCCTTAAAAATTATTTAGAGACTTTTGTAAAATAAAATCTAAACATTAGTTCCTTATACTTTAAGGGAAGAGATTGCTTCGCCACTTTGTGGCTCGCAATGACAAGTTCATTTTGTCACTGCGAGAAGGCCAAAAGGCCGACGAAGCAGTCTCATACAAGGGTCTCTATTTAATTTAAAAAGCCCAGGAGAAAAGTTATGCAAGTAACTTTTTTAGGCCATGCCACTTTTAAAATAATTAGCCTTGAAGGAGTTCGCATCCTCATTGACCCCTGGCTTGATAATCCGAAAAGCCCTAAAAATTGTGACCGTGGGCCTTATGACCTCATTCTAATAACTCATGCCCACGGGGACCACCTGGGTAATGTGTTAGAATTAGCCCGTTCTGCTGCCACAGAAGTTATTGCTATCCACGAAATTCAACAATACCTCCTCTCTCACGGTGTCCCCAATGTAACTGGTATGAACATTGGCGGCTCATATCGCACTAAAGGTGTTACTATCACCATGGTGCAGGCCATGCACAGCTCTTCCATTCAGCAAAACGAAGAAATAATTTACGGAGGAGACGCCGCTGGTTTTGTGGTTCGCCTTGAAAACGGCCGCACTTTCTATCACGCTGGAGACACTGGCCTTTTTTACGATATGAAACTCATCGGCGAGCTCTATCAGCCAGAAGTAGCCTTTCTCCCCATCGGTGACCATTATGTTATGGGGCCACGAGAAGCCGCTAAAGCCTGTAAACTTCTAAAACCCAAAATAGTTATCCCCATGCACTTTGGCACTTTCCCTTTGCTCACCGGCACACCTGAGGAATTTAAAAAACACCTGGCGGAGTTTGCCCCAGAGGTCTCGCTAAAAGTCCTTGAGCCTGGAGAAACGGTAGAACTCTAATGCCATTTGCTATTTCTTTTATTGGCAGGCACAACAGCGGAAAAACCACTCTGGCCGCCCAGGTGGCAGCTACCTTAAAAGCCAGAGGCCTTAAAGTAGGGGCCATTAAATCTTCCAAAGAAGCAGGGCCACGCCTTGAAGAAAGTCGCAAAGACACAGGCCTTTTCTGGCGAGAAGGCATAGAAAAAGTTGCCTTCTGGGGGCAAAAAGAAGGCTTTTTGCGTTTCCATGTGCCTGAAAAAGACGACTTTAGCTTCTGGTATTTCGTCAAGAGGTTTTTCCCTGAAGAAGACATCGTTATTTGCGAAGGCTTTAAAAGCATAAGAAGCCTTCCCAAAATAGAAGTGGTAAGAAAAGACCTCTCTGAACCACCACTTTATCAGGAAAATATTCCAGGGCTTATTGCGGTGGTAGGTGATAATAAAAGCCCTTACAGGGCCTTACCTGATAACCCTGAAAAAATAGCCGAATTTATTCTTTCCATTAAACCCAGAAAAGAAAACAATATCCTGCTGGTAGATGGAAAACCGGTTGGGCTTACCCGCTTTGTGGCCAAGGCCTTAAGCGAAACCATAAGAGGCTTTCTCAGGAGCCTGCGAGGGATAAAAAACCCCAAAGTTATAGAGCTACGCCTTAAGCTCCCTGAGGACAGAGGCTAAACCCTCTGCAAGCCTTCTGATTTCCCACTGGGCCTTGGGGTGATTACGCTTGCTTATAAAATCTTCCCAGACGAAATAAGGCCCCGTTGCTAAAATAGTGGTGGACGAACCCTGCGGGGTTACAAAACGGGCGTCTTCTTTTTTAATTCCTTGCTTAACGATTTCCTGGTAGGCGCTTAAACCTTCTTCAATTTGCCTGGTATAAATGGCACGGGCCTTGTCGTCAAAAGAGGGCGGGAATACGAACTGGTCAACCTGGGTATAGCGGTGTGAACGCTGGTTAAAGTTAAGCCAGGTGTGGCGCACAAACTGGTGTGAAAAAAGCCGGCTAAACCCTTCAGCCACCACCGCCAGCCAGCCAAAAGGCATTGTCTCTTCTGGCGCTACATCTATAACAAATACCTGAGGGCTCGCTTCTATACCGTAAGGCTCACTAAAAGTTTGAGAAATAAGTTCGCCAAGGATTATTTTTCTACTAATTTCAGCTTTTCCTTCAGGATAAACTATTTCAAAAACCTGAAAATCCTGCCACTTATGGCTTTCTTCGTATGAGGCCTCAAGGATTTCCATGAATTCTTTTTCTTCATAGACCTCGGCAAAGTGGCGCAAGTTTAAGCAGACTGAACCACTTTCAGACCACCAGGCCTTAAAAAGCACCTGGGAAAGACGGGCTATTTTTTCAGCAGGTAAGTCTTCCTGAGCCACGAGAGGAGAGTGGGCAAAAACACTGGCGTGGCCAGAACGCTTAAGCCTTCCTAAAAACGCAAGCAATTCTTCTTTTTCCTGAAAACGCTTTTCCGCAAAAAGATTCAAAGGCCTGGTTGAGGCGTAACAAATGCGCGCCCCTAAAAAACTCAAAAACAAGGTATCGCGAAAAAGGGCCTTATCTTTTTCCAGAAGAGAATCAAAAAAGGGCCTGATTTCCTCTGAAAAACGCCTCTGGTGGTCTTTAATGCTAATCATTTGGTCTCATAGCCTCCTGTGCTACCAAAGCCACCCCTTGATTTAGGGCAGGGGACTTCAGACACTTCTTCTAATTCTTCGTCAGTAAGAACTTTCATGAAGAGAAGCTGGGCAATACGCTCTCCTGCTGAGACAGAAACTGCTTCATCTTTCAAGTTTAAGGCAAGAATCTTTAACTCGTCGTCTTCACCGCAGTAATCAAAATCTATAATGCCGGCTGAGTGAGGAAAAATAAGGCCTTTTTTACGAAAGAGAGAAGACCTTGGGAAAATGAACATCCCGTAAGGAGATGGGGCCTTAATAACCAGGCCAGTGCGAATAAAAGCGACTTCTTTAGGTAGTATCTCTGTGTCTTCAAGGGCAAATAAATCCCAGCCGATGGCCCCGGGCGAGGCCTTCTCTGGGAGCCTCGCCCGCGGGTCTTTACGCCAGACTTTTATCATGCGTAAATCCTTATCTCTTCCCAGTTGGTTTTAAGGTTTTTCAAGAGGTCAAGGCCTTCAAGCAGGTTGACCCCGGTTTCTAACACATCTAACCCAGAGATGTAACGACAAAGTCGGGCGGTTTCAAGAGCTGAGCCGATAATTTCTGGTGCAAGATTTTTGACTTTTTCTTCAAGCTTATCGTAGTCTTCTTTACGGACCCTGATTTTCCGGCCCTGGGGTGAAAAACGGCCTATCTCTCTTAAAGCCAGAAGCACATACCACACCTGTGGTGTTAGCGGAAAATCCACGCCGTTTGGCACGGCCGAAAGTCCCTGCTTTATTTTTTCTCCCGCAGGCGTTAATACGTAAAGCCCTCCAGGAAGGAGATCCACCAATCCTTGAGCCAGGAGTTTGCGCAGGCCGTGTAAGACTTGCGGATGCTTTTCTTCGGGGTAAAAGTTTAAAATTTCTTCTTCGCTTACCCCTCGCCAGAGGGGAATCCCCCGCATAACGAGCATCTCTTCTCTGGTAACTACAGGTAAGCGGTCAATGCTAGAAGCGATTTCAGCTAAAAGCCTTCCTTTCTGGCTGGGGAAACCGTTACCAACAACTCCCTGTTCTTCAGCCGTCTTAACCCACCCGTCATCTGGAGGCATGTTCTCGGTGCGGGTAACGGTGATAGCCATCACCGCCTGGGCGTGAACCGGAGCCAGGTCTTCAAGGGCCAAAAGCTCTTCACCGTAAGGGGTTAAGGAATAAGACCCATCTGGCTCACTGGCTATCAGGCGAAAACCTTCCAGGCGGTAAAGGCTTTGCTTTACTTTAAACGGATCACGAGTATCCTGAGCAGCCAGAAACTCTTCTATACCCTCGCGCGTTTTTACAGGAGAAGCCTTAACAGCTCTCAAAACCGAGATGTTCCAGCCACTCAGGTCAATAGAAGGATTAACGATGATAGGTTCAAAGAAAAGCCTGGCAGCCATCAAAAGGTGTTTGCCTGGCACAGTAAGATTGCCCTGAGGGTCAATAGCGCCAAGGGTTTCAAGGGTTTCTGTCTTTTTATTTTCAACAATGTCCCGCAAGGTGGATACACTGATGGAAACTTCCGGCACCAGCCCGGTTCTTAGGGCTGCCCAGAGCTGGCTTCCCACCCCGGTGAAGGCGTAATACTCTCCCTCTGGAACAGTAAAAGTTAAAAGGCGCTGGGCCTCAAGCTGGAAAATGTGTTTTTCAGGGATGGGCTCAAGGAAATTTTTGCGCGCTGGGCCCAGAGGAAGGGCCAGAATACTTCTGGCAAGCTCTGGGGTTACAAAAAATTCCACGGTGGCTGAACGATAGGCCTCAAGAATGGCCTGAGCCCAGGGTTGCAGACGTCCGTCTCTGGCAAAACCCCTTTCTTCAAGCTCTTTATTTATTTCTTGATTGAAGTCCGTGCGTCCCTGAGCGCGTTCTGCAATCTGAAGCATAGAAATTATACGAGAGCCCACCAGGCGATAGTTCTCATAAAGGTCTGAAAAGTTTAGATTGTTTGCCTCTTCGGCTGTTCTCAAAGATTCAAGGATTAGGAGTCCGCTTCTGGTAAGGGCAAAACTTTCTTCCTCTTCGGTGATAAGGCCTGCCAGCCTTAAATGTAAAAGTACTTCCAGGTCCTCAGGGGTAAGCTCTTCAAGCTTTTCAAGCCCGCCTTGCTCAAGCCGCTTTAGCATCTGAAAGTGCTTTACGGTTACAATCATGGGCCACCTCCTCGCTTAAAATATCCTGGTTTTACGGTAATCACCCAGGCTTTTAAATCAAGCGAAGAGGCTCTTCTGGCGGGGAGCGGAAATTTTTTCTTCCTCTTCAGGTTCAAATATGCGAATTTTTCCGTAAACACCATCAAAGCCGGGCCTGATGTAAAGCTTGCCCTCTCTTACGCGGCAAATTCCTTCTACAATTCGTTCAGGGAAAAGGCTTTTTAGTTCTTCAAGGTTTTTATAAAGCAAGATGTCAAGTTCACTCCCGGCCCTTTCAAGGAGCTGGCGGTAGGTCCTTGCTACTATCTGGCTTTGCACCCCTTTGCCAAGGGCTTCGGCTACGATTTCTTGAAGCGGCACCAGGTGCACAGCAGGCGGCTTTCCTTCAGGACGAAAATCTTTGGGACGATCAGCAAGCTCCACTACCCTATGCATTACGCCTACGGTAAGAGGCTCGCCACAAACAGGGCACCTGCCACCGTGAGCCATGGTTTCTTCGGGTGAAAAAAGCACTCCGCAATTACGATGGCCATCAAAGTGGTACTTCCCTTCCTCGGGATAAAACTCAACGGTAAAGGCCAGCCTATCTTCTCGCAGGGCTTTGGCCATGGCCTGATAGCTCAACGGCCTGAAAAAGGCATTGGCCTCACGGGCCAGCTTGCTGGGCGAGTGGGCATCTGAGTTGGAAACCAGGGCGTAGCGGTCAAGGGAAGAAAGACGCCAGTTCATAGCCGGGTCAGAGGAAAGCCCGGTTTCAAGGGCGTCAATATGTTCGGCCTCTTCCTCAAAACATTCATCAATTGAATCAAAACCCGAAAAAGCCCCGAAAAGGGAATACCAGGGCGTCCAGATATGGGCTGGAATAATCAAGATGTCAGGCGAAATACGCCGCAGAAGCTTTACCAAATCTTTGGCTGGGAAACCAAAAATCGGCCGCCCGTCAGCTGAAAGATTACCAAGCCTTGCCAGGGCCTTATTTATTTCGCGGACGATCTCCAGACTAGGAGCTAAAATAACCGTATGAAGGCGACGGTTCTTTTTGTTTCCCTGAGAAAAAATGTTAGAAACTTCAACACTTAAAATAAAACGAGGACCTTCTGGGTCTTCTTTGTACACATAGAGGCCGTCCTCTTGTGCCGGGATTAAATACTCTTCAAGTTCTGCTAGGTAATCCGGATGAGTAAAGTCACCAGTAGCCACTACTTCTAGCCCCTTTTCTTTAGCTACCCTGGCCAGGGTGGGAATGGTCATCTCTTTGCTGGTGGCCCGGGAATAACGGCTGTGGATATGCAAATCGGCAAAATAAATCTTTTCTCGCGGAGGTAATTTTGTCATCTAGCTTTCCTTTTGAACAAACTTTCAGGTTATTTTAGATTACTTTTAGGGCCTGGCAACAATTGGGGCGACAGGGATTGCTTCGGTTGTACGACGGGCTCAGCCGATAAAGGGGGACAGGCGAACCAGTCTAAAAGGCTGAGCATAAGGCAGTCAATCAATCTATATTTTGTAAAGGGCTTTAGAAGATGTCTTTTGAAAGTGAAGTAAAAAGCTACCTGGAGAAAGGGTTAAAAGAACTAGAAATTTCGCTTTTGCCGGAGCAGGTAGAAAAGACTGCCGCCTTTCTATCTCTTTTACAGGAATTCTCAAAACCTTTAGGGCTCACCGCCCTGAAAGACTCTCAAGAAATAGCGGTAAAACATGCCCTTGATAGTCTAAGCGTTATTCCTTACTTGCCAGAAGAAGTCCCACTACTTGACTTGGGGACAGGCGCGGGTTTGCCTGGCATGATTATCAAGATTGCCAGGCCAGAACAGGAAGTCTGGCTGGTTGATGCCCGTAAAAAACCTATCTCTTTCCTTACCTATGCCGCTGGAGTTCTAGGCCTTAAGAATCTAAAAATTGTTCAGGCTACGGTAGGCAAGAAAGACCCTTTACCCCGCCACTATTTTGGTTGCGTAGTGTCCCGGGCGGTAAGTGAGCTCCCTTTGCTGTGGGAGCTTGCTAAACCTCTTCTTGATAAGGATGGCTTTCTCCTGGCCATGAAGGGCCCAAAGGCCAGAGAAGAAGTAAAAGCTTTTTCAAAAAAGTTCCCTGCTACCCAGGTATCTATCAAAGAATTCCGCCTGCCTATAACCGGTGACAGGCGAACGCTGGTTTTTATCAAAGAGTCTCCCAGTTAAGGCAGTTAGGACACACCCAGGTAACGGTGTTACAGGAAAAGTTCCTAGGGCCTGAGGCCATACACTCCTGGCAAATTAAATAGCCACACTTCTGGCAGCGGTAACAAAGAGGCATTTCGCGGCCACACACATCACAAACCCCTGATACAGTTTTTCGGCGACTAATTTTTTTAGACCTAAACCTCATATTTTTGCCTGTCCCTTTTTAGGCTAAAATAACTAAAACATGAGCACTTTAAAAGGAAGCTTTAGGCTTGAAAGCCCACACCAACCTAAAGGAGATCAGCCCAAGGCCATTGATACCCTGGTTGGCTGGCTTTCTCAAGGGGTAAAACACCAGGTTCTTAAAGGGATAACCGGCTCTGGCAAAACTTTTACCATGGCCAATGTCATTGCTCGCCTTAATCGGCCAACTCTCATAATTGCTCCTAACAAGACGCTTGCAGCCCAGCTTTATAACGAATTTAAAAAACTTTTTCCCTACAACGCCGTAGAATACTTTGTTTCTTATTATGACTACTATCAACCTGAAGCCTATCTTCCAGCCAGTGATACCTACATTGAAAAAGACGCCTCTATTAATGAACTCATAGACCGGCTTAGGCATTCAGCCACCGCCGCGGTGCTTTCACGACGTGATGTTATCGTGGTGGCAAGTGTTTCTTGTATTTATGGCCTTGGTTCTCCTACGGAATATTCGCGTATGCATCTTTACCTGCAGGTTGACGAAGACTTTCCACGAGACCGCATTATCAGGCGCCTTGTCACCATGCACTACGAACGAAAAAACTTTGAGCTAACCCGCGGTACTTTCAGAGTAAGGGGAGACATTATTGAAATATTTCCTGCCCACGAAGAAAAGCGTGCTATCAGGATAGAACTTTTTGGAGACACCATTGAAAGCATAAAAATAATAGACCCCTTCCGGGGCAAGCTCTTAGGCCGCCTTGAAGCAATCACTGTCTTCCCTGGCACGCATTACGTAACAGACGAAGAACGCCTGAAGATAGCCATTCAAGAAATAAAAAAAGAACTTGAAGAAAGGGTGGCCTGGTTTAAAGAGCAGGGCCGTTTGGTTGAAGCTGAACGCCTCAGGAAACGCACTCTCTTTGACCTAGAAATGCTTGAAGAAATGGGTTTTTGCCACGGCATTGAAAACTATAGCCGCTATCTTGATGGCCGTGCCCCAGGTGAGCCCCCTTACACCCTGCTTGACTATTTCCCTGACGACCTTCTCATCTTCATTGACGAAAGTCACATAACCGTACCACAGCTTCAGGGTATGTATCGCGGAGACCGTTCGCGCAAGGAAACGCTGGTAGAGTATGGCTTCAGGCTCCCTTCAGCCCTTGATAACCGTCCACTTACCTTTGAAGAATTTGAACAAAGGATAACCCAGGTGGTCTATGTTTCAGCCACCCCTGGAGATTACGAACTGGAAAAGGCCGAAAAATACGTGGTTGAACAGATAATCAGGCCTACAGGCTTGATGGATCCTATTATAGAAGTTCGTCCGGCTAAGTACCAGATAGACGATCTGGTAGCTGAAGTTAAAAAACGCCTGGCCAGAAAGGAAAGGGTTCTTGTTTGCACTCTGACCAAGCGCATGGCCGAAGAACTGACAGACTATCTCAATGACTTAGGGATTAAAGCCAAGTATTTACATTCAGACATAAAAACCCTTGAGCGGGCCAAACTAATTCGGGATTTAAGGCGCGGAGTTTTTGAAGTGCTGGTAGGCATAAATCTTTTACGCGAAGGGCTTGATCTGCCTGAGGTTTCTCTGGTGGCCATTTTAGACGCAGACAAAGAAGGCTTTTTGCGTTCAGAGAGGTCCCTTATCCAGATTGCTGGACGGGCTGCCAGAAACGTAAATGGCACGGTGATACTTTACGCTGATAATGTTACGGCTTCCATGCAGCGGGCCATAGAAGAAACCAGGCGTCGCCGCAAACTCCAGGAAGAGTATAATCTAAAACACGGTATAACTCCCAGGACTATTAAAAAAGACTTTGAAGATGCCCTTTCTCAATTTTACGATAGCGACTATGTGGACCTGGAAAAACTGGCAGAAATTGACGTAGAAGACATTGATGAACTTAAAAAGCTTATCAAACAAACAGAGAAAGAAATGCGCGAGGCAGCCAAAAATCTTGAGTTTGAAAAGGCTGCCGCCTTACGGGACCGCCTCTTCAACCTGCGGCAACAGCTTTTAAAAGCGGCTTAAAGCTTTCTTTCAACTTTAAGCCAGGGGATTTTAGCTGGTGGATAAAATTCTTTGGGCCAGTAAAAAGGCAATGGTGCTTCAAAACGCAATATTTCATCTTTAACCGGATGGGGTAAAACTACACGCCAGGCATGAAGCAAAATAGCCCTGCCAAAATATATTCTTTCTTTGGAACCGTATTTGATATCACCCACAATGGGATGTTTCCTTCTGGCTAATTGAACTCTGATCTGATGTTTGCGACCAGTTATAGGCTGTACCAATAAAAGGGACTTTTTACCCTTAGTGCGAAGCTTAAGGTAAACCAGGCTGGCCTCTTTGCCTTTACTTGAGATATAAGCTTTTCTTTTATTTTCGTCCCAGGCAATTTTATCTTCAAGAATCCCTTTGGGCGGAGGTGAACCGTGCACTACAGCCAGATAATGTTTTTTAATTAGTTTTTCGCGGAAAAAGCTGGCAAGTCTCTGAGCAGCCTTGGTGGTGCGCGCAAAGATAACAACTCCAGATGTTACCCGGTCAAGCCGATGAACCAGCCCAAGATAAACATTGCCAGGTTTGTCGTACCTTTCTTTAAGGTAGCTTTTGGCCATGGAAAGCAAAGTTACATCACCGGTACGGTCTCCCTGGACTAGAAGACCACCGGGCTTTTCCACCACCAATAAATGATTATCTTCGTAAATAATTAAATCCTTCATAGGAAAGCTTTTTCATATTAGAATCTTTTAGCAGATTTTAGAAGTCTAAAAAGGAGCTGGTCATGGAAATTTATCTTATTTTAGCGGCGGTGCTAGGCATTTTTATAGCGGTTTTTGCTATTCAAAACGCTGCTCCAGTGACGGTAAAGTTTCTGGTATGGCAGTTTGAAAGCTCTCTGGCCGTGCTCATTATCCTGGCCATGCTGGCTGGCATGCTTCTGGTCTTCTTAATTTCTCTTCCCGGCCGTCTTAAAAGGCGAAAAGAGCTTTTTGACAAACAAAGAAAGATAAGGGAGCTTGAAAAAAAGCTTGCTGAACTCACCCAAACCCAAGGCTCTGCTTCTCAGGAGGCCCAATCATGATAGGCCTTATGCCAGTTAAACTAGATGAGGCCTTATCTGAAAAAAAAGCCCTCTTAAAGGCCCTTTACGAAGTTTTTGAAGAAGAAGTAAAAAAATACTCTTTTGTCTGCCAGCCAGGGTGTGCTGACTGTTGCACGGTAAACGTCTTGGCTACAGGGGTTGAGGCGCTTCTGATGCTAGATTCTCTTGACCAGTCAGAAAGAGAAGAGCTTTATGGTAAGCTTTTTCCATTTAAAAATAAGGAGAGGTTGCGCCCCAAAGTGACCCCTAATGAAATGGCTTCTTTTTATATGGCCGGCAAAGAGCCTCCGCCTGATGAGGGGTTTGTCTTTGAGCCCTGCCCTTTTCTTGATGAAAAGAATCTCTGTAGATTTTATGAGGTAAGGCCTCTTGCCTGCCGCACGTTCTTTTCTCTCAAACTCTGCCGCGAGGCAGGTGAAGCCATTGTTCCACCTGAATTTTTTTCTCTTACCATGGTATTTATGCAGATCCTTGAAGAAATAGACATTGCCGGCCTTTACGGTAACTTTCTTGATTTACTGCTTTTTTATTTGGAAAAAGAGAAAACTGCCCCTGAAGACCTGGTTATTCCCGAGACACTTTTAGCTAACCGCGAGGCTCCAGACTTTGCCATTCCACCCCAACACGAAGAATATGTGAGAGGTGTGCTTGCCAGACTTTATAAACACCCAGTTCAGGACAAAACTTTTAAGGCCGTTTTAGACGAAGTTAAAACTCGCATAAAACCCAAAGAAGCTTTAAGTTTTTTAGGCGACGTAATTTCATGAAACCAACTCGTATTTTTCTGGTAAGACACGGCGAAGTAAAAGGGCCCAAAGGGGTTTTATATAGCCAGAACGACGTTCCTCTATCTGAAAAAGGACTAAAACAGAGTAAAGAGCTGGTTGAAGTTTTCTTGCAGCTTCCTTTAGCAGCGGTTTACACCAGTGACCTCACCAGAGCCAGGCTTCCTGGAGAGATGCTTTGCCAGCAAAAAAATATCCCTCACCTGATAAAAAAAAAGCTTAGAGAAATAAATTTTGGTGCCTGGGCAGGCAAATCTTTTAGCGAACTCCTTGAAATTCCTGAATTTAGAGAACGCTTAAAAGACCCGGCTAAAATAAAACCTCCTCAGGGAGAAACCCTTGAAGAACTGCTTAGTCGCGGGCTAAGCGTTATAAAAGAGGCTACCGAAAGATTTGAAGGCCAGAATGTGGTCTTTTTTATCCACGGGGGCCTTATCAGAGTACTTATTTTATACGCTCTGGGCTCTAGTTTGAGTAACTTTTTCCGCCTGCAAATAGATTACGCTGGCATAAACCTTATTGATTTTTATCCAGATGGCCCGGTGGTGCGTCTTATGAACGGAAAAATTGGCCTCAATCTCAAAATGTTTCTTAACGAAAGTTTCATTTAGTTTTTTCCGATTAATCTTTCAACAGATTAATGTCAAAATTTTCAACTTTATGCAGCCTTATTTTGGACAAATTTTCTTGACCTCGAAAAAAATGCATGGTACGGGCCTGAATTAGGAGGTGGGTACTAACTTAATTTCTAAACCCCGAGTCGCAGCTCAAAGTGAAATGTTATACGAAAAAGGAAGACAAAATACGAAATTTCGCAAAGTATTTAAACAATATGTGCTGGTCATTGTGGGGATAGCTTCAACAAACTTACTGTCGGTATGTAGCCCAGCTGGTCCAACCACCTCCAATTAGTCTCAGGATGGAAAGGTTTGGTGTTGTTGGTTTTAATTAGGTTATTGTATATGTGGCCCTAGACAGGTGGAAAAACAAAACATCAACAAAACATGAATATAATGGAAGTGAATTGGATGATATTAAAGAAAGGCTTAAACTATTGGAAAAAGATATATACAAAACATAAAAAATAAAGGAGAAAATCATGATTAATTGTAGTAGACTGTATGCAATTCTGTTAGCATTGTTTGTAATAGGAGGAATAACCATGGTAAATGCACAAGATAAACCACCATTGCTAAATCCGCCAACTGTTCCTAGATATAATCAGACACCGCCACCTCCACCTGCTCCAGAGCAAGTCCCCCGTCCGCCAGTGGGAGGGGTAATGCAACCCCCACCACCTGTTCAATCAGGGATCGTTTCAACAGGAACCCAACAAGATATAATTAAAAACGCTGCACTTGCAGTTGCTACAGCACAAAAGGCAAAAATGTATTTAACAGCAGGAAAGGTTTGGAGCATGGTTGCTCCAAGAGGTGAAGTTGAAGTTAAGGCAGCTATTGTTTATGACGGAACAGCAGTGGCTGTTCTACACTTCAACCCATTAGATGGTTCTATACTGCCACTTGGAGTTCATGTTGTAGCGAGAGGAGTATCTCCACAAATTATTGAAAATGTAAAGCGTAATTTACCTGCTATTATAAGTAGCCTTGAGGTCTTGAATGGTGCTGAATATAGAGAGCCTGAAAATGCATGGTGCGTTCCTTTGGCTTATAAAAATATGATTGTAGCACATTTAAAAATATATGGTGATGGGATTCATGTTGTTCCAGACTATCCGGCAAATCAAGAAATGCAAGCATATGGCAAGTAAGAAGGCGTATAATAATTGGGTGCACCTGACCGCTGTTCCGCTGGCGCTCCATAGCGGCAGGTGACCCTGGCCTTCTGTTTTATCCGTGGATATTCTTTTTCCTCAAGCCACGCCTTTACTTCCTTAGGATTCTGCTCATAGGCCTTCTTCAATGGCTTCTGTGGTGTAAATCCCCACCTCCTCAAGGACCGTCCATACCGAAAGCTTGATACTAAACTTCCTCTCTATGAGCTGCCCTACAGCCTCCCTCGTCCATAACGCAAAGGGCATCTTCAACTGGTCCAGACATCGGTCTCGGATGAGATAAATAGCGAGCATCTTTCATAGATAAAGACTAATATAAAACATTTTCTGCACTTATTAATACTTCTCCAGGCGAAGTGGCCAATTAAAATATTGCTTAGATTCTGGCCTTTTCCATAAGCTCGTTTTAGAAAGCTTCCGCGAGGAGTAAGAAGTAGGCTTAAGAAATTTGCCCAGAGACAATAAAGACCGCTTGAAAGGCCTTCTTAAAGGCTTAAATTTTTAAGTGTGTTTCACCTAAACATATTCATTTAATGAAAACCCCAAAAATTTTTCTAAGAGATACGATTGACAAAGGCCTATGAACACAACCAAGAAAAAATCATTTATTATCGGAGTTTATGACCGTATAGAAATATTTTTCTACCTTTTATTAATTTTGGCCCTTATTCTGGCTATTGGCTTTATATTTTTTGAAATTTTTACTTCCTGGGTTCATTATCTCAAGCGAGACGAGATAATTTACTTTGTCTTTTTTGTGCTTGATAGGTCTCTTCTGGCTTTAATGCTGCTTGAAATACTTCACACCATCAAAATAACTCTTAAAGGCTCCATTAAACTGGCTATAGAACCCTTTTTGATGATAGGCATTATCGCTTCAGTAAGGCGTATTCTGGTGCTCTCAGTAGAGATTGCCCATCCCCCTGAAGGTTGTGTGGCTTCTGAAGAGATGTTCAAACACTACATGCTTGAAACAGCCCTTTTAATTGTCCTGATTCTTTCATTTGTAGCAGGTATAATATTTTTGCGGCGTTGTTTAGGGGCTCAGGGCAGATAAAACAATAAGACAAAACTCCTGATTGCTTTAATGGCCCGATATTATTACACTAAAGTTTAACCAACTATTTGAAGGAAATTATGTTTGAAGCTTTAGAACTTTCTGACCGTTATAAAAAGGTGCTTACCATTGTGGTGGAGGATTATATTCGCCACGCTGAGCCTGTAGGCTCGCGTACCGTGGCCAAGCGTCTAAAGCCACCTTTATCACCAGCTACAGTGCGCAATATCATGGCAGACCTTGAAGAACTGGGGCTTCTTGCCCAGCCCCATGTCTCCGCCGGGCGAGTGCCTACAGAAGAAGGTTTTAGATACTACGTAGAAAATTTGCTTGAAGCCGAACCCCTGGCTGATGAGGCCAGAGAAACCATTGAAAAGGCCTTTGAAAGCGAAGAGATAGAAGATCTTTCTGAGCTTTTGCGTATTACTTCACGGCTTTTAACCCAGATGACTGGCTTCCCTTCTGTAGTATCTTCTCCCAGAATAGGCCACGAAAGGCTTATTAAACTTGATTTTGTGCCTCTGGGCCGAGGGTTGGTGCTGGTGGTAGCGGTTACTGAGGCGGGCATTGTAGTTAACCGACTTTTAAAAATTCCTGAAAGTATCTCCCCTGGAGCCCTGGAACGTCTGGCCAGTTATCTCAATCAGAAGCTCCCTAAGGTTACCTTAGAAGAAGCCCGCGATGAGCTTTTAAAGGAAATAGAAGCTGAAAGAAAATTTCTAGATAGGCTTTTTGAAGAACTTGAAGAAAGTGAAACTCCTTCTGAACCAATAGTAGAAGGCATTTCTCGCCTTCTAGATGTTCCGGAGTTCAAAGATGTAGAACGCCTTAAAGAACTTCTCGCGGCCTTTGAAGAAAAAAACATATTTCTGAAAATTATAGAACGCTGCTTGGGAAGTCATGGAGTCCAGGTCTTAATTGGGGCAGAGACTGGCCTTGGAGCCCCGCGAAACTTAAGTGCCGTAGCTTCTCCCTATTATCGGGCAAGGAATCCCATGGGAGGCTTGGCTGTTATAGGCCCTATCAGAATGGACTATTCTAAAGTCGTGCCGGTGGTGGATTATACCTCAAGAATTGTCTCTCACCTTCTGGACAAGTTCCTTCCCCGTACTTAATTTTTCTCCGAGAAGAAAACGATAGAGGAGGTAAGCCTTATGGCCAAGGTTTACCACCTCTATCGAGGTGGTGTGCCAGCGAAAAAGGAAAAGGAGGGTACTAAAAATATGGAAAAGGCCAAACAAGAGGCCCAGGAAACTCAAGAGACTAAAGAAACATATCCTGAGAGCCGGGAAGAACTCATAGAACTTATCAAAAAGAAAGAAGCTGAAGTTAAAGAATATAAAGAACTGGCCCTTCGCTATGCCGCAGAGGTAGAAAATCTAAAAAAGAGTTTTAAGCGCGAGAAAGAGGAATACTTCAAGTATGCACTTGAAACTTTCATGAAGGAGCTTTTGCCTTTTGTAGACAATTTGGAAAGGGCCCTTGAGGCGGCTAAACAATCGCAAGACGCCAAGGCCCTGATTGAAGGGATTGAATTAACCCTTAAGGGACTCTTTCAAACTTTAGAAAAGTTTGGTCTCAAGCAGTTTGAAGTGGTTATTGGTGATACTTTTAAACCAGAGATTCACGAAGCTCTGACGGTAGAAGAGACCCACGAACACCCTGAAGGGGCAGTAGTTAGAACCTTTCAGAAGGGTTATACCCTTCACGGGCGGGTTATTCGCCCGGCCTTAGTAGCGGTGGCTAAAAAACCTGCTGAAAGTCAGAAGGAAACGCCTGACCAGGGCGAAAATAAAAATTAAGATTGGAGGTAGAGACCATGAGTGAAAAAAACACCAAACCTTTTGGGATAGACCTTGGAACCACTAACTCTTGCATGGCTATCTACGAAGCGGGAGAGCCTAAAGTTATCCCTAACCAGGAAGGAACGCGCACTACACCTTCGGTGGTGGCCTTTTTGGAAGATGGCCAGATTCTCGTTGGCCAGCTGGCTAAACGCCAGGCCATTACCAACGCTGAAAACACCATTTTCGGCATCAAGCGCCTTATGGGGCGCAAATTCAAAGACCCTGTAGTCCAGGAGTGGGCTAAACGCGTTCCTTATAAGATTGTTGAGGCTCCTAATGGCGACGCGCACGTAGAAGTGCGTGGCAAACGCTACAGCCCACCTGAAATTTCCGCTATGATTCTTCGCAAACTTAAAGAAGACGCTCAGGAATACCTCGGCAGTGAAGTTAAAGAAGCGGTTATCACTGTCCCGGCTTATTTTGACGACTCTCAGCGCCAGGCCACCAAAGACGCTGGCCGTATTGCTGGCCTTGATGTGAAGCGTATCATTAACGAACCTACCGCTGCCTGCCTGGCCTACGGGCTTGACAAAAAGAAAGAAGGCACCGTAGCTGTCTTTGACCTTGGTGGCGGAACCTTTGATATCTCCATCCTTGAAATTGGCGAAGGTGTTTTTGAAGTTAAGGCCACCTCTGGTGACACCTTCCTTGGTGGTGAAGACTTTGACATGCGCCTGGTTGACTACATTGCCGAGGAATTCAAAAAAGAACACGGTATTGACCTGCGGCAGGACCGTATGGCCCTTCAGCGTTTGAAAGAAGCGGCAGAAAAGGCTAAGATTGAGCTTTCAACGGTTCAGGAAACTGAAATAAACCTCCCGTTTATTACGGCTGATGCCAGTGGCCCAAAGCACCTGGTAATGAAGATTACCAGGGCTAAACTTGAAAGCCTGTGTCAGGACCTTTTAGACCGTCTGGAAGAACCCTGCCGTATCGCGATGAAAGACGCAGGCATTACCCCACAGGACATTGACGAAGTCCTGCTGGTTGGTGGTATGACCCGTATGCCGGCAGTACAGCGCAAAGTGAAGGAAATATTCGGCAAAGAGCCGGTAAAAGGCGTAAACCCCGACGAAGTAGTAGCCATGGGGGCAGCTATTCAGGCCGGTGTTCTCAAGGGCGAAGTAAAAGATGTGTTGCTACTTGACGTAACACCGCTTTCTCTCGGTATTGAGACTCTGGGTGGTGTATTTACAGTGATTATCCCGCGGGGCACCACCATACCTACACGTAAAAGCCAGATTTTTACCACCGCAGCTGACAACCAGACCTCGGTTACCATACACGTGCTTCAGGGCGAGCGCCCCATGGCCAAGGACAACAAGAGCATAGCCCGCTTTGAACTGGTAGGTATTCCACCAGCACCGCGTGGTGTGCCGCAAATTGAAGTTACCTTTGACATAGACGCCGACGGTATCTTAAACGTAACAGCTAAAGACCTGGCTACTGGTAAAGAGCAATCGGTGGTGGTGAAGCCTTCTTCTGGTCTCACTGAGGAAGAGATTCAGAAGATGATTAAAGAGGCTGAAATGCACGCTGAGGAAGACCGCCGCCGCAAAGAACTCATTGAAGCCCGCAACCAGGCTGATAGCATCATCTACTCTGTTGAAAAATCTTTAAGTGAACTGGGTGACAAGGTACCCGAAGACCTGCGCAAAGAGGTCCAGGAAAAGATAGACAATCTCCGCAAAGTTATGGAAGGCGAAGATCTTGAAGCTATCCGCAAAGCTACTGAAGAGCTTACCCAGGCCTCTTATCGCCTGGCGGAGATGGCTTACAAACACGCCCAGGCCGGTCAGGCTGGCGCTGCTGGAGCAGGAGCTCAGGGTACCGCTGGTGGTGAGACGGGTGGAAGCAGTGAGAAAAAAGGCGGCGATGACGTAATTGACGCTGATTTTGAAGAAATGAAGTAAATCCATCTTGCTAGTCTGAAAAGCGGGGCTTTGGCCCCGCTTTTTTATTTTGGAGATATGCGCATAACCGCTGGCAAACACCGTGGCCGCATTTTAAAGGCTCCCAAGTCTCGCGATATCCGCCCTATGATGGACAAGGTGCGCAAGGCCCTCTTTGATTCCCTTGGTCCGCAGGTGGAAGGGGCAAAAGTGCTTGACCTTTTTTGTGGCACTGGAGCCCTGGGACTTGAGGCCCTTTCGCGTGGCGCCAAAAAGGTCATTTTTGTTGACCAAAGTGGCGAAGCCCTTTCTCTGGTAAAAGAGAACCTGTCAAGCCTTAAGGAAACAGCTGAAATAAAGCGTCTCACCCTTCCCAAAGGCTTAAAAAATCTTTTCTCAGAAGCGCCCTTTGATTTAATTTTTATTACCCCTCCCTATGGCACCGGCCTTGCATTAAAAACCTTAAAGAAAATAGAGCCTTTTTTAGCTGAAGATGGTGTGGTAGTGGTTGAGGAAAACACGGAAGAAAATTTTCCAGAAGAGATAGAAGGCCTTATAAAATTTCGTGAAAAAACTTACGGCCAAACAAGGCTACATTTTTACCGGAGGCGCTAATGGAGAAAAGAATAGCCATTTATCCTGGGGCTTTTGATCCGGTCACTTATGGACACATAGATTTGATGAAAAGGGCCCTTCGCATTTTTGATTATCTCATCGTAGCCATTGGAGAAAACCCGGCCAAAAAACCCCTTTTTACCGTGGAAGAACGGCTTGAAATGATAAGAAAAGCCCTTTCAGGGTATGATTTTTTTGATAGGGTAGAAGTAACCAGCTTCCCGGGACTTTTAGTGGATTTTGCCGCTCAGAAAGGAGCCAAGGTGATTGTAAGAGGCTTAAGGGCTGTTTCTGACTTTGAATACGAATTCCAGCTGGCCCTTATGAACCGTAAGCTTAATCGCCAAATAGATACTATCTTTCTTATGCCGGGGTTCAGGTGGTTTTTTATCTGTTCTACTATTGTCAAAGAAGCTGCCCGTTTCGGCGGAGACGTCTCAGATCTTGTGCCTCCCAATGTAGAGGAGAAACTGCGTGAAAAATTTAATTATTAGCTTTATTCTTCTGTGGTGTTTTTTGCCCTGGCCGGCAAAGGCCGTAGAGAAACAGGTTTACCATTACAAAGTCTCCTGGCTGGCCATACCTGCTGGCCAAATAAAAGTCACCGTAATAAAAAGCGGCTCCCGCACCAAGCTCATAGCCAAGGCCTGGACTACCGGATTTGTGCGTATGCTTCTTCCTTTTGAATCAACCTGGACCACCTGGCTTGACCCGGAAGGATATCCCCGCCGCAGTCGTATTTATCGGGTAGAAAGAGGGAAAGCTGTTTTAAAAGAGTTTATTTACGACCAACAAAGGGGTAAGGTAATAAGATACAAAAATGGCCGTAAAGAAAAAGAAATAAAGCTTAAACATTATCCGGTCCATGATGAGCTTTCCGCTTTTTACGCTTCTATGAATACCATTATGGAAAAACCTGGTGAAGAAAAGACCTTCTGGATTTTTGCGAAAGATAAAGCCAACCAGGCCCTTCTAAAATATTTGAAAGACGAAAATATCAATACCGTCTGTGGCCGCCTGAAAACTCAAAAAATGGAAGTCACTTTTGGCTTTCAGAGCGAGCTAATTGAGCGCTCTAAAAAAGCTTATCTGTGGCTGGCCCGAAAGCTGGTAATAAAGGCCCAGGGAGAATTAACTCTGGGGCATATTACGGCCGGTCTTACCAATTTACCATGTAAAGGAGGTAAAAAGTGAAGTTTCCAAGAAGCACTGTAGCCGAATTTGCCCGTAAAGCCGGAGAAGAAGGCCTGATGGTGGGAAGTGAAGGCAATATTTCCGTAAAGGTTAAAGATAGAATTTATATTACCCCTTCAGGTGTTTTCAAAAAAGAACTTGAGTCCCAAGACATAGTAGTCCTTGATCTAGAAGGCAACATTATTGATGGGCGCAACCCGAGCTCTGAATTTAGAATGCATCTAGCAGTTTATAAAACACGCGAAGATGTTTCCGCTATTATTCACGCCCATCCGCCTTACACTCTGGCTTTAGATTTAACCGGCGAAGATTTTAATAAAAATTATTTAGCAGAGATACCTCTAATTCTCGGAAAAGTAAGCCGTGTCCCTTATAGGGAACCTGGAACTGAAGATTTGGCTAAAGAAGTAGCTGAAGCCTCACAAGAAGCAGATGTTTTAGTGCTTGAACGGCATGGAGCAGTTACACTGGGTAAAAACTTATCTCAGGCCTTAAATCTCATGCTGGTGCTTGAAAAAGTCTCCAAAGTAATCCTTCTAGCCAAAAGCTGTAAGGCTTTATAGAGGTAAAGTTACAGGTTATTGACAAAAATTTTAAACAGATTATTTTTAAAAGCGACTGACGCGGGGTGGAGCAGCCTGGTAGCTCGTCGGGCTCATAACCCGAAGGTCGGCGGTTCAAATCCGCCCCCCGCAACCAATTTTTTCTTCTCTATTAATCACCACCTACAAAATAAGACCTGTTTCTTGTAAGCTAGAATTTCATCTATTGAGACCTTTAAAAAAGCATCATTGATTGCAATACTTATCCTTAAAGTATCCACCATTAGACTGCTTCGTTTTTTCCAGACAAAGCTAGAGATCTCTTCGCAATGAAAAAGCGGAGCGAAATGGAAATCTCCTCGCGGTGACAGCACGGATACCTCAGCCTTGAAGTATGCCGAAGGGGCTACCCCACGACAACAGCGCCGCTTCGCCACAATGATACTCCGCCTGCTTAAGCCAGGCTTGTAAAAATTAAAGCTCTATTTTTGCACTACAAGCCCTTATAGAAGAAAACTCTTAAAGATAAGCTTTTTCAGACAAGTTTCCTCGCCCCATACCTGTATAACGGAAGCCTAATTTTTGCATACGAGCTGGCTCATAAATATTGCGGGCGTCAACAATGGCTGGCTCAGCCATTAGGCCTTTTATCTTTTCTAGATCAAGATAGCGGAACTCATTCCACTCCGTAAGTATAAGAAGACAATGAGCCCCTTCCGCCGCTTCATAGGGATCACTTGCGTATTCAACCGGAAGATTGGGTTTGGCTTTCCTAAATTCTTCTTCGGCTATAGGGTCATAGGCCTGCACCTTAGCGCCCTCAGCCACCAGTTTTTCAATTATATCAAGGGCAGGAGATTCTCTCACATCACTGGTATTGGGTTTAAAGGCTAGTCCCAACACAGCAATAGTTTTTCCAGAAATATCTCCACACATTTGCTTAACCTTTTCCACGGTAACCTCACGCTGTCTCTCGTTAACAGTTAGAACAGCCTCAAGTATATGCATGGGGTGGTCGTTCTGTTTGCCGAGATAGGCAAGGGCGCGGACGTCTTTTGGAAAACAAGAACCACCAAAACCAGGACCTGGGTTAAGAAACCTGGGACCAATGCGAGGGTCAAGCCCCATGGCCTTGGCTACAGTTATAACGTCTGCTCCCACTTTATCACAAAGAGTGGCCACTTCGTTAATAAAACTTATTTTGGTGGCCAAAAAGGCATTAGAGGCATATTTAATCATTTCAGCAGTTTCAAGGTCAGTTATCACAAAAGGGGTTTCAGCCAGATAAAGGGGGCGATAAATATCTTTGATTATGGCAATGGCGTGGTCACTTTCACCGCCTATAACTACCCTATCAGGGCGCATAAAGTCTTCAATAGCACAACCCTCACGTAAAAACTCCGGATTAGAAATAATATCAACTTTGACGTCATTTTTTTTGTTTTCGTCTATTAGCTGTTTGATCCAGCGATTGGTGCCCACCGGAACAGTACTTTTGGTAACAATTACCTTGTATTCGTCTATGGTTTCAGCTAAAGAGAGGGCTACTGATTTTACCGCTGAAAGGTCTGCTGAGCCGTCAGGAGCTGGAGGAGTTCCCACACAAATAAAGATAACAAGCGTGCGTTTTACCGCCTCTGCCAAATCTGTAGTAAAAGAAAGCCTTCCTGCCTTTACGTTTTTGGCCACCAGTTCTTTTAGCCCGGGTTCGTAAAAAGGAATTTCCCCTGCTTTAAGTTTGGCTATTTTTTCTTCGTCTATATCTACGCAAACTACGTTCATGCCAAAGTCTGCCATGCCAGCTCCAGATACCAGGCCAACATAGCCCGTACCAATTACCGCTATATGCATAAAAAACCTCCTATTCTTTCGGGGGATTAAGATAAGGGAATTTAGCCAAGACCTGTTTTAAGCCCCTTTCGGCCAGTTCTTCAGCCGTCAGCCAGCGTATCTTGCCGTAAAGTTTTATTTTTAAAATATTCTCACTAAGGGGTTTTTGGGTTTCATCAAACCAGCCCCGCCAGATAACTTTACCTTCTGGAACTTTTACTAAAATAAGGGCAAAGGCCACCGAAGCAGGCTTAACCACCGAAAAGGCCGTGCCCTCCCGCTCGCGAAAACGGAAGACTTTACCATAAAGGACGGCATCTACTCCAAGGCGCTTCCCTATTTCGGCGATTAATTTATAGGCCGAAGCCCCAGTGTGTAGGGACAAGACTTCTGCCCAGAGGCTTAAAGCCTGGTTCTCGGGTACTAAGTAGATATGTGGTTTATCTGCCAAATACTGGTAAAGAAGTTCGGTTAACTTTTGAGCGGCCTCAACAGAAACCTGATTGTCAGGCGTAATCTTACCAGCAAAAGCACAGGTTATTTCGTCTTCTTTCTGGCCAGGACACACCGGCTCAAAGGGAAGAACCGCTATTTTCTTAATAGGCGGATAAATAGAAAGATCCTTTGGCCTGGCACAAGAAAACAAGACCAGCCCCATTAACAAAAAAATTAAAATTCTTTTCATTTTTAACCCCTAAAGAACCCCTTTAGAAGAAAGAACTTTATCTTGCTTTAAAGGAGATAAAGCCCTTTTAAGGGCATGGCCCAACGCTTTAAAGCCAGCTTCTACCATATGATGGGCATTCTCTCCATAAATAAAATGTATATGCAAAGTAAAAGCCCCTTTCATAGCCAGGGCCTTTAAAAATTCACTGATTAGTTCGGTATCAAAAGTACCAATTTTTTCCACCGGCATTTTCCCTTTTTGTACAAAGCAAGGCCTTTCCGCCAGGTCTATATAAACGGCAGCAAGAGCCTCTTCCATAGGAATAACGGCTTCCCCATAACGAGAAATACCTCGGCGCTCACCAAGTCCTTTTCTAAGGGCTTCACCCAGGGTAAGGCCAACGTCTTCCACTGTATGGTGATAATCCACGTGTAAATCACCTCTGGCCTTTACCTCTAAACTAAAATCTCCGTGGACAGCTAAAAGTTCTAACATGTGGTCAAGAAAACCCACCCCGGTGTCAATTTTAATATGGCCTGGGGTATAAGGGTCCCAAAAAACTTTAACCTCTGTTTCAAACGTCTTTCTTTTAACTTCTATCGGAAATTTGTTTTTCATCTTTAAGTCCTCACTAAAAATGGCCGATTCTCATAACGATGAACAATGAAATTTATTCCAAGCTTAACCAATTAATGGCGTCTCTTCAAAAGGAGTTGCCTATAAAATTTTTTAATCTCACCCAGATACCAGAGGCGGTAAACTGGGCGGAAACAGGTGGTATCTCTGTCCACGAAAATTTTCACACCCGCCGAAAGCTATCATATCACGTTATTTCAGCGAGCAGAGAAAATCTAGAGGCCTTTTGCCGCAAAGTAGGCTTACCAACAGACCAGATAAAGGCCTCGGAATTTTACCGTTTCTGGCATACCACCTGGACCCCATTTCCACCTGGACCAAAACCCAAACGGAGACGCGGCCGCCCACCCAAACGGCCTTCTATCCAAGGATAAAAGAAAAGGCTTGACCTCTCAACCTAGCTCTTCTAGGATTTTTTCAAAAATAGAAAATGCGGGAAAGGGGAGTCAAAATGAAAGTTTTAGTCTTAGGTAGTGGTGGCCGAGAACATGCCCTGTGCTGGAAACTGGCTCAAAGTCCTTTGATAGAAAAGGTTTTTTGCGCCCCTGGAAATGCCGGCATTGCTGAAGATGCTGAGTGTATTCCTATTTCCGTAAATGATTTTGAGGCTTTAGCAGATTTTGCTCAAAAAGAAGATATCGCCTTTACCATTGTAGGGCCAGAGGACCCTCTGGCCAAAGGAATAGTAGATTTCTTTGAAGATAGAGGGCTTAAAATATTTGGCCCTTCTGCCAAGGCGGCCCAAATAGAAGGCAGCAAAGTTTTTGCAAAAAAAATTATGGCCAAATACGGCATACCTACGGCTTCTTTTGAAATTTTTGATGACCCTCAAAAAGCTATAGAATACGTTGAAAAAAAGGGCGCTCCTATAGTGGTTAAAGCCGACGGGTTGGCAGCTGGCAAAGGAGTTATCGTTTGTGACACCGTAGAAGAAGCAAAGGAAGCCATTAACAAAATTATGGTTGAAAAGGCATTCGGAGAGGCAGGAAATAGGGTAGTTATAGAAGAATGCCTCTTCGGAGAAGAAGCCTCTTTCATGATACTTACAGATGGAAAAACACTTTTCGTCCTCCCCTCCTCCCAGGACCACAAGCCCCTTTTAGACGGTGACAAAGGGCCTAACACAGGGGGTATGGGTGCCTACTCCCCGGCGCCAGTAGTAACTCCCGAGCTTGAAGAAAAAATCATGAAAACCATAATGGAACCCTTAATTAAGGGGTTAGCTCAGGAAGGCATTCCCTACAAGGGCGTTCTTTACGCAGGCCTTATGATTGTTGACGGAGAGCCTTATGTGCTTGAATTTAATTGCCGTTTTGGAGATCCAGAATGCCAGCCCCTTATGATGCGCATCAAAAGTGACCTCGCTGAAATTATAATGGCGGCTTTAGAAGGCAAATTAGCCGAGAAAAAACTTGAGCTTAGAGAAGAAGCTGCGGTTTGCGTGGTAATGGCAAGCAAAGGCTATCCTGGAAAGTATGAAAAGGGAAAAGTCATAAAAGGCCTGGAAGAAGTTGGCAGAATGCCCGGGGTGAAAGTATTTCACGCCGGAACAGCTAAAAAAGACGGTGAGTTTGTAACTAATGGTGGCAGAGTACTAGGGGTTACGGCCCTTGGCAAAGATATACCTGAAGCCATTGATAAGGCCTACGAAGCGGTAGAAAAGATTTCGTGGGAAGGGGTCCATTTTCGCCGCGATATCGGCCGAAAAGCCATAAAGCACCTTCCGCCTAAAGTTTTAATTTTTGCCGGAAGCAAGTCTGATCTACCCATTATCTTTAAAACCGAAGAAGTTTTCCAGGAATTTCTGGTGCCATATCGCATTGTGGTAGCCTCATCTTATAGAAATCCAGATAAAGTACGCTCTCTGGTAAAAAATGCAGAAGAAAAAGGGATCAAGGTTCTGGTGGCTGGAGCCGGTCTTGCTGCTCATCTGGCAGGAGCCATTGCTTCTGAAACTATTTTGCCGGTAATCGGCCTGCCTTTAGCCACAGGAACTTTAGGGGGAATAGACGCTTTATTATCTACCGCTCAAATGCCACCAGGAGTACCTGTGGCTACCGTAACTATAAATGGCTCTATAAATGCCGCTATACTGGCCATCCAAATGTTAGCGCTATCAGATGAGCGCTTACAAAAAAGGCTCTTAAAATATAAAAAGCAGTTGGCCGAAAACTAATGTCTAGCAAAGCTATTTTTCTTTGGTTACTCACTATCTTTTTCTGGGGCTCTGCTCCACTTCTTGAAAGAATGGCTTTAAAGGGTATGTCTCCCCTTTTGGCACTGGCCTTGCGTACCGGGTTTGCTGCCATTCTTTTGGTATTAGCCGTTTTAATTGGTGGAGAATATAAGTCTGTTCCCCAGTTAGGCAGAAAAGAGTTAGGAGCAGCCCTGGCCAGTGGTATAGTGGCTGGAGTCCTGGGAATGTTTACTTATTTCTCGCTATTAAAAACCGGCCAGGCCTCAAAAGTGGTTCCTTTAACCGCCGCTTACCCTTTGGTAACAGCTATTTTGTCTCTCCTTATTTTGGGAGAAAGAATTACTTTAATGCGCTTCTCAGGAATTATAATAACAATCTTGGGGCTAATTATATTACTACGAAGCTAATCTAACTTTCCACAGTTAAGACCTGATATCTATGAAATAATCAGATTTAACCAAACGATCTGGCAAACAGGTCCTCAATAGCCCTCTGGCCTTCTTCAGTAAGATTACGTGTTCCCGTGCCTACAAAAGTATTGTGAGAGATAACAGGGTTGTCTTCCTCCCATTTTCCGTCTTTCCAGGTAAACCAGCGGCCCTGCTTCTGGTCAAACACATGAAGAGGCCGGTTAAAAAGCTTGGCAAGCTCTGCAGCCCAGCCAGTACCACCCTTTACCGTGGCGTTAGGTAGTATTTCTCCCACAATAAAAACCTGGTAACCCTTGTTTACCATATGAAAAATAACCTGTAGCACTTTACGAATACGCTCAGGTTTAGCGTAATTGCGCTTCATCATTTTGGACACCAACTCCATACTGATATCTCCGCGCTTTAACTCTTCATCAGAAAGGACCACTAAGTTTTTGGCCCTATCTGGAGTGTGGCCTTCATAAGTGAAAACCACTTCGTTTACCCCCCATTTTTCCGCACACTCACCAAAATAAGCCTCAGCGCCTCTCAGGCCACTGTGATATAAAGTGCATTCTTCAGGCTTCATGGTTATCCTCCATTAAATATCTCTCGCTTCTTTCTTATACCAGGAAATAAAACGTTTTATCCCTTCTTCAATAGGAACCTGGGGATTATATCCCAAAAGCTTTTTGGCTTTAGAAATGTCCGCATATGTTATTGGAACATCTCCCGCCTGAAAAGGTAAAAATTTTATCTTTGCCGGTTTAGCAAGATTCTCCTCAATAAGCCTTATAAGGGTTAAAAGATCCGTAACCCTGGACTCTCCCAAATTAAAAACTTCGTAATCAAAATCCTTATCAATAGCCGCTACCACGCCCTGTATAATATCGTCAATATAAGTATAATCTCGTTTAGAAGAACCATCTCCATAAACCGGTATTTCCTTACCTTCGTCAATGAGACGGGTAAACTTGTGAATGGCCATTTCAGGCCGCTGGCGAGGGCCGTAAACTGTAAAAAAACGAAGACAGACTACCTTTAAACCAAACAGATGATGATAGGCATGACACATAAGTTCATTGGCTCTCTTAGTAGCGGCATAGGGAGAAACTGGCCTGTCCGCACATATATCTTCTCGGAAAGGGACCTGGTCAGTGTAGCCGTAAACAGAAGAGGAACTGCCATAAACAAACTTGGGCACTTCAAAACGCCTGGCCATCTCTAAAAGGTTAGTCGTCCCCACTCCGTTTACTTCCTCGTATAAGATTGGATCTTCTACTGAAGGGCGTACTCCTGCTCTCGCTGCCAGATGGACTACACATTTTATAGAATAACGCTTAAAAACTCGCTCAAGAAAAGGGAGGTCACGAATATCACCCTGCTCCAGATGAAAATTAGGGTTTTTAAGGGCCTGCTTTAAGTTTTTCCATTTTATTTTAGGTGAATAGTAATCATTAAAATCATCAACAACGACGACTTTTTCTCCCCGAGCCAATAAGTTATCCACCAGATGCGAACCAATAAAACCCGCACCACCAGTAACTAAAATCGCGTCCATATCTACTCCACCGTAACACTTTTAGCCAGGTTTCTGGGCTGATCAACATCACAACCCCGCCTTACTGCTACCTCATAGGCTAGGAGTTGTAAAGGTATAGTGTATAAAATGGGAGAAACCTCCCATTCACAGGAAGGTAATTCCAATACCTGCGGGGATACCCTCTTGAGGGTTTCATCTCCTTCTGTACCCAAGGCAATAATATCTCCTTTACGAGACCTAACTTCTTCAATATTTGAAATCATCTTTTCGTACACATGGTGGTTCTGAGGAGCCAGGGCTACTACAGGCATTTCTTCATCAATCAAAGCAATGGGGCCGTGTTTCATCTCGCCAGCAGCGTAACCCTCGGCGTGAATATAAGAAATTTCTTTAAGTTTTAAAGCCCCTTCTAAAGCAATAGGGAAAAGGATATTGCGCCCCAGATAAAGGAAATGTCTTTTTTTCTGATACTGATAAGAAAGTTCTTTTATATCAGGATGGAGCTTTTCAATAAGTTTTTCCAGCTGATAAGGTACCTTGAGAAGGGCTTTGGCTATGCGTTTACGCTCTTTTTCAGACAAGGTTGCTCTTATTTCTCCAAAATAAAGCACAAGCAATAAAAGGGCCGTAAGCTGGGAGGTAAAGGCCTTGGTAGAAGCCACCCCGATCTCTGGGCCGGCATGAGTGTAAATAGTTCCGTCTGATTCACGGGTAATGGTACTTCCCAGCACATTACAAATAGCTATAGCTTTGGCCCCGACTTCTCTGGCCCGCCTCAGGCTAGCCAGGGTATCAGCTGTTTCTCCAGACTGAGAAATAGGGATAACGAGCGTTTTTTCGTCAATCAAAAAATCACGATAGCGGAACTCAGAGCCTAGTTCTACTTCTACTGGCAAACGAACCAGGCGTTCAAATAAATACTTACCTACCAAACCGGCATGATAAGAAGTTCCACAGGCAAGGATACAAATTTTGTTGAGAGATTTAATTTCTTCAGGGGTTAAAATTATCTCTGGTATTTCAACCCGGCCGGTTTCAGGGTCAAGGCGCCCCCTAAAGGTATTCAAAATAGCCTGGGGTTGTTCATAGATTTCCTTAAGCATAAAATGCTTAAAGCCCGCCTTTTCGGCCATAGCAGCGTCCCATTTTATTTCCACGGGATCTCTTTCCACAGGGCTTGCGTCGTGAAGTTTAAAAATTTTACATTCATGGCGGGTGACTACGGCTAGCTCCCCGTCTTCCAGAAAAAGGACCTTTCGCGTCCAGGGAAGAAGGGCGGGTATATCAGAGGCCAGGAAGTTTTCTCCTTCGCCAAGCCCTAGGACTAAAGGACTCTGGTTGCGAGCAGCAACCAGCTTATCAGGTTTTTTAGCCCAGAAAACTCCTACCGCGTATGAACCCTCTACCTGGGCCAGGGCCTTTCTGACGGCTTCTTCCAGAGGCTTTCCCTTGGTCAGTTCTTCTTCAATTAAATGAGGGATTACTTCAGTATCAGTTTGAGAACGAAACTTATGCCCTTTGTCTTCAAGCTTGGCTCGCAGGTGGTGATAATTTTCTATTATGCCATTATGAACTACTACCAGTTCCTGCTTGCAATCTCCATGAGGGTGGGCGTTGCGTTCTGCTGGCTCTCCATGGGTGGCCCAGCGAGTATGCCCAAGGCCGATGCCTTCAGTTTTTTGGTGGTAAGAAGCCAGGACTTCTTCAAGCTTTATAAGTTTGCCAAGGGCCCTTATGACATCTATACGGCCTTCAGCCAGAACAGCTACCCCGGCAGAATCATAGCCACGGTATTCAAGGCGCCTCAACCCTTCAAGCAAAACCGGTATAACGGGTCTCGGCCCAATGTAACCAATTATGCCACACATCAGCGCGCTCCTTCTCCAAACAATACGATTTTTATGGTTTTAAAGATAATGTAAAGATCAAACATGACGGACATGTATTTGATGTAATAAAGGTCATATTTCAATTTTTCTAAAGCATCTTCATCTGAAGCTCCGTAAGGATAACAAATTTGAGCCCAGCCAGTAATGCCCGGAAGAACGGTGTGTCTCTGGTCGTAATAAGGGATTTTCTGACGCAGGCGTTCTACGAAAAATGGGCGTTCAGGCCTTGGCCCTACAAAGGACATATCTCCTTTGATTACATTCCACATCTGAGGGATCTCATCTAGGCGAAGTTTTCTTATTACTCTACCTACCCGTGTAACTCTGGGATCATTTTTTTGAGCCCATTTAGGGGCGTCTTTTTCGGCGTCAGTTCTCATTGAACGAAACTTGTAAAGTTTAAAAATCTTGCCGTCCTTGCCCACCCTTTCTTGAATAAAAAGTACTGGACCAGGGGAATCAAGCTTAATTAGAATGGCAATTAAAATGGCAATAGGCGATAAAATCAACAACCCTAACGAAGCAACTATAAGTCCTAAAACTCGTTTCAAGAACATGGTAGTGCGAGACTTATAAAAACCCCCATGAAAAATGAGCCAGCTTGGCCTTATTTTTTCAACCAAAATTTTCCCGGTCAAATGTTCATAGAAGGTTTCCCCTTCTACCACGTCAATACCTTTCATGCGACACTCTAAAAGTTCATCTACCGGAAGCTTTCCTCTTCTATCTTCTAAGCAAACAACTATTTTTTGAATATGATTTTTGATGCAATTTTTATAAAGGTTATCAAAGCTACTATAAATTACAGGCTTTTTTTCAAACTTTGTTTTTTCTAAATCAATATTTTCCTGTGGAGAATGAAATATTGTCGTTATGCTAAAACCTGAATCTAGCTGATTATATATTTCATCAATTATTTCTTTCGCTAAAGAAGAATAGCCAACCAAAGCTAAACGCTCATTAAGATAACCTGTTTTTAAAAGATAAAAATAAAAAAGACGCCAGGAAATGGCCAAAATAATAATTAAAAATAGAAAAAATGTAAAAGACCAATTATTAATCATTAAACGCGGAAAAACTGAATAAAATACACCTATAAGGAAAGTAGCCACTCCTACTGCTTGAACTAAACGGAGAGACATATCTAGTAAGGAATCTTTGCGTCTAAAACTATAAAGATCAAAATAATAAAGCCACAACTGAAACATAAAGGCCACAAAAAATATTTTAGCAAACAAAGGCCAATGATCAAAATCAAAGCCAATATAATGATTTTTGAGATAAAGTACCAGGAGAGACAAAGATACTATCAAAAAAAATTCTGAAGCAAAAAAGAGTAATTTTCTAGCAGGATAGTAACGATGAAATAACCAAATCATAGTAATTAACTTCTATTTTCTGTAATATTTGTATTTATAAGCATAATGGTAATACTTTAGTTTTGGAGAAAACAACCCTAAAGAGGAAGGCATGTAATTATTAAAAACAAAGCCCAGAAGTTTAGATTTGCCAATTTTGTCTACCGCTTCAGCAATAACTTCATAGTCAGAAAAAGCATATCTTACTACAAATAAAATACCATCTACTAACCGTGAAAGAGAAATGCTTTCTGAAGCCACCAATACAGGAGGGCTATCAAATATAAAAAAGTCTTTAGGAAAAGTTGTGCGTAACTCTTCCATAAAGTGAACAATGGCTTCTGAGCTAAAAAGGTCTTTAGCTTCAGAGCTTAGTTCGCCAGCTGGCAAGATATATAAATTATGATAATCCGTCTTATAAACAACTGAACTTAAATCTGATATTTTGCCCGACAAAAAATCAGCTAAACCTCTATCGGTTTTAATGCCTAATTTTTCGGCAAAAGTAGGCTTTCTCAAATCTGCTTCTATTAAAATTGTAGGAGTTGTACGAGCAAAAGAAAAAGCTAAACTTATTGAGGTATATGTTTTACCCTCTTTAGGTACAGCGCTGGTAACCAAAATAAACCTTGAAGGCAAACCAGTACGTGGATGGAGAATCTGACTGCGCAGAATTTTAAAATTTTCAGCCACGATGCTCTCAGGCTCATGATAGACCAAAAGACGAGGATCAACCTCAGTTAGAGTCACATGAGGAAAAGTTGCTTTTTCAGAAACTTGACCTTTTTCTTCGCTTTTATCAACTCTACCTGTTGATTGAGTTAAAGTTTCTGGCCTTTCTTCAAAATTTTCCTTTTCAATAGTCTCCACTAATTTTGAAATCTTACCCATATTTTTCTCCGATTTTAATGTTCAATTAAACCAGCCCAAAAAGAACTTATTGTTTCAATATTCCATAAATCCAACCAGAGGGTTACTAATATAATCGTCAAAATAAGGCCAAAAATAAAAGGTAATAAAAACTTCCAATTGAAACTTTTTCGCTCTTCCGGAGAAGTAAATCTTTGATTTTGTTTTTCAGACGGAATAAGGTGTTTCACTTCTTTTATTGCTTCTAAAACACTATCTTTCTGCACCAGAGATTCTTTTTTTAAATAGGCATTAATCATGGCATGGTCAGCCAAAATATTTATAACCCGCGGAATACCCTGAGAGTATTCAAATATTAGTTCAATGGCATCGTCAGTAAATATACGATTACGAGGAGAACCTGCCCGAATAAGTCTCATGGCGATATAATCTTTAACGTCTTTAAAATCCTTAAAAGGCCCCAGGTGATACCTAAAAGATAAGCGCTGGCGAAGGGAGGTTAGCTCGGGGGCCTCAAGCTTTTGGAATAAATCCGGTTGACCAACTAAAATTATAACCATAGCAGGGAATTCAGCTGCTACATTAGCCAAAAGACGTAATTCTTCTAAAAGAGAAATGCTGGCCGACTGGGCTTCATCTATAACCAGGACTAAAATTTTATTCTTATTATGAAATTTACTGAGTTTTTCACGGAACCTAAAAAGAAAAACAGATTTTGATTCATCTTTCCATTCATTCCTAAATAATTCTTTAGCTAAAAGAGAATAAAAGTCGTTAACATCAAGATTAGGATTAAAAACAGGAACCAGAACGACATCATTGCGTTTTTTTAAATCCCTTAAAAAATAATTAAGCAAAGTGGTCTTCCCTACCCCTATATCACCCGTTAAAAGCAGAAAGGGCTTTTTCGCTAAAACAGCATATTTTAAGTGGGAAAGAGCCTCCCGATGCTGATCTCCCAGATAGAGAAAATCAGGATCAGGATGGATCTCAAAAGGATTTCTAGATAAACCCCAAAAACGATAGTGCATTTAAAAACTCATCTCCGAAAAAATTTTATAAGCCAAAAAAGCGTTAACAGCTAAACCAGAACAGGCTAATAGCGATAACAGCAAATTCTTACACATCAATTTGATTTTATCTCTTTTTAAAACCACAGCTGGTATAGTTGCTAAAACTTTTACTTCAAAACCAGCTTCCAGTAGAGAGGGGTCATAAACTTTCTTATCAATAACAAATTCCAATAATACCGCTAAACCTAAACCTAGCCCTACCGCAGCTATAAAACCCATGGCCAGCATTTTCTTAACATCAGGAGAAACAGGCACTTCAGGAGTACGTGCAGGATCAATAATCCTGAATTGTTCACCCTGCTGCCTTTTCTCTAAAGTTTCTGCCATCGCTGCTTGAATCTTTTTGTCAAGCAGCATACGATAAGTTTTCATTAAATTATTATAGTCCCTAGTAAGATCAGTTAATTCTTGTTCTCTTTTAGGAATATTTTCTAGTCTCTTTTGATACAAAACTATTTTATTTTTAGTTTCAGCTATCAATTCATTTATTTTAGATAAATCGCTATCTATTTCCTTTAACTGGGACTTAAGTTGACCTATTACTGTATTAGGGCTTTCTCCTTCCTCTTCTAATTTTTTCATTTCTTCTTCTTTCTTTTCTATAAGGCGCTTTAGACGAACAACATCGGGATGTTTTTCGGTATATTTTGTTAATAAAGCCTCATATTTTTGCTTTAAAAAATCCAGACTAGCTTTATAATCCTGAGAATCTCCTTCAACTGCTTGAGAAAGCATATTCTGCTCATTTTTAGCCTTTTTTAACTGATCTAAAATAGCTACTTTTCTATCCTGGAGCATTTCTTTTCTTAACTGTAAAGCTTCATATTCTTTCTGTAAGCGCTGTAAAATTGCAATAATAGACTGTTTTTGCTCAGGAAGTTCTGCCATATATTTCTTTTTATATTCTTGAATAGCCATTTCACGCTGACGCAATTGATTTTCTATATTAGTCAATTCTTCATCCAAAAAAGCTGTAATAGTTTTTGCCTGTTCCTCTCTAAGCTTCAAATTTTCTTCAATAAAAGTATTGGCAATTTTATTAACTACTTTTGCCGCCAAAACTGGATCATAATAGGTATAACTAATAACTAAAACATTTCTTCTACCACCCCTTGGCCGCTGAACTTTTATATTTTTTCTCATTCTTTCTACGACTGTCTCCATAGGCAAATTTTTTACAGCTTGTGGATAAAGATTAAATTCCTTTATTAAATATTCTAAGTTGCTTCTGCTGGTAATTTCCTGCCAGATAGAATGAATAAAAGCCTCCATATCTCCAGAAACAGTAGTTCTAACATAAGAAGAAGGCACTTTTTGAGGTGAAATAGTTAAAACTACACGGGCTTCATATAGTTTAGGGGTGTTTAAAACTTTCCATTGAACAAAAGCAAAAACTGGAATAAAAGAAAAAATTATTATCCACTTACGGCGCCAAAGAAAAGTTATAATGTACAAAATATCAATCTGTCTTTGTAAATCTTTTATTTTAACCATACCTTACTCCTTTTAAAGCCAGGGCAAGCCTTTACCTTGCCAGAACAAATAATTTATTTTAAAGAATAAAGAATTAACTTCATATTCATCATTAGGGTTATCAGAATCTACTTGGCGATAAGAGTAAGTAAGAGATGCTGACAGATTTTTTGTTATCGTTCGGCTTAAACTACAGTTAAAACCATAAGTTTTTTTAATCTCTTCCTGATCATCTTCCCATCTATATATTAGGTTGATAGTTCCTGTCATTTTTTTGCTTATTTTATGGGAAGCACTTAAAGAAAGATCATAATATTTAGTAAAACCTTCATTCTGAGCCTCTCCATATTGATATCTATAACCTCCAGAACCAGAAACGCTATAAGTAGTTAACTTATAACGTTTCGTATAAGCCACTGAAAAACTAATTCCATCTTCGTCATTTCCTTTATCATCAGAATTTTTCCAGAAATAACCCAAGGAAAAGTGATAACTTTCCGTCTTTGTCGGTTGCCAGGCGTACATTAAAGAAATATTATATGTTTTGTAGTCTTCTCCCTGGGGGTCTTTATCTTGAGTTTTATCAAAAGAAAACCGGAAAGATACGTTTTTATTATGAGCTAATTTATAGCCCTGAGAAAAAGATATCTGCCAGGTTTCTACTGGTGCCGTTGTCTCAAATTCTCTTTGAGTAGTGGATAGTCGCAACTCGGAAAAATATTTAACAAAATCTTTTGAAATAGAAACAAATTCATTATAGATTCTAGAATCTTCTACGGTAGGATCTTCATTTTGCAAGTAATTAATTGAAAGACCGGCTTTTATAAAAGAATTTTTCCAGTATTCATAACTAATATTAGCAGATGAATTGATACGATAATAAGGCTCTCTTTTGCCTAATCTTTCTTCAAAAACCTCTCGATCAGGCTCTATGGGCTCTTCGGTACGATAGTAAATGGAACGAAAATCAAATGATAATTTTTTAGTAAGAGATCTATTATAACCTAAAGATAGGTTATGCCTAAAAGAATCATTTTCACCCTGACTCCAATAGAAAGAACGACTTAAACTATAAGAAAGATTCATAGAAGAGACACGGCTCGACCTAGCTGCAGAAAACAAAAAACCAGCATTGGACACAAAGTCATCTTCTTTGTGTTCTTTGTCTAAATAAAGATTATCAGTATATTCATTATCTAAAAATAAAGAAAGAGAATAGAAATGGCTCTGCCCCATCACCAGTGATGGTATTACTAAAAACATAATGGATAAAATTAAAAAATACATTTTTTCCTCCATATCAAGGAATCAAGATTATATCATCAGGTAAAAGATAAAAGTCATTTATTTCTTTCCCTTTTAAAGCCTTTTCATAATTAAAAAGCAATATTTTTCGTGTAGCTTTATCGAACCTCAGAACTTTGATCTTATCTTTAGCTGCCCATTCAGTAAAACCACCGGCTAGAGATAACGCCTGAAGGATAGTAGTAGGCTTACTGAGAGGATAAGCCCCTGGATTTCTGATCTCTCCTATCATGTAATAAAATTTACTATTTATCCCCTTAACAACCACCGTTACTACTGGTAAATCAATATATTCTTCCAGTTTTTTTTGAATTTCTTCTTTAAGTTCCATAGGAGTTTTGCCCGCAGCCATAACATCATCAATTAGAGGCAAAGTTATGCGCCCATCAGGCCGGACAGTTATGTCTCGAGAAAAGTCAGGCTCTTTCCAGACAATTATCTCTAAAACATCCCCTGGCCCAATAATATATTCGTCAAACTCAGTTTTGGCGGCCCAGGCTTTGGAAAGAATTAATAAATAACCAAAAAGTAAAAGTACAGTAATTTTAGTTTTCATTATTTAAACCCCCTCTTAGGCGATTAAGATACTCCTCCCACTCCCAGGGCATAAGATACTTTTTTTTGTTGTTACATTCCTTACAGGCTGGTACCAAATTTTCTCTTACAGACCTTCCGCCTTGAGCCAGAGGAATTAAGTGGTCCATAGTAAGCTCTGAAGGCTTGAATTTTCGGCCGCAATAATAGCAAATACCTGAAGCACATTTGCGCCGCCACCACTTAGTCTGCCTTAGTTTGCGAGCCTTTTCCCTTTCAACTTTAAAAAAGTCTTCACCAATTAAAAATTCCCGTTTATTTTTGCGTCTTGCCATAGCCATAAACTTTTGTTAGCCCTTAAATATGCCCCAATTTTTAGATAAAAACCTTAAAAACATCTACGAAAAAATTAAAAATAATCTCCGCCTTTCTTTTGAAGACGGCTTAAATCTTTTAAAAACCAATGATCTGCTTGGCCTTGGTTACCTCGCATCCCTGGTTAAAGAGAAACTACATTCTAAAAAAGTATACTATGTTTTCAACCAGCACGTAAATTATTCAAACATTTGCCTTAATTTGTGTAAATTTTGCGCCTTTGGCAAACCCTTAGAACACCCTGAAGCCTACGAATTAAGTATCGAAGAAATCGTTAAAAAACTTAAGGAAAATCCTTCATCTGTAAGAGAAATTCATATTGTAGGGGGATTAAACCCCAGATTACCTTACGAATATTACCTTGACCTGTTAAAAACCATCAAAAAAAATTTTCCTCAGGTCCAACTTAAGGCCTTTACCTGTGTGGAGATTGAACACCTAGCCAAACTGGCTAACAAAACCGTAGAAGAAGTTTTGAAGGACTTAAAAGAAGCCGGCCTTTCCTGCCTCCCTGGAGGCGGCGCGGAAATTTTTGCCGAGCGCATCAGAAAAAAACTTTGCCCGGAAAAAATTTCGGGAAAGCGCTGGTTAGAGATAGCTCGTACCGCCCACCAATTAGGTATTCCCTCTAATGCCACCATGCTTTATGGCCACCTGGAGACTTATGAAGAGCGGATAGAACACCTGCTAGCATTAAGAGAACTTCAGGATGAAACTAAAGGTTTTCTCTGTTTTATACCATTGCCCTTTTTGCCTCAAAAGTCTTATTTGAGGAGAGATGTAGCCCCTACCACCGGCTTTGAGGATTTGAAAATGATGGCCACCGCCCGGCTCATGCTTGATAATATTCCTCACCTTAAGGCTTACTGGGTATTTCTTGGCCTAAAACTGGCCCAGGTGGCCCTTCATTTTGGCGCAAATGATCTCCACGGCACGGTCTATGAAGAAAAAATAAGCGATTTCTCCGGGGCTCAGGGCGATAAAGCCCTCTCCCGTCAGGAAATTGAGCGTCTCATTCGTGAAGCAGGTTTTGAACCTGTAGAGCGAGACGCCCTTTATAATCCAGTTTAATCTTTTTCAGCAAGTTTAGCCAGCGAGACTATCCTTTCTCCACCGGCCATCATGAAAAGACGCACTCCCTGAGTAGCCCGTCCCTGCACCGGAATATCTTTAACCCTTAGTCTTATTATTTTTCCCGCCGTGGATGCAAGCATTATTTCATCTTCATCGCAAACCCGAGCACATCCCACCAATTTTCCGGTCTTGTTGGTTAACTTCATGGCAATAATACCTTTGCCTCCCCGGCCCTGGAGGCGATATTCTTTTAGACTGGTGCGCTTGCCATAACCCAGTTCAGTTACCGTAAGGAGGCTGGCCTCATCTCCTGGGTCAAGTATTTCTAAACCAACTACTTCATCGTTGGCTGAAAGCTCTATACCTTTCACCCCAGCAGCGGTACGGCCCATGGCCCTGACTTCTTCTTCAGGAAAACGGATAGATTGACCGTTGCGAGTTACCAGGAGAATTTCTTTATTACCGTCAGTGAGGCCAGCGGCAATGAGTTCATCTCCGTCTTTGACTGCCGCGGCCACTATTCCAGTGCTTCTGGGATTAGCAAAAGCAGAAAGGGCTGTCTTTTTTACCAGGCCTTTTTTGGTAGCAAAAAAGACAAACTGGTCTTCTTGAAAATTTTTAACGGGAAGAATAGTGGCTATTTTCTCATCCTGAGAAAGTGGTAGCAAATTTCTCAGGGAAGTTCCTTTGGCGGTACGCCCGGCCTGAGGAATGTCATAAACTTTAAGCCAGTAAAGCTTCCCTTTATTAGTGAAACAGAGGAAATAATCGTGAGTGGTAGCAATATAAAGTTGTGTAACTACATCTTCATCCCCTGCCCCTACTCCGGTTTTACCACGGCCCCCTCGTCTTTGGCTGCGATAAGTGCTCACTGGCAGGCGTTTGATATAACCCCGGTGAGTAATAGTCACCACTACCTCTTCTTCGGCTATTAAATCTTCCACGGCAAACTCTTCGGCTTTAGGTATGATTTCCGTACGCCGCTCGTCAGCGAATTCTTTTTTGATGGCCAGGAGTTCGTCTTCTATTACCTTGAGAAGGACTTTTTCTTCGGCCAGTATCTTTTCAAACCAGGCTATCTGGCGCTTTAGCTCCTCATATTCAGCTTTTAATTTCTCCTGTTCAAGGCCTGTTAAACGCTGAAGCCTCATGTCAAGGATGGCCTGGGCCTGCACCGCAGTAAGCCCAAACCTTTTCATAAGCCCTTCCTTAGCCTCAGCAGGAGTTTTAGAGGCTTTTATCAAGGCTATTACTTCATCTAAGTTGGCCAGAGCTATTAATAAACCCTCTATCACATGGGCCCTATCTTTAGCTTTACGCAGATCATAAAGAGTGCGCCTTATAACAACGTTTCTACGGTGGGCAAGGAAATGGCCTAAAAGTTCACGCAAAGAAAGTTGCTCAGGCCGATTGTTAACCAAAGCCAGCATAATAATGCCAAAAGTAGTTTCTAGAGGCGTTAATTTGTAAAGCTGGTTTAAAATTACCGGGGCAAAATCCTGTTTTTCTCTTTTGAGTTCAACTACTACGCGTAGGCCTTCGCGGTCTGACTCATCGCGCACCTCAGAAATTCCTTCTATCTTTTTCTCCTGAGCCAGAGCTACGATTTTTTCTACCAGTTTGGCTTTGTTTACCTGATAAGGGAGCTCGGTAATAACAATAGCTGTTTTATTTCCTTCGCGTTCAATGTGGGCTCTTGCCCTGAGTTTAATTAACCCTTTACCCGTAGCATAAGCCTCTTTTATACCTTCTGTCCCACAAATATAGGCTCCGGTAGGGAAGTCCGGACCTTTTATATATTTCAGTAGTTCATCAAGGGTGATATCTGGGTTATGTATCATGGCCACCAAGGCATCTATCACCTCACCGAGATTGTGAGGAGGAATGTTAGTGGCCATACCCACGGCAATACCGGCAGCACCGTTTATAAGGAGATTGGGAATACGACTGGGAAGGACCACCGGCTCTTCAAGGGTATTGTCGTAGTTGGGCATGAAGTCAACGGTTTCTTTTTCTATATCGCGCAGGAGTTCGTGGGAAATTTTTGCCATACGAACTTCGGTATAACGCATGGCGGCAGGGGCATCGCCATCCATGGAGCCAAAGTTCCCCTGGCCGTCTATCAACGGATAGCGCATGGTGAAGTCCTGCGCCATGCGCACCAGAGTATCGTAAACCGCCATATCTCCGTGAGGATGGTATTTACCAATTACGTCACCAACAATCCTTGCGCTCTTTTTATAGGGTTTATTCCAGTCGTTTTTAAGTTCGTGCATAGCGTAAAGAATACGTCGCTGAACGGGTTTCAGGCCATCACGCACATCAGGAAGTGCTCTTCCCACAATGACACTCATAGCGTAGTCCAGATAAGATTTCTTAAGTTCCTCTTCAATGGGCACCTGAACAATCTCAGCCATAAAAACAAAACCTCCTCACCTTGGTTGTCTTGCTATATACCACACAATCATGGACTTTGCTTCTAATCAGAACAAACGGAGAAAGCGATATCGCTCGCGACAGGGGCATCTATTTGTCACTGCAAGGAGCCGAAAGTGACGAGATTGCTTCGCCTGCTCGCAATAACAAATCTTTTGTGGTCGCCTTGCTGAAAAGTCCTGTATAATCTTTTTCATGGAACTTTATGTAGTATTTGATAATCAAGCCCAGGACCCAGCTTTTATTTCTGGATGGGGTTATAGCGTTTATATAGCTCCCCTTGGCCTTCTTTTTGATACTGGATCAGAAACCGCCTCTCTCATTCACAATTTAGGCCTTTTTCAAGTCAGCCTGGATTCTATTGATACTATTTTCCTTTCACACTTTCACTGGGATCATACCGGCGGGCTACTTGGCCTCTTGCCTTACTTAAAAAATATCACGGTAGTCTTACATGGAGGATTTTCTAAAGGCTTTGTAAGCGAAATTTTTCGCCTGGGAGGCAAAGTAAAGGAAATTAATTCCCCATTACAGATAGCCCCTGGAGTTTATACCACAGGTTGCTTCCCTGAACCCGTGCCAGAGGCAGGCCTGATATTTGAAACAGAAAACCATTTGGTCCTCCTTACTGGCTGTGCCCATCCTGGTGTTCTTTTCATGGCTCAAGAAGTTGAACGCCTGTTTAGAAGGCCGCCATCATTTATAATTGGAGGTTTTCATCTGTTGAACAGGCCGGAAGAGGAAGTTTTCGCTCTTGCCTGGGAGTTGAAACGTTTAGGAGTAACGCATGTGGCCCCTTCCCACTGTACCGGGAAAAAGGCTCAAGCCATCTTTGCTAAAGTTTTTGGCGAGGGGTTTATCAAAGTAGGGGCAGGAACAAAGTTAAAGATTTAAGTTTTATCTTAAAAGATGTTTTGTTCGGGTAATGCCTCGTGCAATGACTAAAAACTTTTTTATTGCCGATAGTAATCAAAAATTAATCGTTCCTGCCGATGGAATTTAATGATGGGGTTATCCGCATGGAGGCTCAACAGGAGCCGTTTAAAAGAACTAGGGCAGGTCTTTCTGGATTTTATTTTTCCCCGTTACTGCCAGAATTGCGAAAGACTTCTAAAAAAGCAGGAATGGCTCTTTTGTGAAAGCTGTAGCGAAAAACTTCCCCGCAATGAAGCCATAGTTTTCAGCAAAAATGAACTCTTCTTCCCTTTGAAAACTCCTTTTCTTTACGAAGAGCCATTAAAAAACGCTATTAAAGCCCTAAAATACCAGGAAGATATCTATTTAATTCGCGAGATGGGAAGATTCTTTAGTAAGTTCTTAACTTTGCCAGCGAGTTTTATTGTTTGCCCGGTGCCGCTTCATCCCAAACGTCTGGCCCAGAGAGGTTTTAACCAGAGCTTGTTTTTGGCCAGGGAAATATTTGGCCCAAACGTCGTGAAAGAACTCCTTGTTCGCCATAAAAATACCAGGCCCCAGGCCGGCCTTTCTCGTAAAGAGAGGGAAAAAAATATAAAAGAGGCCTTTAGGGTCATTAACCCTGAACAGGTAGCAGGAAAAAGGATTTTGCTTTTTGACGATGTGCTTACCACCGGTGCCACGCTGGCCGAGTGTGCCCGCGTACTTTTAAAGGCCGGTGCTTCTCAAATAGAAGTAGCCACTCTTACCAGAAGAGGCTAAAATGCCTTTTCATGAAAGTCGGCATACTGGAATATCCCTTTTACCCTGAGCCAGAAAAGACTTTTTCAGCTCTTTTAAAGCTTCTTAAAGAGGCCCCAGAGGCTGACCTCCTCGTTGCACCAGAACTGGGTATTTCAGGCTATGAAAAGGCCCTTGACGCTAATTTTTTAAAAAAGGCTTACGTTATCCTTTCGGAACAAGCAAAAACCCCTCTCCTTATCGGCGGAGCTAACCTAAAAGAAAGAAAAAGTGCCGCCTGGCTAATAACACCAAAATCCATCACCAAAGTGGCCGAGAAAATAAACCTTTTTCCGGGCTTTGACGAAAGGAAGGGCTTTAAGCCAGGCCGTCTCCTTCCGCCTTTTGAAGTAAATGGCATACCTTTGGGCGTTTTTATTTGCTACGACTTGAGATTCCCTGAGATTGCCAAGAAACTTGCCACTGAAGGTGCGCAGGTGCTTTTTTGCCTGGCAGCCTGGCCGGGGGAAAGACTTTCTCACTTTCATTCACTTTTGCGCACCAGGGCTATTGAAAACCAGGTTTTTTGTATTGGAGTAAACGCCAGGGGCCAGGTGGAAGGCATAGAGCTTGGAGGCCAGAGTATTGGCTTTCACCCCTGGGGGGAAGTGCTGGCTGAGTCTTCGGGAGGCATCACCGTTTTTGAACTTGACTTTTCTGCCCTGGAGCAAGCGCGGCGTTTATTTGTGACTTCGCGTCAGGTTTCCCCATCGCTTTTATCCGAAAAGATTTTGCCCTTGGAAGAGCTTTGCCGCCGGGCAGGCTGGCGTAAGGCCCTGGGGCAAAAAATGGTCTTTACCAACGGCTGTTTTGATTTACTTCATGCCGGCCACGTGAGCTATCTTGCCAGAGCCCGTGAAGCGGGAGACTTTCTGGTGGTAGGCCTTAACTCTGACACTTCTATCAGGCGAATTAAAGGCCCCAAACGCCCCGTAAACCCGCAGGAATATAGGGCCCAGGTTTTAGGCGCCCTTTCGGTGGTGGACTATGTGGTTCTCTTTGACGAAGACACTCCTGAACGGCTCATCAAGGCCCTGCGGCCAGATGTGCTGGTAAAAGGGGCTGACTGGCCTGAAGAAAAAATTGTCGGGGCAAGCTTTGTGAAAAGCTACGGTGGAAAAGTCTTGCGTATTCCTTTTGAACATGAAATATCTACTACCAAAATCATAGAGAAAATCAGGCAAAATGAAGCTTAGGCCTTTTGACTCTGGCGGCATAATGCTTTCGTATCGTTGCCAGTGCGGGTGCAGGCATTGTGTTTACGCCTGTGGCCCCAGGTGGCAAGATTGGATGTCTCGCGATTTTTTAGAAAATCTCTTACGCGGCATAAAAGAAACTTCAGGAAACCCTAAAGGTTTTCACCTGGCCGGAGGCGAAGCCTTTTTAAACTTTGACCTCTTGCTCTTGGCAGTGGAAAAATGTAATGAACTTGGCCTTCCCCTTGAATACGTTGAAACTAATGCTGGCTGGTGCGTGGATTACGAAACAGGGCTTGCCAAATTAAAGGCTCTTAAAGAGGCAGGCCTGAGGAGCATTCTTATTTCGGTGAGTCCTTTTCATACCGAGACCGTCCCCCTTGAAAGGTCTCTTACGGCTATTAGGGCGGCTGAAGAAGTTCTTGGAGCGGGAAATGTAATCGTTTACATGTGGCAGTTTATTGACTTAATAGCCAGGTTTGGCCGGGAAAATCCTGTGCCTTTAAAGACCTGGATTGAAGTCTTTGGCCCGGAAGCAGCAGGAAGTCTCTTTTGGGATGGCTATGCCTTAATTCCTGGAGGCCGGGCAGGCGTAGAATTAGGATTCCTTGCTCCTAATAAATATCCTCCAGAACACTTTGCTGGTAAAAACTGTGCTGAGGAAATACTTTTTTCACGCCACGTGCACTTTGACCCTTATGGCAACTATATTCCGCTTTTTTGCGGGGGCTTAAGTCTTGGAAAAGTAGAAAATTTGCCCTCTTTTATTGAAATATTTGATTATCGCAAGCTTCCGTTAATTAAAATTCTGGTAGAAGATGGCCCTTATGGGCTTTTTCTTTTTGCCCAAAGGGAGTTTGGCTTTAACCTGGGAAATAAGCTTTTTGCTGGTAAATGTCACTTGTGCGTTGAAGTAAGAAAATTCTTGCAGGGAAAAGCTGATTTTGAGGAACTTACCCCTCAAGCCTTTTATGAAAACTTACGCTCTCATTTACCGCCTCTGGAGGAATAATGCTTCCCAAAAACATCTGGCAAGAAATAGAAACCGTATTTTTTGACGCTGAGGGAACACTTTTTCATATCACCCCCTCTGTGGGCCAAATTTATGCAGAAATATGCCAAGAGTTTGGGTTAAAAGTGAACCCTCACGAGCTTAATAAAACTTTTCTAAAAACCTATTTAAAACACCGGGGGAGCTTTGAGGCCTCCCCTGAAAGCTGTTTTGAAGGCTGGCGAAAGGTCTTTCTAGAAACTATTAGCCACTTTGGCGAACTCAAAGACCCAGAAACCGCTTATCTAAAGGGATATGAGATTTTTGCCAGGCCTGAATATTTTCGCCTGTCCCCAGATACCGAAGAAACACTTTCAGCTATTAAGGCCTCTGGCCGCAGGCTGGCTATTATTTCTAACTGGGACGAAAGGCTTATCCGCCTTATTTCGGCCTTTGGGCTCAGCCATTTCTTTGAAGATGTTATCGTATCCTGTGAAGTGGGCCTGATGAAACCTGACCCACAAATTTTTGAACTTGCCTGCCAGAAACTTAATACTCCACCAGAAAAAGCCCTAATGATAGGGGATAACTTAAACGACGATGTCTTGGGCGCAAGGGAAGCAGGACTCTGGGCCTTGCGCTACCCAGGTGGTAGTCTTAAAAAACTTTTTCCCCAAGAAATTTTTATTTCTTGATATAGGTCAAGGCCTCCTATAAAGTTCCTAGTTATTTTGTAGGAAAATAAGATTAGGAGGTAGAGATAATGTTTTGTAATCAGTGTGAACAAACAGCCAAAGGTGTTGCCTGCACTAAAATTGGCGTTTGTGGAAAAAGCCACGAGACCGACGTTTTACAGGACCTTTTGATTTATGCCTTACAGGGACTTGGAAAGGTGGCTCAGGCTGGCCGCAAGGTGGGAATAGATGAAAAAGACGTAAACTTTTTTACCTGTGAGGCCCTTTTTACCACCTTAACCAACGTTAATTTTGACCCTGAGTCTATCAAAAACTACATTTTTAAAGCCATTGAGCTAAGAGAACAGCTCAAAGAAAAGGTTAAGGCTAAAAACGGAGAAGTTCCAGAAGATGGCTCAGCAAGCTTTAACCCTCCGAAAGACCATAAGGAACTTTTGAAAACAGCCGAACAAATTGAACCTCGCCCTGAAACGGCCAAAGATCCTGATATTTTCTCTCTCAAGCTGACCACTATTTACGGCTTAAAAGGGATAGCCGCTTACCAGTATCACGCTGCCAAGCTCGGTGAAGAGGATCCCATGGTCTATGAATACATACACCGAGCCCTGGCCACCCTTGAATCAGACGACCTGGGCCTTGAAGATTGGGTAAACATGGTGCTTGAGCTTGGTAAAGTAAATTTAAAAACTATGGAACTGCTTGACCGGGGCAACCACAAAAACTTCGGTGTTCCCAAGCCTACGGAAGTCCCTCTGGGACATAAAGCTGGCAAGGCTATCCTGGTTTCTGGCCATGATTTGCAGGACTTATACGAACTTCTCAAGCAAACCGAAGGCAAAGGAATCTACATTTACACCCACGGGGAAATGCTTCCGGCTCATGGTTATCCTGAACTCAAAAAGTTTGAGCATTTTTACGGCCATTACGGTACTGCCTGGCAAAATCAGCAAAAAGAGTTTCCTGAGTTCCCTGGACCTATTGTCATGACCACCAATTGCCTTATGCCGCCCAAAGAATCTTATAAAGATCGGGTTTTCACCATGGGACCGGTGGCCTTTTCTGGAGTAAAACATATTTCAGGTCATGACTTCTCAGAAGTTATAGATATGGCCCAGAAGATGGAAGGCTTTAAAGAGGATGCTAACGGCCGCAAGGTGCTAACAGGCTTTGCCCATGAAACTGTGCTTTCCGTGGCAGATAAAGTTATTGAAGGGGTAAAAAGCGGTGCCATTAAGCATTTCTTTCTGGTAGGCGGTTGTGACGGAGCCAAGCCCGGCCGCAACTACTACAGCAGGTTCGTGGAACTAACACCTAAAGATACCGTGGTTTTAACCCTTGGTTGCGGCAAATTTCGCTTTTTTGACAAAGATCTTGGCACTATCGGAGAATTACCACGCCTGCTTGACATGGGGCAGTGCAATGATGCTTACTCGGCTATTCAGGTAGCACTGGCACTGGCCAAGGCTTTCAATGTAGATGTAAACGAGCTCCCTCTTTCGCTTATTGTTTCCTGGTATGAGCAAAAGGCCGTGTCTATTCTTTTAACTCTGCTTTACCTGGGGATAAAAAACATCTATCTTGGACCAAGTCTTCCAGCCTTTCTTTCTCCCAATGTATTAAAGTTTCTGGCTGAAAAATATGACATAAAACCCATTTCAGACCCTGAAACAGACCTAAAATCCTGCTTAGGAGCTTAATTCTCCCTCCTCCTAAGCGAGAGGCCTTCGGGCCTCTCGTTTTTATTTTTATGACCATAACCGGTAACTATTTTGGGGCTATCACCGCTAGCCCCTTCCCTGTCATTGAGAATTCCTTTTCTGTCATTGAGAGTCCCTTTCCCTGTCATTTGCAAGCCACAAAGTGGCAAAGTAATCTTTATCCTGAGCAGTAGCGAAGGGATCAGAGATCGCCACGACGACTCGTCCCACGTGACAATACCCTGTAATGTAAAAGTGCTCTCAATATTTTTCCTATCATTACAAGTCGTACTTTCCTGCTGGGTAGTATTTCAGTAATTGTGTCCGAAAA
>NZ_LSFI01000015.1 GCF_001642325.1 Thermodesulfatator autotrophicus | reverse complement strand
TGACTGTCAGATAAAGTCTAAACTTTTACATCTTAAAGGTCTAGTTTTTTGGAAAGGCATCCTAGCATGATAGAGCTTAAGTCATAGATATGCTTTCAAGGTTAATCAGCTTCCGCGGAAAAGAGGTAAGCCTTTCGGCACCGTCTTTCGTAATCCAATAAGTGTCTTCTATACCTACAAGGCCTATTTCAGGCACATGGCATTTTGGTTCAAGGGCTATAACCATGTTCTCTTCAAGAGGGATATCCAGGGAAGCAATAGGGGGCCACTCGTCAATTTCAAGCCCTACCCCATGGCCTACAAAAGGCACCTTCTCTGGACCGTGAGCCATAAAATAATCACTTATTCCCAACTCCTTGGCTTTGTTAAAAGCTGTTTCATATAACTCCCTTACGCTTGTCCCAGGGCGCAGGAAGTTTTCAAGCTCATTAAGCAAGAGTAAAACTTTAGCGTAAATTTCAACGGCTTTTTCAGGAATTTCCCCAAAATAAAAAAGACGGCTCTGGTCAATCATGTATCCCTCGTGCCAGCCGGCATAATCAATAAGAATTAATTCGTTTGCCTTAATCTTCTTTTCTGAAGGCCCTTGTGGGAAACCGTATACTCCCTGGCCCCCTTGACCGGTGGTAACATAAGCGGGTATTACCCCGGATTTTCCCGAAAGAAGATGACCATAGGCAAGTTCCTGGCCAAAACCATAAGTGCGGGTAAACGCCGGATAGCCCCTTTTTCTGAGCTCAGCCTCAAGCAAACCAGCGGCCTCAAGTTCGCTCTGGCCAGGTTTAAGTCTAGGTAAAAAATTCCAGATAGCATCAGAAAGTTTTTCCGCAGCTTTTTTGAGACAGTTTATCTCATAAGGGCTTTTGATAGCTCGAATTTTCTTAATGATTTCGCCTAAATCTCCAAGCTCAAAGGCTGAAAGAAGCTTCTGGTATCGCCGGTATTGGCTAAGAGGGAGGCGGTCTTCCTCAAGGCCTATTATTTTAATACCCAGCTCAGACAAAAAATCCGGAAGTTTTTTAAAAGAACGAAAGGGAATAACTTTACCAAAGGGCTTCAGATCTGGCCTTCCCAGAGTACGATAAACCAGCAGAAAAGTTTCTGCTTTTTGCGTTATAACCAGATGTCCATCAATAAAAGCGCCTGTAAAATAAAAAATGTTTAAGGGATAGCGAATAAGAGCAGTGTCTAGACCTTTAGTTGAAAGATAACGGGCTAAAAGAGTTACTCGGCGGGCAAACTCTTCTTTATCCGGTGGCATGTTTTAACTTCTCAGCAAGTTTTAAGACTGTTTCAGCATAAGGGCGGCTCTTATTATAAGTCATGATTACTTTTAGCTGAGTTTGATAATCTCTGGCCTTTCCCCAACCATGACGTGCCAGATAATTCGCCATAGAAGCCAGGGCGTCTTCCAGGTTAAATAAATCTACCTTTCCATCTCCATTCCAATCATAACCGTAAGAAAGGAGACTAGAAGGCACAAACTGAGGAAGCCCAAAAGCTCCAAAAACTGAGCCTTTTATAGCAAGTGGATCAATATTGTACTCATAAGCATAACGCAAAAAAGCTATTAGTTCTTTATAAGCCCATCTGGCTCGCCTTTCCATAAAAGCCTTTAGCCGCTTTTCTTCCTCAAGAGAAAGGCCTTCAGGGAGAAAATCTCTGACTGTTTCCCAATCAGAAGCTACAGCCATACTGGCCAGCACGTTAAAAGTCTCATATTTTCCAGTATAGCGGCCAAGGTCTGTTTCTACTAAAAAGATGGCCACCAGTACCTCTCTAGGCACACCAAAACGTTTCTCAAGAGAAGATAAAAGTTCAGAGTTTTCTTGCAAAAACTTTTGAGCTCGGGCTACCCGTTCAGGTTTTAAAAACTGGGCATAATTTAACTTATATTCATCGTGTAGTAGCTTTTTGGGCATTATCTGAGGAAGAAATTTTACTTCTGGACGGGAAAAAACTTTCTCTATATATGAAGGAGAAAAACCTTCTGATATAAGCCTTTGCTTCAAAACGCCAAAATCAAACGACCAGGAAATAAAAGGGAAAAACACTATGAGAAAAAAACATATTAAAAAACGTAACATTAAGCCACTCCTAGTTCTTCAAGAATATTTTTTAACATTTCAAAAGTAACAGGTTTCCGCAAATAATAAGAATTAGTAAATTCTTCGGCCAATGTTTTTGTATGATCATTAATGAGCCCGGTTAGAAAAATAATCGGTTTGTCTGTTATTTTTCTTATATAGCGGGCTAACTCAAGGCCATCAATTTGGGGGAGCTTGATATCAAGTAGATATATAGAAAATTCTTCGTTATTTATAAGCTTCACAGCTTCCTGACTGTTGCCTGCCTGATGGACTTCAAATTCAAGCAGACTAAAAAATTCCGCCAGTACTTCGCGAACGCCAGTATCGTCTTCTACAATTAAAACCCTTTTCTTTTCCATTTCCTCGCCCACCCCAAAATTATAAATTATTTTTTAATTTTTTAATAGTTTTTAGTTAATATTTATCATAAGTTCCCCACAATTTTTTTAACACGAAATTTTAAAGAGCCAAAATACTTTGATGCCAGTTAAAATTTTTTTGAAAAAAGCTTTTAGGTAGCCGAAAAGATTTATATAATCCAGATGAACCTTTCAAAGAGGCGGGTATCTTTAATTAATGAGAGCGAAATAGATGATAATTTTTGAGTTATCATTGCGAGCGAAGCGAAGCAATCTTTATCCTGAGCAGTAGCGAAGGGATCAAAGATCGCCACGGCGACTACGTCGCCTCGCGATGACGCTCTGTAATGTAAAAAATGATCCCATTAGTAATTAAGGAGGTTTAAGTGGAAGCATTCACTATCTGGTTTACCGGGCTTTCTGGTTCTGGAAAATCTACCTTATCCAGAAGGACTTATCTGGAAATAAAAAGGCGTGGCCTTAAGGCCGAACTTCTTGATGGAGACATTATCCGCACCAACTTCAGCCAGGAATTGGGTTTTACCAAACGGGAACGCGATATTAACGTAAAGCGTATCGGTTTTCTCTCCTGGCTTTTAAATAAACACGGAATAATTAGTGTGGTGGCGGCCATTGCTCCTTACGAAGAAACCCGCCAGCTAAATCGCAAACTTATTCCCAATTACATTGAAGTTTTCTGTAACTGCCCCCTTGAAGTGGTTGAAAAACGCGATGTGAAGGGTTTGTATGCCAAGGCTCGCCGTGGAGAAATTCCTAACTTCACTGGTATTTCTGATCCTTACGAACCACCCAAAAACCCCGAAATAGAGGTTTTTACTGACAAAGAAACCGTTGAAGAAAGTATGCAGAAAATAATTTCTTATCTTGAAGAAAAAGGGTTTATACCGGCTACAGAAAATAATATAGATCCAACTGCCATAGAGGAAGAGGAGCGCCTTTTGCGCGAACATTTACGCCGGTTAGGTTTTGCTAAAAAAAGCTGGTGATCACCATGCCTTCTGAAAAGATTTCATTCTTGGTTTTTGCCGATGACTGGGGCGAACATCCCTCAAGCTGCCAGCATATTTTTAGACACATCGTAAAAGAGTATCCGGTCATCTGGGTAAACACCGTTGGCATGCGCCTTCCCCGCTTTTGTAAAGCCGATTTGGCTAAAGGTTTTCGCAAATTAAAAAGGATGTTTTTTCCCCGCAGGGAAAAAGCTTCCAGGCAGATGTTACCAGAAAACTTATCAGTGATACAGCCTCCCATGATTCCTTATAACAAGGGCTTTTTCCGCCAGATCAATCGCCATTCGGTCATAAAGGCCGTGAGGCAAGAACTTAAACGCCGCGGGCTTGAAAGGCCCATATTAGTCACCACTGTGCCTAACGCCTGCGACTACATTGGAGCCTTCGGGGAAAGGCGGGTGGTTTACTACTGTGTTGACGATTTTGCCAATTGGCCTGGCCACGAAAAAGACTTAATCCTCAAAATGGAAGAGGAGCTTATAAGGAAAAGTGATGTTTTTGTGGCTACATCAGAAGAGCTTTTTAAGCGATTAGAAAGATATCAAAAACCTATATATTTTTTACCTCATGGTTTTGATTTTGAACTTTTTCATAAACCAATTTTACAAGAACCACTAACCTTACAAAAAATTCCTCGTCCTAGAATAGGATATATAGGACTTATTGATGCTCGTCTAAACTTGAATTTAATAAGACATATATTGTCAAATCTTCTTAATATCAATTTTGTTTTTATAGGTAGAAATGAAATAGATATGACTTCAATTAAATACAGTAATTTTTATTATATTCCTCCTATTGATTATGAACAGGTTCCCTCAACTCTTCAGTCTATGGATATACTTATTCTTCCTTATATCGTAAATAGCTTTACCCAAACTATTAACCCCCTTAAACTAAAAGAATATCTTGCCACAGGGAAACCAATAGTAGGTGTTCCTTTAAAAGAAATTAAAAAATTTGAACCCTACGTGGTAATAGCTGAAACCCCTGAAGAGTGGGTTAAAGTTATTAACGACATAATTAACAGAAAACTATGTCCACCCAAAATTCCTCATGAAAAATTGGCCAAAGAAGACTGGTCCTATAAGGCCAAGGAATTTTTATCTTTTTGTCTTCCATAAATGGAACATTTGTAAATGCTTTAGTACGGGTTTGCAATTCCAAAGGAAAAAATCATTGCGAGACTGCGCTGATAGCCGAAGTAATCCCTGTTTCTAAGCTTTGGAAAGGTCTAATAACTTAACTTTGTTTTGTTTTCTTTAAAGAAATGGTCTCAGAAATTTTGACTTTAGAGGTTACCTTGGCAAGTTTTTTCTCTGCTCTAACAAATCTCAAAGGATTTAGACTTCTTCCCCAGCGCCTGATTTCATAGTGTACATGAGGGCCTGTGCTTCGGCCAGTATTCCCTACGTAACCGATTATTTCTCCTTTTTTAATCTGTTCTCCTCTTTTGACTACATATTTACGAAGATGCCCGTAAACTGTCATAAAGCCATGAGCATGCCTGATTTTCACGTACCGACCGAGGGCCCTGGTATAGCCTACCTGGTAAACCACACCATCTGCCGTAGCCCTAACAGGAGCTCCGTAGCGGGCAACTAAGTCTATCCCTGAATGAAAAGCCCGCTTTTTAGTGAAAGGATCTCTCCTATACCCGTAATAAGAAGATATATAACCTTTAACAGGCTTGCCTATGGGGATTTTGTCAAGCTTTAACAAATATTCATTTATTTTGGTTACCAGAATTTCATATTCTTTTTTGGGTGGAAGATAAGGCCCACCAACGGCTTTATTTGAGGAAACTCTAAAATGGCGCGAAAGCCCGAGCTGACGTACCACCTTTTTAACGTAACGGTCATACTGGCGCAAAGCCCCTACCGCCTGGTTAAGGAGTTCTTCTTTTTCTTTTTCAAGCTGGTCAATCTGGGTTTCAAGTTCTTTTTCTCTAAGCCTTAGAGAAAGGACTTCTGTTTCAAGAGAAGTAATATCTTTTTTAAGACTTTTTATTTCCTGTTTAAGTTTAATGTTCTGGTAAAAAAGGAAGGTGGAAATTAAAGAGAAAAAAACTGCTAAAAATACACTTGCTCGCTCTCGCCCCGTCCCTTTTAAACCTGTCCAAGTCTTTTTTAACGGCATAGGAAGATGATGCCAAAAAATTCTTTGAAAGGCAAGAGTTTTGTGCTTACTATTTGAAATCATGAAAGAACCTAAACAACGTATTTGGCTGGAAATATCCGTAGTGGTACCTGCGGAATTGAGTGATGCTGTGGCCAATTTCTTCGTAGAAACCACAGGCCACGGTGTAAAGTGTGAAGACGTAGAACCGCATCCTGAGGGAACTCTTTTAGTAAAAGTTACGGGATACCTTGCTCCCGAACAGGCGGAAACCGGTTTAATAAAAAAAATTTACGCCTATCTTGCCTCTCTTGAGGAGCTTTATCCAGAACATGAATTCAAGCTTGAACATCAGCCTCTACCTGAAGAAGAATGGGAAACGGCCTGGCAGGTCTATTTTAAGCCCATAAAAGTGGGAAAACGTTTGGTTATAAAACCCTCATGGGAAGCTTATGTGCCTGAGCCAGAAGACATTGTTATTGAAATAGATCCGGGAAGGGCCTTTGGTACCGGGCATCACCCTTCAACCTATTTAATACTTGAGACACTGGAAGAAATTTTTGAAAAAGAACTACTCAAAGATCCCACCATGTTAGACGTAGGTACAGGCACGGGCATCCTGGCCATAGCAGCGGCTAAGCTGGGAGCCAGAGAAGTAATTGCCATTGATATTGACCCAGAAGCGGCTGAAGTGGCTAGAGAAAATGTCCTCCGCAATCACTTACACGACAAAGTTTTTGTTTCCACCACTCCGGTTTGGGAAATCTTCTCAGGGTTTGACTTGATTTGTGCCAATATTTCAGCTTACGAGCTAGAACTTATGGCCGAAAAACTTACCGAATTGTTAAACAGCAAAGGTTTTATCCTTTTGTCTGGCTTTTTAAAAGAAGAAGCTCCTAAACTCAAAGAAAAGTACTTATCATTGGGGCTTAAACTTTATGCGGAAAAAATTGACCGGGAATTTAAGGAATGGACCATGCTTGCCTTTCAAAAGACCTAGCCTGTTTTTTAGCTGAAGGAATAAAACCGGGGGTTCCTTACTGGCTAAATCCTGAAGAAAGTCATCACTTAAAAAATGTATTGCGCTTGAAAGCAGGAGAAAAATTAGCTCTTCTTGACTTAGAAGGCCGGGAATATCTTGGAAAAGTTTTAAAAATTGATAAAGCTGGGGTTTTAGTTAAGGCTGAAAGCCTTTTACGATATGAAGAACCTTTAAAACCTAAACTAATCTTCCTTCTTCCCTTGCTTAAAAAAGACTGGCTTTCTTTTTTGGTGGAAAAAGCCGTAGAACTTGGAGTTTATGAGGTAATTCCTGTTCTAACTGAAAGAACCGTGGTTAAACCTGGCCCCAATTTAACGGCCAAGCTAGAAAAAAGGGCCAGGCAAAGCCTTAAACAATGCCGCCGGCTCTGGCCTCTCCATATAAAGGAACCCCTTCCGCTCAGTAAAGCGGCAAAGATAACAGCTGACCTCAAAGTGTTTGCCTATGAAAGAGAAAGCCAAAAAACCCTGGCTGAAACCTTAAAAACCAGTCTAAAGGTAAAAAGCGCTTGTTTTATAACCGGGCCTGAAGGCGGCTTTTCCCGGCAAGAAGCTGCTTTATTATTAAAACACCAGTTCAAACCCGCAGGCTTAGGCCATTTGATATTGAGAGCTGAAACCGCCGCCTTATATTTAATGTGCGTAGCTCATTTCAATCTTTTTCTTCAGAAATCTTGAAAAAAAGGGAATTTTATATTAGTTATTTTTAATAAAAAACAATGTTGAGGAGGTAAGCCGTGTATAACACGCTTAAAACTTTTATTCTACTCGCTGCTTTGACTGCGTTATTTGTAATCTGTGGTCAACTGCTGGGTGGTAAAACTGGAGCTATTATTGCGCTTATTTTAGCTGGAGCGATGAATTTCTTTGCTTACTGGTACTCTGATAAGCTGGTTCTCAAGATGACTGGAGCCAGAGAAGTGTCTCCAGCTGAAGCCCCTGAACTACACAATATGGTAGCCAAACTCGCTGCTCAGGCGGGCATTCCCAAGCCCAGGGTTTTCATTATGGATACTGAAACACCGAATGCCTTTGCTACAGGAAGGAACCCGGAAAAAGGCGTGGTAGCAGTTACCAGAGGAATTATGCAAATTCTCAACAGAGACGAACTTGAAGGGGTCTTAGCCCATGAAATTGCTCACATTAAAAACCGGGACATTCTGATTTCGTCTATAGCAGCGGTGATTGCTGGAGCCATCGCCTACTTAGCTGATATGGCCTCCTGGTCTTTGCTTTTTGGCGGCCTTTCTGGAGATGACGAGGAAGATCACGGCGTATTGGGTTATGTGGGCATATTTTTAATGATATTTCTCGCACCTCTTGCCGCCATGATTATTCAAATGGCGGTAAGCCGCAGCCGTGAGTATCTTGCTGATGCTACTGGAGCTAAAATTTGCCGTTGCCCGCTTTCACTAGCCCGGGCCCTTGAAAAGCTAGAGGCCTGGAACCGCCAGGTGCCAATGCAGGTAAACCCGGCTCAGGCCCAGATGTTCATTGTTAATCCGCTGTCTGGTGGCAGTTTTTACAAGCTCTTTTCCACCCATCCACCTATTCAAGACCGTATTGCCAAATTGGTTGAGATGGCCAGACGCGAAGGCCTGGCCGCTGCCTAACCTGAACTTTACAAGGAAGCTCCTTTAGGGAGCTTCCTTGTGTAAGGCTGACTAGACTCTTGACCAGAACACGCCCTTTAGAAGACTTATCCCTTTGGAGCCTGAGGTACGAAGTTTTTCCAGAAACACGTAAAAAAGCGGTACATAAACAAGGGTTAGCACAGTTCCTACCAGTAGGCCGCCAATGGCCACTACTGCCAGAGGCGATAGGCGCTCAAGCCCGATAGCCCGTTCAGCGGCAATGGGTATCATGCCGGCTATGGTGGAAAGGGCGGTCATTAAAATGGGCCTGGTTCTTGCGCGAATAGCTCCTTCCACTGCTTCTCTTAAGTCTTTTCCTTTTTCTCGAGCCTTTTCAATGAAATCAAGTAACAAAATGGAATTATTAACCACTACTCCAGATAGAAGAATCATACCCATGGAAGCTGGCATACAAAAGTGCCTGCCCACCAGCAATAACCCCCAGATAGCCCCAATCAAAGCCAGAGGAATGGCCACCATTATAGTTATAGGATGTCTGAAAGACCTGAAAGTGGGAACCAGAGAAAAATAAAGAAGTATCAACGAAAGTATAAGGGCGTCTTTTAGGCGGCCGAAAGACTCTTGCATGGGTTTTACTTCGCCTTCTTGTGAAACCTTATACCCTGAAGGAATTTTGAGGTCCGATAGGGCCTTTCCTACGCCGGCCTGAATATGGCTTATAGCGGTTTTACGGCGATAACCCAGGACATCAATAACAGGGGATAAATTTTCGCGCACAATAACATTTCTTACGAAATCTTTTTCCACAGTGGCTATTTCCCTCAAAGGCACCGGACCTTTAGGAGTAGGCACAAGATAATTTAAAAGATCATCAAGAGAATTTCTCTCCGCAGGAGAAAAGCGCACCTTTATGGCGTAAGGGCGTTCTTCGGGTATGCGCCAGAAAGAGGCCTTGCCCCCTGAAAAACCCATATAGATCTCACGGGCAAGAATTTCGGGTGTGAGACCATAAGCAGAAAGTTTTTCTATATCTGGCTTTATTAGATATTCCAGGCGGTCAAAATCCCACGTATGAGAAAGACTAACAAGCCCTGGTACTTTATAAAGTCTTTTTTCTATTTCCAGGGCCAGGTGATGCAAAATACGAGGGTTATAGCCTGAAACCATCACATCTACCGGTGCGGCGATAGAGGAAAGAGGAGTAGCCCCGAATTCAAACACATGAAGGGTCTTTAGGCCTGGAATTTTCAAAAATTTTTGGTAAAGATCGTCTTCTATTTGCCAGATGTTTTCTTTACGATGAAAGCGATCTACAAAATGGACTGTTATAATTCCCTGCCTGGGCGTACGGTCAGCTCCAAAACTTATCACCCCTGGCTCTGAGCCCATAACTGTGGCCATACGAATAAAGCCCGGATAACTAACGAGTTCCTTTTCCATTTGATTAATTATCTTTTCAGCTTCTTCTATAGGGGTATTGGGCGTTACTTCAAAAGAGACTTTGACTATCCCGGTATCCATTGGAGGCATAAGATCTCGCCCTACCAGAGGCATAACTTTTTTTACACTGAGCACCATGAGAAGGATAGCTGGCATAACAAGAACTATTTTGTAGCGAACGCCAAACCTGAAAAGGGTAAGGTAAAAGGCCCTAAATTTTTCTAGAAACCCTTCGCTTAAACGGGAAAGGAATTTTTCAAGCCGTGATGGCTCCCCTTTTCGCAACACATAGGGTGCAAGAAGAGGAATAATAGTCACCGAAACAATGTAAGAAGCCGTAAGCGCCATGGTTAATACCATGGCCAGCGGCCGTAAAATCTTTTCCACATAGCCGCCAACGAACATTATGGGAATTAGCACCAGAATGGTAGTAAAAGTACCTGAGAGGTCTGCCAGCATTATCTCCTGCGTGCCCGAGATAGCCGCCTGCCTTGGGGAAAGGCCCTTTTCGCGCAGGTGGCGTTCTATATTTTCAGCCACCACGATGGAGTCATCAACCAGAAGGCCCACTGCCAGAATAACCGCCGTCATGGTAACGATGTTAAGCTCAAGGCCAAACAGTTTCATAAAAAAGAAAGTAAGAAAATAAGTTACAGGGATGGAAACAGCCGCTAAAAGAGTAGCCCTAACTCTGGCCATTAAAAGAAAGATTACAGCTACCGTAAGGATTATGGCGTCTCTTAATGCCCCTATCAGATTGGAAAGCGAAGTCTTGATTATGTTCTTTTGGGTATCAGCTATGGAAAAGTTGAGCTCGGGATATTTGGCCTGAAGTTTTTTTAAGGCCTTTTCTGCCGCCTCAATAGTAGCCATAACGTTGCCATTTTCTGGCCTTAAAACATTAAGGCCTATGGCTGGTTTCCCGTTACCATGAAACAAGCTATTTCTATCTTCATGGGCAAGAGTTATATTGGCAATATCTCCAAGACGGATGGACTTTCCTTTTAGTGGAATAACAATGTCTCTCAGCTGCTCTGGTTCTGTTATTTCTCCGGGAATTTTTATAAAAATCTCGCTATCTTTTGACCTTACTATACCCGCAGGAAGATTGCTGTTTTGCGAGAAAAGAGCAGCCGTTATACTGGCCAGGTTTAAGCCATAGCGAGCAAGAGCGTCCCTTTTAATTTCAACCCTTACTTCGGGCTTATAGCCCCCAAATACTTCTACATCGCCAATTTGAGGCACATTTAGCAGGGCGGGTTTGAGGTATTCTTCAGCCAGACGTCTTACTTCGGCAAGAGAAAGATTTGAACCAGGCCGTGGGGTTATAGCCACAGTCATTACGGGATTGGTGGCGTCACTTACTTTAAAAATACGTGGCGGCAAAAGCCCTCGGGGAAGGTCACTTAAAATGCGGTCAAGGGCAGATGAAACGTCCACCTGTGCTGCAGAGAGCCCTTTTTCATACTCAAATTCTACTGAAAGGACTCCTACCCCATCTCTTGCCACAGAACGCACTTTGCGCACCAGAGAAAGAGTGGCAAGCTCTTTTTCCACAGGGATAACCACTTCCTGTTCTACATCCTCGGCTGAAGCTCCGGGCAGAGAAAGCACTACCACTATTTGGGGATAGTTGGCATCAGGAAAAAGATTTAAGGGAAGTTCCCGGAAGCTTTTTACACCCAGCACCACTCCCAGAAACAACAGGGCGAGAATAAGATGTGGCCACCTAAGGTAACGTTCTACAAAGGTCATATTTTTTTCCTTATAGCGGTGGAGCTATGGTTACCAGAATGCGCATATCAGTTTTGGCCTCCATGCCGTGAGGTTCATCAATAGAGCAAATAAAGATGTCTCCTGGTTTGGCTGGAGTTTTAGATCCTTCATCTCCCAGGAAAAAGCCTTCACCTTCAAGCACCACGATACTGAGTTCACCTTCTACGGGGTGAGAATGTACGGGAAAGACCTTACCAGCCTTAATATTGAAGTTGATTATCCGAAAATAAGGAGAATCGTGCACTAAAAACTTGTTTAAATCTTTTTCAAATATGCGGGTCTCATCAAGTTTAAATACTTTCATCATGGCCTCCTTTAACTGGGATAATTTTTTGACCCGGATAGAGCCTTAAAAGAAGTCCAGGGTCTCCCACAACCACCCGCTCGTCTTCTTTGAGATTTCCAGAGACAGCCATAAGACCTTTATTCTGGCCAAGTACTTTCACCGGGACAAACTTAAGCCCATTTTTGGCCAGCACGTAAACCCCCGGGGATTTCCCGGGCACAAGGGCTTTAACCGGCAGAATAAAACCATTAGGGGTAGCTAACACCACCTCTACTCCCAGAGAGGCTCCACTTGGCAAAGAAAAAGGCCTATCTTTTAACCTGATTTCCAGCGTGGCTAAGGCCTCTTTAGACACTGCTGGATAAACCTTATGAACTCTGGCGATTTTTTGCCTGTCCCCAAGCACGAGATAGACTTTGGCGCCAGGAGTAATTGAAACTGCCTTTTCCTGAGGAATATTTACCAGAAGGCGATACCCTGCTTTGGGATCTTCAAGTGTTATAATGGGAGCCCCAGGAGTGGCCATGTCTCCAGGATTTTTGAAACGCCTGGTAACTACTCCATTAAAAGGAGCCTTAATAACAGCATAGGAAAGATTAACCTTAGCCGCTTCTATCTCTTGCTTTAGCTGTTCCACCTTTGAAAGCGCAGCCTGGTAGGCCGCCTTTGAAAGGTCAAAAGCTTCCCGGGAAATGGCTTCATGTTCAAGGAGTTTTTGGTTGCGCTCAAAAATGCCTTTACGCACTAAAAGTTCTGTTTGGGCCGAAGCCAATTGTGTTTTAAGGACACCCAGCCTGGCTTCAATATCTTTGGCTTCTATCTCAACTAAAAGCTCTCCTCTTTTAACTGTTTCCCCTTCATACTTGGTGATCTTCAAAATGTAGCCGGATATCCTGGTGGATATGTTGGCCTGGTGCACAGGGATAATAGTTCCCAAGTAATTTTCACGTACTTCAAGTGTGCCCTTAGCTACCCTGGCCACTTCAACGGAAAGAGGTACTTTCTGGGGAGGTTTAACCTTTTTAAGAGCTTCTTTTTTGAGGTTAACAACACGCAAAGCCCCGAAAATCAAAAGAAAAACAACCAGCAATATTAGAAAAGGTTTAAGTTTATTCATTTGAGAACTCCTTGGCTATTTGCCCGGTGGCCAGTTCAAAGGAAACAACAGCGGTATTAAGGTCATAGTAGGCCTTAAGCAGGTTTGATTTGGTGCGCAGCCAGGCTTCCTGGGCCTGCAATAAGTCATTTATAGAGCCTGCACCAGCCTGATAGCGTAGGGCCTCTCGCTTATATGCTTCTCTGGCAAATTCCTCAGCGGCTTTAAGGCGGTTTACCTGGCTTTTAGCCAGGTTTATTTGGCTTACAGCTGAAATTATTTCCTGTGAAGCAGAAAGTCTAAGGTTTTGAAGCTCTTCTTTAGCAGCTAGCCAGAGGGCCTGCTTTTCTTTGAGCAAGTTTCTTTTAACCCCGGAATCAAATATTGACCAGTTTAACCGCACGCCAGCCACCCATACTTCTTCGTCATTATTGAGTCCAGCCCCGGCTCGCCGACCATAAGAAGAAAAAGCGGATATAGTTGGCAAATACTCTCTCTTAGCTCGCGAAATAGCAGCTTCTGCTTGTTTAACTTTTAAGCGAGCGGCTTTTACGTCTGGCCTTTCCTCTAAAAACTTCTCAGCCGAAAAAGACTTAATGTTCACATTTTTTAAAGGTTCTAAGTGGCCAGAAACTTCAAAAGAATTATCTTCAAGACCAATGACCAGGGCGAGAAGTTTTTTGGCCAGGTGCAGGTTACTTTCACTGGCCAAAAGTAAGGCTTTTTCTTCTTCTAGGGCCCTTTTGAAGTAAAGAAGATCAAGCCTGGCAATTCTACCTACCTGGTATTTTAAGCTGGCATCATGGTATTGCTCTTTAAGCAGGTGATAAAGTTCCCTTTGCGCCTTAACAAGACTTTTAAGATAAAGCACTTGAAAGAAGAGTTGCTTTACATTGGCTATAAGGTCTTCAGTGGATTGCCTTAAAAGGCTCTGTCTTATGTTGATTTCAAGATCTTTAATCTTTACTTCTTGAGCCACCCGCCCGCCTTCGTATAGAGGGAAAGTGGCCTCAACCTGCCAGAAGTAAATATCCCGGCTAAAAGGAGGGAACTGACCAGGCCCTTTTATAGAGGTGATAGTTACTGGGTCGTTGTGACGTTCTGCTTGAACAATAAGATTGGCCTTAAACCAACGGTTGGCTTTGGTAGCGTCTTTGGCAAAACGAGAAGCAGTTAAGACATCTTTCTGGGCCTTTATAGAAGGATGGTTTTTAAGGGCAAGGCTTATGGCTTTTTCAAGGGTGAGTTTAGACTGGGCCTGTGCCACAGAAAACATAAACAACAGAGAAAAACAGGCCATTAATAATGAGAGCACAAAATTAGGGCTCTCATGGTGTTTCTTCTCCCTGTCATTATGAGCTCCTCTTCTGTCATCACGAGCTCCTCTCTTGTCATCGCGAGCGGAGCAAAACGATCCTCGGGACTGTTTCGTCGCCTCCGGCTCCTTGCAGTGACAGGGAAAGATGTCATTGCGAGCCACGAAGTTGCGAAGCAATCTCTTCCCCGAGCGATACCGAAGCAATCCTGAGAGATCGCCACGGCGACTTAGTCGCCTCGCGATGAGGCCCTGTAATGTAAAAACTACTCCCATCAATAACGTTTTTTTCATGATAGACCTTCTATGCCTTTTAGGGAAAAAGCAACTATATGTTCTACCAGGGCTTTTTTAAATTCTTCATCAAAAGTCTTTCCAGTGGCCGCCTGAATTTTGGGTCTGGCAAAGTTAAAATAAAGAATTTGAGCAAGAACACTCAGCATCACCAAACGCATTTTTTCTTCAGAAAGCGCAGGCAAATATTCTTTTAGAGCCTTTTCAAAGGAACTAAGCAAAGGTTTTAAAGCCTCTTCAGTTATCAAATCAAAGGCTTCAGTTGGGTGGGCCATCTCCCTTACCAAGAGTTTGAAGTGAATAGTCCTTTCTTCATCGGTAAGAGGGCCACATAATATAGCCCGGGCAAGACTCCTTATAACACCCTCTAAAGAGTCTTTTTCTTTTTTAAGGTTCTTTTCAAAGGCTCCCCGCAAACGTCTGGCCCTATCAAGAAAGCGCGCGCGAAAGACTTCAAGATAAAGGCCTTTTTTAGAACCAAAATGATAATTTATAGCCCCGAGGTTCACCCCGGCCTTACTGGTTATCTCACGCACACTGACACTGTTAAAACCTTTTTCTGCAAACAGCTTCTCTGCTATTAAAACCAGCCTCTCTTTGACATTTACTGCCGCCCCGTTATCCATACAAACATTTGTATCAAACATTTGTTTGAATAGCAAGGGAGAAATTTTTGTGTTAGCGTCTCACGAGGATTGCTTCGCCTCTCTAGCAATGACTGCCCCAAACATAACTGCAAGAATACTCCACTTATTAGTAGAGATTTTTTGTCACCGCGAAAAGGCCATTTTTGGGCACTGCGAGGAGCGCATGCATAAGAGACAAAGCAGTATCAGAGGAAAAAGAATCAAGGAAGAAGGCAAGCTCGCGCTTACCCTCTTCCTTGATTCAAGATCTAAGGCTAGAAGCCAACCCCTATCTGAAGGGTAAAAATGAAATGATCTTCTGCCTCTGGGGTTTCTTTGTCCTGATCCACAAAAGTTAAGTCAAGGCTAATTTTGTTGGCCTGGCCTTTCAAATAGTAGTTAAAACCAAAACCGTAGACATCTGTGTCATCTTTTCCGTCAACATCAAAATTCTGATAGTGAAAGAAAGGTTGAATTTGACCTATGCCAATTTTATCAGGAAAAAAGTACCCCACTTTGAAAGAGAAGATAGAACCATCATCACCTGACCCTAAATTAGTATAAGTTATACCATTAACAGAGTTCTCAATATCAATATACGAAAAGGCCAAGGTAATAGCCCCAGGCCCTAAAGGTTGGTCCCAGAATAAATCCAGAGTCCAAGCCGAATAATCATCCTCTTCCAAAGCAAACTTAATATCTTCTTGATAATCAAAACCAAAGCCCAAAGATAGCACCTTTTTCTTTCCCAGATATGTACCCTTGTTAAACCAGCCTGTTTCCGGCTCAAAAAGGGACAAAGCAATACGGCCAGCAAATCTTAAATTATCCTCAGGATTTTTATCACCATCTTCAACTCCTTCTCCCACCATAAAACGATACTGGAACTTACCATCAACAAGATTTCCCCAGAGAGTAACGCTATCATCTCGTCCCACTTTGCTAGGATAAAAGATACCACTTCGTACTCCTCCCTGTCCCCAGTCAAGATCCGTAGTTAGCAAAGCTTTAGTAGAAGTAGTTCCATAGTTCCGTGTGAAGGGGATATACATACGCCCTGCTTGAAGCATAAGAGCCTCACCTGCTAGCTTTACTGTTATCCAGCCGTCTCTTAATGCCAGGCCTGAACCTAAACCCACACTAGGCTTATCTAAACCGTCTTGCCCCAGGCGATCTCCTGCAAAATGAACAAAGAGACTGAGCCAGGGATTAACCGTGCCTTTAAGATAAAAGTAGGCTCGCCGAATCATAAAGTCGTTAAGATTTTCGTCTCCCCTTTTATCACCATCTGTGTCTCTGTAATCGTCAACATACTGATACCAGGCCTGGCCCCAAAAACCTAAATGAAAAGACATTCCATCTTTATTGTAAACCTCTATGGCCCACCCTTTTCCGTAAACTAAAAGCAGTCCAAACAAAATCAGTGATAATTTTTTTAACATAAGCCCTCCCAAAAATGTTTTATTTAAAACTATACCTTACTAATATAGATTAATTAAATGTAGGGTGAGAAAAAAATACGTCTTTAATGCTAATTTTTTTGTTTAAACCTAATTGAAAGGATAAATTCTTATCTTTTCTTTAAAATGTTAACTTATTCACATTAGATAAATAAAGAAAAAGATAAGTCAAATAGAATTTTTCTATAAGAATTAGCACATTTATAGAAACCTTTGACGAATTATCTCCACCTAAACAAGGAGGCTATAGGCTATAATAAGTGCCGACATAACCAACTCAAAGATTCATTTAGAACGGGCCAATTCAGGAGACAGAATTTTGCCTGTCCCTCTTTTTGGACGTGAGTTAAAGACGAAGAAATATTATGTTTATGGTAATTGGTAATGGTAATGGCGATGTCTTTTGAAAAACTCTGGCAAAAAATTTCTCCCTGGCTGGGGCCTCTGGGAAGGGCTTATTCCTTTCTGATTTGCACCAGAAATATGGCCTATGAAAGGGGTTTACTAAAAAGCCACGAAGTCCCTGCCAAGGTTATAAGCGTGGGAAATCTTTCTCTAGGTGGCGAAGGGAAAACCCCTCTGGTCATATGGCTGGCCGAGTTTTTAAAAACCCATGGAATTAAGGCAGCCATTGTCACCAGGGGTTATCGGGGGCGAATCAAAGGGCCTGTACTTGCCGGCAACCATGGTAAGGTGCTTTTCCCCACGGAAGATATAGGTGACGAAGCCGTTTTACTGAGTTTAAAAACTAAAATCCCGGTAATTGTGGCCAGAGATAGAGTAGCCGGTGCTCACCTGGCCATTGAAAAAACAGGGGCTGAGGTTGTAATCCTTGACGATGGATTTCAACATTTACGCCTCCAAAGAGACCTTGACCTGGTGCTTATGGCACCTGGGCGCGATCCGTTTAAAGAAAAAGTCTTTCCCGCTGGCTATTTGCGAGAGCCATGGCCAGCCTTAAAACGAGCGAGTGCCTTTATAATAACCAAAAGCTTGCCAGAACACCTTGAGGCCCAAAAACTGGCTGAAAAGCTCAAAAACTTAGGCAAACCCATTTTCTGGTCTCCTTTTGAAAGCGAAAACCCCTATAAGCTCAAAGACTTCTGGCAAGGAGAAAAAAAAGCCATTAAAAAAGGGCGAGAAAAGGCCATAGCCTTTTGTGGTCTGGCCAGGCCAGAAATGTTTTTTAAAACTGCGGAAAAGTTCTTTTCTTTAGCGCAGAAAATTCCTTTTGAGGACCATGTTAAATACGACCAGGCCAAAATAAATTATCTTCTGGCCCAGAAAGAAAGGGCTTCTGCCTCTGTTTTTGTCACTACAGAAAAAGACGCTGTTAAGTTAAAAAAATTTGTTCAGGCTCTTGAGCCGTGCTACCTTTTGCCCATAGAAGCCAAACCGGAGGAGGCCCTTGAAAGATTCATCCTGGAAGGCCTTAAAAATAATGAAGCTCCCCGCTGACGAAGAAGGTATCTTCCTTGAACGCCCAAATCGCTTTTTAGGAAAGGTAGCACTAAAGGGAAAAACTGTAATGGTGCACGTGCATGACCCCGGGCGCTTACCTGACCTTTTGTTTCCTGGAACACCGGTATTACTAAAACATGCCCAAAGCCCCAAGAGAAAAACAGCTTTTAGCCTCATTGCCGCGCGCAAAGACAACCACTGGATCTTTGTAAACTCCGGGTATCATCGCCGCTTAACCGGGGCTTTACTTAAAAAACTGGGGCAGGAAATTTTCCCAGGGCTTAAAGAATTTCAGGCTGAGCCTAAATTTGACGGCGGAAGGCTTGATTATCTTCTAAAATTCAAATCCCAGGAAGAAATGCTGGTAGAGGTAAAGGGATGCACCTGGGCTAAGGGTGAAATAGCCCTTTTCCCTGATGCCCCTACCACCCGCGGCCAAAAACACCTGCGGCATCTGCTGGAACTCAAACAAAAAGGCCTTAACGCCTGCCTGTGGTTGCTTGTTTTCAGGCCTGAAGCCACTTGCTTCCGCCCGGCAGAAGAAATTGACCCACTCTTTGCCGGGCTTTTCAGTGAAGCCCTAAAAGAGGGCCTTACTTTAAAAATAAGCCGCATCTTATACGATGGTAAAAATCTTTTCTTCGGAGGCGAACTCCCTCTATGCTCCGCGTAAAAATTTGGCTATTTATTTTTGTCTTTGTTCTTTTTCCTTCTCACGCTTTTGCCCTTGAAACTCACCTGAGCCCTGAACGCATATTGGTGGTGGTAAATGCCAAAAGCCCCAAGTCTAAAAGAGTGGCTGCTTTTTACCAGAAAGCCCGCCATATTCCTCCTGAAAACATGCTCTATCTTCCCATGCCCACGCGTGAAGAAATAGCACGACCTATTTATCTAAAATTCATTGAAACCCCTATGCGCCGGTTTTTAGAAAAAAAGGGCTGGCAGGATAAAATTCTCGTCATTCTTCTTATGCCTGATGTGCCTCACAAAATTGCCGGAAAAGTGGCTAAAAATGGCGATGCCGCTTCAGTTGATTCTGAACTCACCCTGCTCTACCGCAAAATGCTCTTTGGCCCTTACAATAAAAACGGCTGGTTACCTAACCCCTATTTTCAGAGCGCTGTTAATGAGCCTTTTGAGCACGACCGTTATGACATTTATCTGGTGGCCCGTATTGACGGCTATACTGAAAAAGACGCCTTAGCTCTAATAAAACGGGCCATAGCTACCAGGGAAACCCGGCCTCCTTATACGCTGGTATTGGACGCCAAAAATGGGCCAGCAAGGCCGGGTGACAACTGGCTGCACGCTGCTTACTTACTTCTTAAGGATTTTCCCGGCCTGGAGATTGAAGCCTCTTTTGACCCGGCTTTTCTGGTTTCAGGCGAAAGGGTAATTGGCTACGCCTCCTGGGGCTCAAATGACCCCAATTACCCCAAAGATCGGAAGCTCTATTTCAAGTTTTTGCCAGGTGCCATTGGGGTTACTTATGTAAGCACCAGTGCCCGCACGTTTATTGAGCCTCCAGCTCACTGGCAGGTAAACCGTGGGAGAAAGCATTTTCATCAGGGGTCTCCTCAGTCCCTCATCGCTGACCTGGTGCGCCTGGGCATAACCGGCATTTCGGGAAACGCCTATGAGCCTTATCTTTCCGCCTGTGCCAGGCCGCATTTACTTTTTCCGGCGTACCTTAAAGGCAAAACCTTAGTAGAAAGCTACTATCGTTCTCTGGCTTATTTGAGCTGGCAGACTGTCCTTCTGGGAGACCCTCTGGCAAGTTTAAAACCCACTGAGAACATCAAAAAACCTTTAAAAAATTGGTTTACCCAAAGAAAAAGGGCTTACGAGGCGGCCAAAAAAGAGAAAAATTATTTATTGCTGGCCCAAATTGAGATGCATATCGGCTGGGCGGAAAGGGCCTTAAATTACTTAAAAAAACTGAGAGAAGAAAAAGGGGGGCTTCCCCCTCAAGCTTATAACATTCTTTTCAAAATAGCCCGCGAAAACAAAAACTTAGAAAACCGCGTTCTTCTTTTTCTCAAAAATGACCCGGCTGAAAACGCAAGAGTTATTAGAGCTTTTATCTATCTCAAACAAAAAAAGTACGCCTGGATGGAAAAAGTCTTTCTAGAAACACCGCCTAAAACTGCCGAGGCTTTTTTCTTGCTTGGCAAGGCCAGGCTTGGCCTAAAAGATTGCGAAAACGCCATAAAGCTCATAGAAAAGGCTATAGCTTTAAAACCTGATGCCTGGGGTTTTTATCCAGACCTTTATAAAGCCTTGAAGGCCTGCGGGCAAAAAGAACGTGCCGAAAGGATAAAGGCCAAGCTCTTACAAATGCCCTTTTTAACCGAATTTTGGCTTGAGCTTAAAAACTAATAGCGCCGATTGAGCTCCCACTTCCAGGCCGTTTCAATAATACGGGTCAGGTCATCAAACCCAGGGGAAAAGGCGAAAACCTTTTTGATTTTTTCACTTTCAGCCACAAGCACCGGTGGGTCTCCAGGGCGCCTTTCTTTTACCTCGTAAGGTATATCCCTTTTAGTAATACGCCTGGTTTCTTCAAGAACTTCTTTCACCGAATAACCGTGGCCATAACCACAATTCAAAGTAAGGCTCTCCCCTTTATCAAGGAGATATTCAAGGGCCAGAATATGCACTTCCGCCAGGTCATTTACGTGAATAAAGTCCCGAATACAGGTGCCATCTGGCGTGGGGTAGTCTGTGCCAAAGAGATAAAATTTGTCACGTTTACCAAGGGCCGTTTGTAAGAGCAAAGGAATAAGATGGGTTTCGGGCTCGTGAGCCTCGCCTATTAGGCCTGAAGGGTCAGCTCCAGAGGCGTTAAAATAGCGCAAAGAAACATAGGGAAGTCCATAGGCGTTATGACAATCAGCCAGCATGGCCTCCACCATGGCCTTGCTGGCTCCGTAAGGGTTAATGGGAGAAACAGAGTGCTCTTCGGGGATTGGAACTTTTTCTGGTATTCCATAAACAGCTGCACTTGAAGAAAAAATGAAAGCCGAGACTTTATTTTCAACGGAAGCCTGCAAAAGGTTAACTGTGGCCGCAAGATTGTTCTCGTAGTACTTTAGAGGGGCCGCCACACTTTCTGGCACCACGATGTAAGCCGCAAAGTGCATTACCGCAACGGGCTTTTCCGCCTCAAAAAAATTCTTAAGGAATACTTTATCCCTTAAATCACCCTGAATAAGCCTGGCACCTAAAACGGCTTCACGGTGCCCAGAAGAAAGATTGTCTAGTACTATTGGCTCGTAACCTCTTTCTGAAAGCAGTTTAACCACGTGTGACCCGATATAACCAGCGCCCCCGGTTACCAGGATTTTTTTGGACATAGGAAGCCCCTAATGAGAATTTAGGTCAGGATATCATGGCTTTTACCAGTAAAAAAGACTTTAAAATTTCTGGGTCTTGGGACCTGAGATTAGTACGGTAGCGGGGTCCTCGCGACAAGGATTGCTTTGGCTGAGACTGCTTTGGCGAGATTGCTTCACACTTCTTGGCTCGCAAGGACAAAGTAGAAAAAAAGCGCGTAATGACACAGTAGGAGAGAAGGGCTCACCATGACAGAGTGCATGGAAGCTCACAATGACAAGCTCACTTTGTCACTGCGAGGAGCTCCCTCACTTCGCTCGGGACAAGCGAAACAGTCTCAGGGACAGGCAAAATAATCCAAAATATGCAGGTCTTTAAAGGCGAGCTGGTATTGGCTTAACCTTTATGGAAAGGCCCCTTACGGGGCCTTTTGTTAGAATTTTAATTTCACATCCACGCCAAATATGTGCGTATCACCTTCGTAGTCCCCATCAAGACCAGAGCTATTAGCCGGTGAACCCAGGGGAGCAGTGGAAGCATCATCCATGATTAAATAGGTATAAGCGGCATTAACTTGAAGGTTACCTTTAAGGTAACCCACACCGATATTAAAGAGCTGGCGGTCGTTGGTGGGAAGCTCTGGGCCGCGGGTATAATCATCAATGGGTGAAGGGTCATATACATAACCAAAGCGAAGCTTCCAGCTGGGCTTAAGAGCATACTCTGCTCCCAAGCGTAAAGCCCAGCGGTCATGCCAGTTTTTAGGTTTAACCAGAGTGCCAGGCAGCCCGGTTCCCGGGAGATACTCAAACTTAAAGGTTAAATTTTCATAAGAAGACCAGCCGCTCCAGAGAAGGTCTGCACTCAATATCCACCCAGGTATTATCCTGGTAGAGACTCCCAAAGAAAGGGTATCAGGCAAGGTGAGAAAAACCTCGCCATCTCCTCTTTTAAAGGCGTTAGACAATAGGGGATGAACATTTTCGTAACTGGCCACACCTTCAAGGTCAAGGTTGATTTCTGAACGGTAAATGAGGCCAAAAGTAGTGTGTTCCCATGGTTTAAAGGTTAAAGCCACCAGCCAACCGTTTGCCCAGTCACTACCCTCAAGACGGGCTCTTACGTCTGGTAAAGGAGAAACATTTATAGCGTTTTCCATTTTGGCGTCAGCGTAAACCAGCTGAGCTCCCACGGCGATGGCAAACTTGTCATTAAGTTTAAAAGAAATGCTTGGCACCCAGAAAAAAGTCTTAAGGCTGGTATAGTCAGCGTCGTATCTTCCTGGCCAGTCATCAGGCCAATCAGTGGTGAGCCCGTAAGGAAGATTAAAAGAGAAAGAAAGGGCCACCCGCTCGGTAACCGGAAAAACTCCATAGAAAAATGGTAGAGGATGTACACGGTCTATCATTTCGTATTCACCGCCGGCCTTAGGCTCGTATTTAATAGAAGGAATTACTAAAGCAGAGCCTGCCAGCACCTCAGGCCGGGAGAAAAAAACCGCAGCCGAAGGGTTATACCAGGCTGACTCAACCATGTCGTCGCGGGCGGTAACCGCAGCTCCAAGGCCCATAACCCTGGCCGAACCTTCATTAAAAAGCTGAAACCCTGCACCAAAGGCCCTACCCGTAACCAATAAAAGAAAAACCAAAATTAAACCCAGTCTCTTCTTCATAGCCCCTCCTAACAAAGTTTTAGGGCCTTTTAAACGCAAAAATAAATGTCTTGTCAACCAAAAATATCTACTTATTCTGGCACTTTTAAAAATTTTTGTTATGATTTGATTCAAACTTTTAGAAAGGAGGATTTATGGCCGAAGAAAAAGTTCTTTTTAAGTCTGAAGAACCCAAGTCTCTTGCCGAAGTGGCTGATTTTTTAAGGGCCCTGGCTGATAAAATTACCGAAGGAAAAGTTATCTTGAGAAAAGGGGCCGAAGAAATCACCCTGGTTATGCCCCAAAATGTTACCCTTGAGATAAAAGCTGAACAAAAAATCAAGGCCTCTAAAACTAAATATTCCCTCGAAGTAGAAATAGAATGGCGCGAAGGCGAAAGCGAGGGCCCGCTTACCCTTGGTTAAAGCTCAGTAGTCAAGAAGTCTCTGGCCAGAATAATTTCTCCGTCATAAAGAGCGCGGCAGGGAGAAATAAGGTCAGCCTCATCGCAGGGTGGATAAAAGTGGGTAAGCATTAGTTTTTTGACCCTGGCCTCACCAGCAATACGTCCGCAAAGGCCCGGGGTGAGGTGGCCATCTTTTTTCATGCCCTCAGGGGCTGAACACTCAAGAATTAATAAGTCAGCCTCTTCTGCCAGCTTTACCAGATTTTCAGAATAATCAGTGTCACCTGAATAAACAAGGCTTTTACCCTGGTGTTCAAAGCGGTAGGCAAGGCTTTCTGGATTATGTTTAACCGGGGCTGACCGCACCATAAAAGGAGGGCTCATAAAAGCTGACTCATAGGCACAAGAAAGCTCTTGAAGTTTAAGGAGCCCCTGAGGAGGCTCAACCCAGTGGCCAAAAGCCGCCTTAAGACCCTCCCAAAAAAGGGAAAAGCCCTCTCCTGCCACCAGGAGAAAAGGCCTTTCTCGCTGGTAACCCAGGGAGTAACGGGTGGCAAAAAAGAAGGGAATCAAGTCCGTTACATGGTCGGGATGGAAATGGCTCAAAAATATGGCGTCAATATCAGGCAGGGTTAAACCCACCTTGAGCAGGCGAGGAATAGTGCCCGGGCCAATGTCAAGGAGGATGTTTTCCCCTTCTATTTGTAAGAGATAACCTGGAGCACCTCTTTCAAGGCGTGGCCAGCCTGTTCCTGAACCAAGGACAGTAAGCTTCATATCTATGACTCCATGAAAAATCTGATGTTTTCAGCCAATTTTTTAAGTTCGTGGTGTTCCTCAAGCTGAGGGAGCACCGCCTCTGCCACTCCAAAGTCTCCTTTAAGCTGAATGTAAAGTAAAGCCAGATAAGCCAGCACTTCAAGGTTTTGCGGCTCTTCATTGGCAAGCGCCCTAAAAATCTCAAAGGCTTTATCAAGCTCACCTAACTCATAATATGCCCTGGCCAATAATAATCTTCCCCTCTTAGAAAGGGAAAGTCCCTCTAAAATATTTCTAATTCTATCCCAACTGTTTTCTCTGGCCAGAGAAGCCGCCAAAGACTCAGCAAAAATAGCGTCTTTGGGAGCAAGAGAATAAGCCTTTTCAAAGGCTGGTAAAGGGTTTTTAGCTATTTTTTCAAAAAAAAGCCCGAGATTATAGTGAAGCATAGGGTCTTCTGGAGAAATGGCAATAGCTTGCTTAAGGGCCTTCTCGGCTTCAATGAAATTTTTAAGTTCAAGGAATATGTAGGCCATACTGTTTAAAAGCTCAACTGGCTGTGGAGTTTTTTCTTTGGCCGCGTGATAACAGGCTAAAGCCCCGAACAAGTCTCCCATATCAAGCAACACATCTCCTAACACGTGAAGGCTGTATGGACTAAAGACTACCGGTTCATCAGAAGAAAGCCTTTTGGCGTGTTCAAAAGCAGCCCAAACTTCTTTTAAGGGATATTTAGTCTTGCCAGGCGGCCTTACCCCAGCCTTTAAAGAAAGTGAAGAGAGGAGATATTTTATTTCTTCCAGATTTTCGGAAAAGGCCAGGATAGCTTCGTCATCAGCCATAGGAAAAACCCTCCTGGCCTTTTTGGTCAAACAGTTAAGAGAAGGTTTTGGCCCTTTGGCCCAAACCAGGGTATATTTCCCTGAGCACCTTAAAAATTGGTTCAAAACTTTTTGCTGCTCAAGGAAAAATGATACAGGAAAATATTTTTCACCCCTTTCCGTAAGCCAGGAAAAACCAAAGTTTTCAGCAAGAGATAAAGTATTAAGGGCCTGCTTTATGTCATCAGGAGAAGATAAAGAACAGGAAATAGCTAAAAAATTTGTCCCTTTCTGCCACAAATTTTTGAGGAAAGTTTTAGGTTTTAACTCCTGAACAGGAATAAAAAAAATCCTGGTAGAGATAGCATATGCTTTTTCAGGAAGAAAGCTCGTTGAGCTAACCTTTAATAAAAGCCCGGTAAGGGGTTTTGTTTTTAAAACGCGCTTCAAGACTTCAGGCCCGGGAAAGCCTTTAATAAGATAATCCCTGATAAGAAAAGCCAGGGTTTGTTCAAAGTGTGCCAGCATTAATGGCTGCCATCTTTTATATTCTTCTTCAGTAAGAGAAGAATTCACATGTAAATAAGCGACTTCTTCTCCTGAATACCTTAATGGCCAGTCACTCTTTTCAGAAGAAATTTTAAAGTCCACTGGCAAAAGGGGGGCTAAAACTTCTCCAAGCAAGGGAAAAAGATGTTCAAGGGCCCATCTTGGGGGTAGCTTCAATCATACCTCCTCAAATATTTTTTCTAAAACTTCACTAATAATTGGTATTTCTTCTGGAAAAACCGTTCTCATATCCAATAAGAAAAGGTCATCTTCTATGCGGCCAATAATAGGTGGCGAAGCATTTCTTAAAGAGCGCTCCAATCTTGAGGCTGAAAGCCTGGGAGTTTCAATGGCTAAAGCGTAAGAAGAAGGATTAGCCAGAGGCATGGCCCCTCCTCCTACCCGGGAAATAGTATCAACTATTTTGAGCTTTACCTCCTTAGGAAGCCTCTTTCTCAGACGATTTTTTAAACGAATAGCCTTTTTCTTTATCTCTTCAGGAGGCAAAGTTATAAAATGCAGCGTGGGAATTTTAAAAAGGGCTTCTTTTTCGTCACGATAAAGCCTGAGAGTAGCTTCAAGCCCAGCGATGGTCATTTTGTCTATTCTCACTGCCCGGTTAAGGGGGTTTTTACGAATAGCGTGAATAAGCTCCTTGCGGCCTACAATGATACCAGCCTGGGGCCCTCCCAGGAGCTTATCTCCTGAAAAAGTCACCACGTCTATACCAGCAGCTAAAACCTCCTGAACAGTAGGCTCCTTTGGAAGACCAAATTTAGACAAATCCACAAAACAACCACTACCTAAGTCTTCTACTACAGGGAGATTATATTTTCGGCCCAGTTCTACCAGATCTTTTCCTGAAACCTCTTTAGTGAAACCAAGAAGGGCATAATTACTCTTATGGACCTTAAGGAGCAAGGCTGTATTTTCGTTTATGGCCTCTTCGTAATCCCGCAGGTGGGTACGATTGGTAGCCCCTACCTCTCGCAAAATAGCCCCAGAGCGAGCCATCACATCTGGAATGCGAAAAGCCCCCCCGATTTCCACAAGCTCCCCTCGCGAAACAATTACTTCCTTCCCTAAAGCCAGGGTGTTTAGGGTTAATAGAACAGCGGCAGCGTTGTTGTTAACCACCAGCGCCGCTTCTGCTCCGGTGATTTCCCGAACAATCTCTTCCACGTGAACATAGCGGCTACCCCTTTTGCCGGTAGCCAGATCGTATTCCAAGTTGGAGTAGTAGGCCGAGATTTCCTCTATGGCTTCAAGGGCCTCTCTAGCCAGGGGCGAACGCCCCAGGTTGGTGTGAACCACCACCCCGGTGGCGTTTATTACCCTTACCAGGCTTGGTTTTAGCTTTTTTTCAAGGATTTTTCGGGCAAGTTTTAAAACTTCTTCTTTATTAAGTGTACCTCTCTTTCCAGCTAGAACTTCCTGCCTAATTTGAGAGGCAGCTTCTCTGGCTACTAACACCAAGAGTTTTTCTAAAACCTTAGGATAAAGGCTTTTGAGCTCCTCTTTAATCTCATTTATCGGCGGAATAGAAGCTAAAAGATCCTGTTTTTCCATCAATTTACTCCCGCTATTTGGATTGCGCTTTGAAAGATAGGCCAAAAGAAAACATTTGTAAATAAGAAAGAAAATTACCGAAATTTAATGTGTGAAGTCAATCTTCCGAAAAGAAACAAAAAGAGGGGGAAAGACAAAGTATGGTTGTTCCACCTTTTCAAACAAAATTTACCAATATCCCTTCTGAAATGACCACTCCGATGAACTTAATCCAGACCTTTGGCGGGGAATTATTTACGGGCTTATTACATGTATCCTTTGGTAATAACCACGAATTAATAGGTCTTTTTGAAGAAGGTAGCCTTTTAAGCTTCATAGAAGAAAAAGAGAATATTCGCCAGAAAAGAACGCTTCAGGAAGTTGAAAACACATGGAAGCAAAATAAAGGCGTAATAACAGCCTACCAAAGCTACCCTGATGAAATATTTATATTAGAAAAACTTTTGACTAAAAAACTAACAACTAGACTAGAAATATTTGGACTTGAACTTGGAGAAAAAATAGTAGCACTAAAAAGAAAAAAAGAAAATTGCATAATAGAGATAGATTCAAAAGATAAAAAACAGGCCATTTATTTATGGGAAGGAAAAATAATATGGAATCTAAGTGATAAATCAATTTTTATCGAAAACAAAAAAGTAAAAGCCAGGATTTATAAAGGGAAAAAGATCAACTATCAAGAAGAGATGAGGAAAATAAAAGAAACAATCAGAGAATTATCAAAAACGTATAAACAAACCACTAAAAGAGATTTTGATGAAGACTTTCTATTTTTCATACATAAAAATCTTGCTGAAAAATTTCCAGTGATTGACCCTTTTTTAGGGGTATTTAAACTAGAAAACAGCGAACTAACTATATTAGAAAAAGAAAGATTAAAAGAATTCATAGGACCATTCAAACAAGCCATATCAAATTTCATAGAAAAAGAAATAAATTTATCACCACAAGAAAAAGAAAATATCATTAACAAATTAAACAAGGAGGAAGAAAATGATTAAAACCGATGAAACCAAAAAAGAAACCATAATAAAAGAAATATTTGGTGACATGGAAAACATATTTGAAAACGAAAACATTGAAAACAAAATTGAAGAAAAAAAAGAAATAAGACAAGAAGAAAAACTAGTGCCCATATCCCTGGTCAAAGAAGAAATTAAAAAAGAAAAAATATCAGACGAAGAAGTAGTAGAAACTGTAAAAGAAACAATAGATGAAATAGAAGAAAAAATAAAAGAAATAATTAACAGAAAATTAACTAAAAAAATTTTAATAAAAGTCCTTGAAAGGATAGAATAATGGCCTTCGCCGGCAAAGCAAAAGACATAGAAGAAATTTTTGATATTTTGCAGATAATAGAGAATCAAAACAAAGAAGGAAATCTTATAATAAATAACGACAAAGAAAATTTTATAATTAAAGTAAAAAAAGGACATATACACGAAATAAATACAAATGCAAATTATTTAAGCAAATTAAAAGATAAAGAAAAGATACCAGAAACATGGAAAAGCTACTTCCACTATATAAATTCAGCATGGAATAATTTCTATTTTAATTTTAAAGAAAAAAAAATTAAGGAAAACAAACAATGCATTCCTATATCCCATTTTCTGCTAAACTTTTCCACTGAAAGAGATGAAATAAGTCATATAATCAAAAAATTAATAAATAATAACATAAACTTTTCTATCAAGGGTGAATTAAAAGAAGAGAATTTTAACACACTAGATCTATGGGTATATGGACAAATTATAAAAGGAACAAATATTGAAGAAATAATTTTTGGAAATATCCCTTTAAAAGGGATACTAAAATCCATAAACAAATTATTCAAAGCTGGATTAATTGAAGCAAAAATATCGGAAGAAACAAAAGAAGAAGAAAACAGATTAGTAGAAAAAGAAAAAATAGAAGAATTTGAAGAATTTTTAGCTAAAATAATAGGGCCTGTAGCTGAATTGCTAATCATTGAAACTTTAGATGAGCTAAATATAGAAAAAGAAAAATTCTCATATAGTGAAACATCATTATTTATAGAATCTATTGCCCAAAAAATTCCTGAAGATTGCATCTTTGAAGGCTATTTATGTAAAGAAATAGTAAAAAATAAATTTTTTGAAATTATAGAAGCAACTGGGAGGGAATAAATGTCAAACAAACTTTCTATTCTGACAAAATACATATTTTTTTGGATAATTTTAGGTTTAGGGCTAGTCGGATGCACGATAGTTACCATTTATCAACTATACAACTGGTTTTTATATGAAAAAGCAAAAACAGTAGCAGAACAAATCATAATGTTTAGGCAGTGGACAGCATCTTATGGAGGAATATGGACAAAAGATAAATATGAAAAACAATTTGGATACTTATTAAAAGCCAACAATGAAAAAACAAATTTGTATACTACTAAAGAAAACTTAATTACCGAAGAATTTAACACAAATTTCTATCTACATAATCCAGCCCTAGCAACCAGAGAACTTTCTAATATATCACAGAAAAAATTAAAAGAATACAAATGGATTTTTAAAGTAGTATCAGATAGACCAATAAGTCCAGAAGGTAAACCTGACCAATTTGAAAAAATGGCTATCCAAAAACTTAAAGATGAAAACAAAGAAGAACTTGGGACACTCCTAAAAGACGGATTCTTCAACTTCAAGAGTTACCGTTATCGGTATGTAAAAGTTTTAAAAGTTAAAAAAGGCTGTCTTAAGTGTCATGGAACTACTGAAAAAATAGATCCAAGATTTAAACAAGCAATCATAGAGAAATATGGCCCCTCAGCTGAACGGGGGATGAATTATAAAGAAGGAGATTTAAGAGGAATTATAAGTGTTACCATTTTTCCTGACTTTAAGGGAACAACAGCTCATTTCTTTAGACCTGCACCTGAAAACTTTTTCCTTCTGGCCATATTTTTAACCGTTCTTTTCATGACGCTTGGTAGTTTTGTAGTAGTTTATTGGATGGTAATACGTATCAAACAAATAAGAGATGCTGCGCGAAATATTAGTATAGGAAAATTAGATGTTGACTTAGGGGTTAAAGGTTTAGATGAAGAAAAAGTGAAAGATGAATTAACACAAGTAGCTATTGCTTTAGAAAGGCTACGAATAAGTACAAAGATTCTTATTGAACGCTTCAAAAAACGCAAATAAAAAAAGGGGGCGCTAAGCGCCCCCTTTTTTTAATAATTTTTTTTAACTATTTACCGTGAGTAGCACGCATCTGTTTGGCTAGCTCTTTAATTTCACCTAAGTCTTTTACCATCATAGCCCAGCCGTACCAGTAAGCATAGTCAGGATTAATGTGGAAGAAGGACTGGTAGGCCCTCATACGATGCTTCATGTACATTTCAAAAAGCACTTGTTCAATGTATTCAAGCTTATCAAAACCCGCTCCGTAATCAGTTCTCATAAAGTAGAGAAAATCAGGATAAGGATAAGCCTGATTACCACGCTTTTTAAGGATACCATCTTTATATAAGTCAGCCACAATGTTTATCGCTTCAGCCATGATCATGTCTATTTGCTTATAATACTGGTCAGCCTGTTTGAACTGGAAATCAACATAGTCTTTAGAGTGACAACGATAACATACCTTTTTAATTTTGTTACGCTCACGGTCAAAGTCTTCCTTAGTAAGGCGGGCCAGCTGGAGATCCTTAACTACTTGCAAGCGAGCGGTAGGCTTACCAGTCATGGGGTCAAGTACGCCGAGAGCCTTAAGAAGAGTAACTTGAGCCGCAGCCCATTCTTTGTCTTCAGGAAGAGGGAGCCTTACCCCGAGAAAGCCCCAGGCCGTACGGTTTTCGTGGTCACCATTAGGCATATGACAGTCCTGACACTTAGGTGCCGCTGCTCCTTCAGGCAGGTTCCCGGCTAACTTCGCAAAATAACGTGTGCCGTGTTTTGAGCTTGACCACATTTCCCACTGAGGATGGTCATAACCCATGTGACACTGTTGACAGGCATGGGGATCAAGAGCCTCTTTCTTGGAAAAGGCATGCCTGGTGTGGCACTCGTCACAGGAGTTATTTTGGTAGCGATAGCCACGAGCATGGAGCTCTTGCTTTTCCTTTTCGCTCTTTATACCCATGTTGTGACAGCCACCACAACCTTTACCACCTTCCATCAGCTCATCAGGTTCAAGATGAGTTACCGGAAGGGCATTTAAAGCCTTCCAGCCAAGATTGTGTTTGCCACGCACAAATTGATCAAATTGCTCTTGGTGACATTCAGCACATACATGCTCATCTGGAAGTTTAGCCTTGGCAACATCTTTTTCCGAAGTATGCGCTGTTCCGTGACAGTCTGCACAGGAAATATCTTCGGCAGCGTGTTTACTGGCACGCCAATCCATCACCTGACCAGGGCTAATCTTTTCATGACAGGAAATACAGGCTTTTTTAACTTTCTCTTCGTCTTGAGCAGCCAAAGAATAAGCCGCTGACATCAAAAAGGCCAAAGCCAAGCAAATACTTAGAAAACATCTACCTTTCCCCATAACTCCCTCCTTATTTAAATTAACTTTAAAAATTGGGTGAAAATTTAAGTCCCTAATGATTAGATAAAATAAAGAAAAAAATTTGGCAAGTCTTTTCTTATATTACAACAAAATAGCATTCAAGACTCCTTAATGTGATTATTAGAATATACTATAATTACGAATAAATAGTTTACATATTGATATAATATTTTCCAACCCCAAGCATATCCTAAACAAAATATTTGAATAATTAATTGAGAATATAAAACAGATGACAATTTTTTGGGTTGTCATTACGAGCCTCCCTACTGCGTCATTGCGAGCGGAGCGAAGCAATCCTTCTTGCCTGGCGATAACAGAATTTGTATTCCATTGAGCTTAAGCGAAAAACCGGGCCAAAAATTTCGTCTAGCCTCATCCACAAAAATTTGCTCACTGCCACTATCTGCGCTAACATAAGAAGATTATAAAACTTAGGAGGCCCTATGGGTGAAGCTATAACAGAACTTAAAGGCACAGATAGGATAATCGTCCCTATAAAACTTGAGCCACACACCAAATTTAAGTTTACCTGTGGCCCTGGAGTCCCGTGTTTTAAGCTCTGCTGCTCTGAGCTTTATCTTCCTCTTACCCCGTATGATATTCTGCGCCTGCGCAACAGGTTAAAGCTCACTACAGATCAGTTCCTTTTGGCTTACACCGAGCCCTTTATTCTACCTAAATCTAAACTCCCGGTGGCCCGTCTCAAAATGCGCGATGATGAACACAAAACGTGCCCCTTTGTTTCAGATAAAGGCTGCCAGGTCTATGAAGACCGTCCACTTGCCTGTCGCTATTATCCCCTTGGCCTTGGAATTTTCCGCAACCGGGACGAAGGCCGCAACGAAGACTTTTACTACCTGGTAAAAGAAGGTTTCTGCCAGGGGCTTGATTCCGGCCCAGAAATCACCGTAGAAGAATATCGTAAATCCCAAGGCATTCCTGAGTTTGAAGAGCCAGTTCTTGAATGGGTAGAAATCATCATGAAAAAGGAATCTTTAGGCCCGATAGACGTACCTCAAAAAAGCCTTGAACTCTTTTTTATGGTCAGCACCAACCCAGAAAGGTTCAGAAGTTTCGTCTTTGAAAGCCGTTTTCTTGATATTTACGAAGTTGATAAAGAAACCCTTGAAAAAATCAAAGAAGATGACCTTTCTCTACTCCAGTTTGGTTTCAAATGGCTAAAAACTGTTCTTTACGGGGAAAACTTGATTCCCATTAAGAAAGACTTATCTGAAAAGAAAAAGATGAAGCCTTTTTAAATCAGGAGTCACCTATGATTAACCAGGAACATTTTGATGACTGGTTTGAAAAAATGGCAAGACTTGCCAGAGAAGACCCAGAGGCCTTTGAAAAAGAACGCCAGGCCCTAATTGATGAAGCCATTTCTCGGGCTCCTACTGAAACCCAGGAAAAGTTACGCAAGTTTCAGTGGCGTATTGATATGGAGAGGAAAAAAGCCAAGACCCCGCTTGGGGCCTGTATAAGGCTTTATGACATGTTACTTGATATGGTTTACGGCAAAGGCGGTTTTCTGGAATCCTTAGAAACTCTTAAAGCCATTCTTACAGATGTTAAAGAAGGCCGCTCACCGTCTCTGCCCTCTGAACCTAAAACAAACGCTAAAATAATTCCTTTTCCCATGGGTAAAGCCAAAGGAAAAAACTAATCCGCCTTGCGCCGCAAAAACGCCGGCACCTCAAGCTCTTCCTCTGAAGGGAGCTTCTCAAGAATGCGTTTTTTGCGTTTCGTCTCTAAGAATTTAGCAAGCTTAGGTTGCCCTTCTCTTTCTGGCTGGCTTTCCCTTTTAACCTCTCCAAGATTAACCACTTCAGCTATAGGCTCAGCCGCCTCTTCCTCTGCGCCGATACCAGTGGCTACCACCGTAACCCGCAGTTCGTCGCCCGCCTGGTCGTCAAATACTACGCCCCAGAAAATCTTGGCCTCTTCGTGAGCCTCTTTAGAGACCAGCTCAGAAATAAATTCAGTTTCTTCCATGGTAAGACTTTCAGCAGAAGCCGTAATATTCAAAAGAACACCCCTTGCCCCGGAGATTGAAACGTCGTCAAGCAGCGGGCTAGAGATAGCCTTTTGCGCCGCTTCTTCAGCCCGGTTTTCTCCACTGGCAACGCCTGTACCCATAAGGGCCATCCCCATCTCACTCATCACCGCCCTTACGTCGGCAAAGTCAAGGTTTACATAACCAGGGAAAAGGATTAAATCGGAGATTCCTCGCACCGCATAGTAAAGCACATCATCAGCCTGGCGGAACATATCCAGCAACTTGGCCTTGGGAGAGGCTAGAGCCCTTAGGCGGTCATTGGGAATGGTGATAATGGTGTCAACTTCTCGTTTTAACTCCTCAAAACCTTTCTGGGCAATCTTGGCACGGGGTTTTCCTTCAAAAGAAAATGGTTTTGTTACTACGGCAATAGTTAAAGCCCCAAGCTCCTTACTGATACGGGCTACAATGGGAGCTGCTCCAGTACCGGTGCCCCCGCCAAGCCCGGCGGTTATAAAAATCATATCCGCTCCGGCAAGGGCCTCTCTTATCTCGTTTTCCGCCTCAATAGCTGCTTCTTTGCCCACTTCAGGGTTTCCACCAGCCCCTAAACCTTTGGTCAGTTCTTTGCCTAGCTGGATCTTTACCGGCGCGGGAGAAAGGTCAAGAACACGATAATCGGTATTGGCTACGATAAACTCAACTCCCCTTAGCCCCTTGCTTATCATATTGTTGACGGCGTTTCCGCCGGCACCACCCACACCAATTACTTTGATTTTGGCCTGATATTCACTTTCTAAAAGTTCAAAGCTCATAGCCCCCTCCCCAGGATTTCAAATAATTTTTTAAGTGGGTTTTTAGGTTGCGTTTTTTGTCTGTGAAGATCCATTTCACGCCCAAAAAGCACCAGTCCTACCGCGGTAGCCAGGCGAGGATGATTTACCTCCTCAGTTAAACCAGGGAGTCTTTTGGGATAGCCAATTCTTGTGGGCAATTCAAAAATCTGGTCAGCCATCTCAAGAAGTCCTGAAAGCAAAGAGGAGCCTCCGGTTATAACAGCCCCTGAACCAAGACGGGGTTTAAGGCCCGAGTTTTCAAGTTCAGTATTTATAATTTCAAGGAGCTCTTCTACCCTCGGTTCAAGGATTTCTGCTAAAACCTGACGCGAAAGCCTTCTAGCTGGACGATTGCCAAGCCCTGGTACTTCAATATATTCTTCTCTTGGCACCAAAGGGGCAAGGCAGCTACCGTAATGGACTTTGAGCTTCTCAGCCGCTGCCATGGTGGTACGGAGCCCAACGGTAAGATCGCTGGTAAGTATCTGGCCCCCTACTCCTACTGCACTGGTATATCTAAGATTTCCTTCAAGGAAGATAGCCACATCCGTAGTGCCGCCGCCAAAGTCTATCAAAGCTACCCCGAGTTTTTTTTCTTCCTCTGTTAGCACGGCGTGCGCTGAAGCCAGCGGTTGTAAAACTACGGCGTCAACCGTAAGCCCGGCCTTTTCTACACATTTAACTAGATTGTGCACCGCTGAAGCACCCGCTGTTACAATATGCACCTTGGCCTCAAGGCGCACTCCGCTCATGCCTATAGGCTGTTCAATCCCGCTCTGCTCATCAACGATATACTCTTGCGGGATAGCGTGTAAGATAAGCCTGTCATTAGGAAGGTTAATGGCCTGGGCTGCTTCAAGAACCCGCTGAACGTCTTCTTCCGTGACTTCTCCTGACTTTAAGGCAATCACTCCGTGGCTTTGCTGGCTGCGAATGTGACTTCCGGCAATCCCTACAATGACGTTGGTAATTTCTTCTCCACAGGCCTCTTCCGCCTGTTGCACAGCCTCTATTATAGCGCTTACCGTGCTCTCAATGTTTACTACCACCCCGCGGCGAAGCCCTGAGGCATTGGCCATACCCAAACCAATGGCCCTTAACTCGCCTTCTATTTCTTCTGCCGCTAGGCAACATACTTTAGTTGTACCAACATCAAGCCCGACAATCATTTAACCCTAACTCCTCTGGCCTTTCTTAAAAATCAAAGCCGCTGAATTTTCTGGATAATCAAGCCTTACCATTTTTACCCGATGATACTGCTTGGTGTCATAAAGATATACAAAAATGCGGTCAAGCTTTTTATAAGCCTTTTCATATTCTTTAAGGCTATTTCCGGCAAACTTTATCAACAAAGCGTCTCTCGTAAGCAATAAAAAGCCATCTGGTAAAAACTTTATCTGCGAAATATTAGCGTAAGGTGGCACTAAAGTTTCATTTTTCTTAAGTTTCACCAGCAGTCTTAAGACCTCTAACTTTTGAGGATCCAAGTGGCGATTTTCAATTTCTTTTGAGGAAACGCCCTCAAGGGCTGGCAATTCTTTTAATAAAACCCGTGGAGCCCGGGCAAAGATGTATCCCTTTTCATTCACCAACCAGATTTCGCCGTTTATGGAAAGCATAGCTATGGGTTTTTCTTCTTTTACTTTTATAAAAACCCTGTTGGGTAGTTTACGAGAAACAAAGGCTTCAGCCACCCAGGGGTGAAATTCAAGGCGCTTTTTTACTTCCTTAAGATTTAAGGCAAAAATATTTGTTCCAAGAATAAGGTTTGCCCTTTCAAAAACATCCCGTTTACTGAGAAAGCGTTTACCTTCTATGGTTATTTCTATCCCTGATAGGGCAAAATAAGGGCTTTTTTTAATATAGACCCCGGCTACCACAAGAGCCGCCAGCGTCATAAAGCCTATTAACAGGACCAAAAATTTTTTAGCCTTCGCCCACCACACGAAGCTCCTCCTCAAGCTCCACCCCAAAGAGCTGAAAAACCCTTTCTCTTGCAAAATCAATAAGCCTCAAAATATCCTGGGCCCTTGCTCCATCTCGGTTTACGATAAAGTTAGCATGTTTGCGAGAAATTTCTGCGCCACCAGAACGCAAACCCTTCAACCCTGCCTGGTCAATCAAAGCTCCGGCGGAAAAGCCTGGTGGATTTTTAAAAACACAGCCAGCAGATGGCTCATTTAAGGGCTGGGTCTTTTTGCGCCGCCGCCAACAATCAGCCATGCGCTCATTTATTCGCTCTTGATAATCCTTCTTAAGACGAAAAGTAACAGCCATAATCACCGCTTCATCAGGAATATTGGAAAAACGGTAGGCAAAACTAAGCCGGGCGCGACTAAGAGAAAGAAAGTTTCCGTCCTTATAAACTGTTACTTCTTCTACCAACTGCCCTATTTCTTGGCCAAAGGCCCCGGCGTTCATTTTAACAGCCCCGCCCACCGTGGCAGGAACTCCTGCCAGAAACTCAAGCCCTGCTAAACCATTAAGAGCACAAAAATTAAGAAGCTTTGCTAACGATACCCCTGCTCCAGCCCTCACTCTTTCACCTTCAGGTTCACAAAAATCAAGCCTTGAAAGAGAGATAAAGGCTCCCCGAAAACCACCATCTCTTACCAGGAGATTACTTCCTCCGCCCAAAAAATAGACAGGGACTCCCTCGGCTTTAAAAATTTCAAGCCCCCGGGAAAGCTCTAAAAAATTGCGAGGATAAAACAGGTAGTCAGCTGGCCCACCAACTCTAAAAGTAGTATGCCGCCAAAGGGGCTCTTTCTCTTTGAATATAAAACCTTCTTTAGCTAACAAGCTTGAAACTTTCATGCCACCTCTCGCTGACGCAAACCAAGTTCTTCTAAAAGTTTCTCCCCCAGGCGATAAATGTTTCCAGCTCCCATGGTCACGAAAACATCGCCTGGTTTCAAAATGTCCAATACCCGGGCAAGCGCCAGGCCATTTCCTGGCACGTAATAAGTAAGTCCCTTTCGCCTTTTGCTAAGGGCCTTAGCCAGAGCTTCTCCCGTAACTCCAGGAATTGGTTTTTCAGAAGCCGGATAAATGTCTGTAACCAGCAGCACCTCAGCCTCATCAAAACACCTGACAAAGTCGTCAAAAAGGGCCTTGGTGCGCGTAAAACGATGTGGCTGAAAAAGGATTACCAGACGCCTCTCAGGAAAAGAATTTTTAAACGCTCTTATCGTAGCTTCAATCTCTTTAGGATGATGGGCATAATCATCAAAAACTAAAATTTCACCCACCTGGCCTTTTAAATCAAAACGCCTCCGGACTCCTTTAAAAGCCGAAAGGCCTTCTCTAATCTTTTTAAAAGGGATTTTTAAGGTTCTGGCCAGTGCCACCGTGGCCAGGGCATTTAAAATGTTGTGCTTGCCTGGGAAGGGCACCATCACCTCGCCAAGGAAATTATCATTTTCAAACACGGTAAAGACCGAGCGAGCTCCTTCTTTAATAATCCGTGCCCTATAAAAAGCCTGCTCATCAAAGCCATAAGTGATATATTTGGCATAAGGCTTTCTTTGGAGGAGCCTTTTAACGCCTTCGTCGTCAAGGCAGACTATAACTTTTCCTTTTACTTTATCTACAAATGCCGCAAAGGCTTCAAGGATTTCCTCAAAATCCCGGTAAAAGTCAAGGTGTTCTTTGTCAATGTTAGTAATAATAGCAAGGTCAGGGCTCATTCTAAGGAAAGAACCGTCACTTTCGTCAGCTTCCGCCAGAAGATACTCTCTTTCGTCACCCAGCCAGGCGTTACCATCAAAGCCGTTTACCTTGCCCCCCACCACCACTGTTGGGCTTAAACCGCCTTTGGTTAGCACAGAAGCCAGCATGGAAGTAGTGGTAGTCTTGCCATGGGCACCGGTTACCACCAGGTTGAAACGGTGAAGTTCCATAATCTCTACGAGCATCTGGGCTCTAGGCATTACTTTTAAGCCAAGCTCTTTCGCCCTTTTGAGTTCTGGATTGTCCTGAGACACGGCTGATGAGTAAACTACGAGATCAGCCCCTTCCACCTGTTTAGGGTGGTGGCCGTAAAAAATAATGGCTCCTTCATCAGCAAGCATCTTTGTAGTTTCAGAAGGGTTTAAGTCGGAGCCTGATACCTCAAAGCCAAGCCTTAAGAGCAGGCGAGCAAGCCCGCTCATGCCTATCCCACCAATACCTACAAAGTGAACTCTTTTATATTCACGCATAAGCGATAAATTCCTCCAATTCTTTTACGATTCTTTCGGTAGCATTTTCAGGAAGCACTCCAGAAAGATTCCTGGCCATTTTCTGGCGGCGTTCCTCATCGGCAAGAAGAGAACTCAAGGTGTGAAGGAGCTTTTCCTCTGAGAGTTCATTCTCGCGCATAACAAAAGCCCCTTCTCGCCTGACAAGCACCTGGGCATTATAAAACTGGTGGTCATTTATGGCGTAGGGATAGGGAATGAAAACCGCTGGCTTTTGCAAAATAGCAACTTCTGCCACGGTAGAGGCCCCGGCTCTTGCCAGTACTAAATCCGCCTGGGCATAGGCCCAGCCCATATCATGAAAAAAGGGCTTAACCACCACCCTTTCTAAAAATGGCCGATAGGCCTCTTTTACCCAGTTAAAATCTCTTTCACCTGTTTGATGGAAAAGCCGAACCGCGGGTACCTTTTCAACCAAACGAGGGAATATCTCTGCAACCAGTTTATTCAAACGGTGTGCCCCTTGAGAGCCCCCTGTTACCAGAAGCCCTATGCCATCATGTTCTCGCTGGCCACAGGTTAGCTCTTTTCTGATAGGCAGGCCGGTAATCACCGTTCGCTTTCCGGAAAAATAAGCTTGACTTTCAGGAAACGTAATAAAGATACGATGAGCCAATTTGGCCAAAAGGAGATTGGCTCGGCCAGGTATGGCGTTTTGTTCATGAATGGCCCTTTTTATTTTGAGAAGACTCGCGGCAAGCATTATGGGCACTGAGGCGTAACCTCCTACGCCAAGTACAACCTGTGGTGAAAACCTTTTGAGAATTTTTAAGGCCTTGCCAGTAGCCAGAAACATTTTAGCCATGGCCCTTATTTTACTTCCCATAGACCTGCCCAAAACACCTTCTACCGGCAAATAACTCACCTGATAAGGCGTTTTAGTGGCAACCAGCTTTTCAATTTTTCGGCCACTGCCAACCAGCAACACTTTTCCTCCACGAGCAACGATTTCTTCGGCCACGGCCAGGGCAGGAAAAAGATGCCCTCCTGTGCCACCTCCGGTTATAACCACCCTCATCAATGGTAAGTCACCATATCTGCACGATTGTCTTCTCCAAGAAACTGGGGAGCATAGCCTTTAACTAACTCTTTAAAGATATCCCCTCGCTCCTGATAGTTTTCAAACTGGTCAAAACTGGCTGCAGCAGGTGAAAGTAAAACCGTATCTCCAGGAACGGCCTCTGAAATGGCCACCGCCACCGCCTCTTCCAGGTTTTCTACAATTTTTATTTCCGTGCTTTCCCGCAAATCCTCAGCCATCACGTAACGCGATTCTCCCATAAGAATTAGAAGCCTTACTTTTTGCCTTATTAAAGGCAAAAGAGGAAAATAAGAAGCTCCTTTGTGTTTACCGCCCATGATTAAAATTATAGGGCCTACCAGCCCCTCAAGGGCCTTTAAAGTAGCGTCAACATTAGTGGCCTTGGAATCATTCACAAAGTAAACCCCACCAAAAGTGCCTACAAATTCCAGACGATGCGGAAAACCTATAAAATTTTTTATGGCCTCTCTTATTCCCTGAGGAGTTGCCCCAGCCAACCTGGCTGCCAGCGCCGCCACCGCAAAATTTAAACGATTATGCTCTCCTAAAAGCTTAAAGCCTGCCAGAGAGTATTCTTCTCGCCCTTGAGGCAGGTGCAAAACAAAAGAACTCCCTTTGAGTTCAGCCCCAGAGTTTACCTTTTCACCAAAAAAGAGCACCCTGGCTTTGGGAAAGGGGAGAGGAGCTGAAAGTTCCTCTGGCAAAAGGAGAAAATCATCAATGGTCTGATTTTCGTAAACGCGAGCCTTAGCTAGGGCATATTCATTAAAGTCTGCATAGCGTTCAAGATGGTCAGGAGTAATGTTTAAAATTATGGCTATATGGGGTCTAAAAGTCTCAATGGTCTCCAGTTGAAAGCTTGAAACCTCAAGCACCACGTAATCAGCCTTCTGGCCATTGATTATAAATTCAGAAAGCGGTGTACCATAGTTCCCACCCACAAAGACCTTCTGGCCAGAAAGACGTAAAATGTCAGTTACCATGGCGGTGGTGGTGGTTTTGCCGTTAGTACCTGTAATGGCGATAATCTTTTTCTCTGGAAGAAGAAAGCGATAAGCCAGTTCAAGCTCTCCGATAACCGGTATATCTTTTTCATAGGCCACCGCCGCCACCTCACGGGGCACTCCCGGGCTAATGACTACGAGATCAGCCCCTTCAAATAATTCTGGACGATGACCGCCGGTATCAAAAAGAACCCCCTGCTCTTCAAAAGACCGCACTAACGCTGTAGAAAGCTTGTCTTTAGGACGACGATCAGAAACAATAACTTTAGCCCCTGAAAGCAGAAGTAATCGGGCTGCCGCCTGCCCAGAACGTCCAAAACCTAGAACCACGGCCTTTTTGTCTATCATCTTTCCTTCAAACATAGCCCTTACCTGAGTTTTAAAGTACTTACAGCCAGGATCCCTAAGAATATAGCTATAATCCAGAAGCGGACAATGATTTTGGGCTCAGGCCAACCAAGTTTCTCAAAATGATGATGAAGTGGAGCCATCAAAAAAATGCGCTTGCCCCCTGTTAGCCGAAAATAAGCCACCTGAAGCATTACCGACAAAGCCTCAGCCACAAAAACACCACCAGCTATAACCAGCAAAAGTTCCTGTTTGGAAATTACCGCCAACGCCCCCAGAGAAGCCCCCAGCGAGAGAGAACCAACATCTCCCATAAAAATTTCTGCCGGATAAGCATTATACCAGAGAAAAGCAAGGGCTGCTCCTAAAAGGGCCCCACAAAATATGCAAAGCTCTCCAGCTCCAGCTACATAAGGAATTTGCAAATAAGAGGCCAATCTAGCATGGCCGGCCAAATATACAAAAAGCAGATAAACCCCTGCTGTAACGATAAAAGGCCCGGTGGCCAGGCCGTCAAGGCCGTCTGTCAAATTGAAGGCGTTTGAAGCCCCAACCACCACTATCATAACAAAAGGGAAGTATAAAAAGCCAAGGTCTGGCCTAAATTCTTTGAAAAACGGTACTGATAGCCTGGTATCAAAAGAGCCGTACTTAAGGGCTAGAAACAAGAATATGCCCGCTGTTAAGGACTGAAGAAAAAGTTTTTCTTTCCCCGTAAGCCCCAGACTTTTTTGTCGAGAAACCTTGCGCCAGTCGTCAAAAAAGCCGATTAAGCCAAAAATCAGAAAAAGCCCAAGGGTTATCCAGAGGTAAATATTCGTAAGTTTCCCCCAAAGAAGAGTTGCTACCAACACCGCCAGAATAATTATCACTCCGCCCATAGTAGGCGTGCCGGCTTTGTGCTGATGATCAGGGCCGATTTCTCTAATGACCTGACCAAATTGGCGAGCCTGCATATAGGTTATGAAACGGGGCATTAAAACAAAAACTATCAAAGCCGCGGTAAAAGCGGCACAAAAAGTCCTAAAAGTGATGTAACGGAAAACATTAAAGAAAACGTGCCATTCATGTAAAGAATAAAGTAAGTGGTAAAGCATTTAGACCTTTTCTCCCAAAAGCTCCTCAACGATTTTTTCCATAGCCATAGCTCGCGAACCTTTTACAAATACAAGGGTTTCTGGGACAATGACCTGCCTTAACTCTTCAAGAAGAGCCGCCTTATCAGAAAAAACCTTGACCTTTTCTCCGCCACCACGGGCCAAGTCTTTGGCATATTCACCTATTGCCAGTATTTGATCACAGACCTCGGCAAGCATGCGCCCAACTTCATCGTGATAAAAAGAAGCTTTCTCGCCGAGCTCTTTCATGTCTCCCACTACCGCTAGAACCTTAGAAAATTGAGGTTTAATAGCCGCTAAAACTTCTGCCGCCGCCTTAAAAGAAGCCGGGTTGGCGTTATACGTATCATCAAGGACCCAGAAGTTATCTCCGCGTTTGGGTTCAAGGCGATGAGGAGGAGACTTTAGTTTCTCAAGCTTGGTTATGAGTTCTTGCAGGTCAAGCCCGGTGCCCAAAGCTCCGGCCAGGGCCGCCAGGGTATCAAAAACAAACGGTTTCCCCAGAAGGGGGATTCTGGCGTCATAAATGTCATTCTGGTAGTAAATTTTTACCTGGGTGCCGTCTAAACTAACTTTTATTATCTCACCCTTTAAGTCAGCCCCTTTTTCAAAGCCAAAAGAGATCTCACGGCCCTGGTGGTTCAGGGAGGCGATAAAATCTCTCGTTTCACTTGAATCGTAAGGATAAACCCAGGTTGCCTGCGAGGCTTTTAACAGGACGTCTATTTCTTCTTTGAAAACATTTTCCGGTGTGCCAAGGCCCTCAAGATGTGAAGGGGCTGAGCCCAGAAAAATCGCTACTTCAGGAGAAGCTATTTCGGTAAGTCTCGCAATCTCACCGGGGATATTGGTGCCAAGTTCTAGCACCAGAAATTGGGCCTCAAGCGGGGTATTTAAAATAGTTAGGGGAAGCCCGATAAGGTTATTCCAGTTCCAAGGCGTCTTAAAAGTTTGATAGTCTTCTAACAGGGTGGCTAAAATTTCCTTAGTGGTGGTTTTTCCGCAAGTACCACTTATAGCGAAAACTTTCGCATTAAGCTTTTTACGCCAATAGGCCGCCAGATCCCCCAGAGCCTTTAAAGTATCAGGGACTTTGACTATGGAAACGGCTTTATGAAGCTCAAAAATATTGATGTTTTCTGGCCAGTAAGAAACAAGGGCTCCCCTTGCTCCTTTTTCAATGGCCTCAAGCACAAAGTCATGGCCATCAAAGCGCGGGCCTTTTATAGCCACAAAAAGCTCTCCGGGCTTGATGGTTCTGGTATCGTGGCTTACCCCGGTAAAGGTAATCCCCATGTCTCCGTTAAGAAGCACACCCCCTGTAGCTTTTACCACGTCTTCAGTGGAAATCATGCCGCCTCCTCTGCCAGTAGTGCCCGCAAAAACTCGCGGTCAGAAAAAGGAATCCTCTTCCCGGAAATTTCTTGATAATCTTCATGGCCTTTACCTGCCACCAGCAGCACGTCACCCTCCCTTAAAATAGAAACCGCGGTAGAGATAGCCTCCTCACGGTGTGGCTCAATCAGAAATGGGGAATTTTCCATGCCAGCTAGGATATCGTTTATAATGTCTTCCGGGCTTTCACCCCGGGGATTATCAGAGGTAAGTATAACCACGTGGGCAAGCTCCTCAGCCACTTTACCCATAAGTGGACGTTTTCCCTTATCTCTATCGCCCCCGCAGCCGAAAAGAACAATAAGCCTTCTGGCAATGGGTTTGAGGCTCTTAAGAGCTACGGCTAGAGCCTCTGGAGTATGAGCGTAGTCAACGAATATCAGGGCTCCGTTTTTCTGGCCGATAAGCTCAAGCCGCCCTGGAGGAGGCTTAAGCTCACGGGAGCAGGAAAGGATGTCTTTAAAAGAAAAGCCGAGGGCCAGGCAACATCCTATAGCCATGAGGAGATTTTCCAGTTGAAAATCTCCGTAGAGGGTCGTCGCCAAGGAATGCTTATGGTGGCCAAATTCCAGGCGGAAGGAATAACCCGCCCGGGAGCGCTCTGTCACCATCCCCCTAAGTTCCTCCCCTATCTTAATAACGGGCGCAGAGATTTCCTGGGCGAGCCTCCTTCCCCACGGATTGGCCACGTTTATAACGGCCTGGCCCGAAGCTCTCAAATATTTGGTAAAAAGTTTTTTCTTGGCCTGAAAGTAGCCCTCCATGGTGCCGTGGTAGTCCAGGTGGTCACGGCTAAGGTTGGTAAACCCTGCCACCTGATAGGCAAGGCCAGCCACTCTATCCTGGTCAAGGGCGTGTGAAGAGACTTCCATAACCACGTGCCGATAACCGGCCTTGCGAATATTGGCCAAAAGGGCCCTTAACTTAACCGGCCCTGGCGTGGTAAGTGAGGCCTTTTCCAGGCCAAGCCCGGTATCGTAAAAAACCGTGCCAATAAGGCCGGCCTGGCCGGTGAGTGCTCTAAAAATCTGATAAATAAAGTAGGTAGCAGAGGTCTTGCCATTTGTTCCTGTAATACCTATTAAAGTAAGGTCTTTTTCGGGATAATCATAAAAAGCGCTGGCAATCTCTGGTAAGGCTTTCCTCGTGTCAGGTAAAACTACCTGGGCTATGTTTTCAGGTAAATCCAGTTTTTTTTCGGCAATAATGGCCGCTGCTCCGGCCTTTATTGCCTGCGGAATAAAACTATGGCCATCAGCTGAAGTGCCCCGGCAGGCCACAAAGGCGTCTCCCGGCTTTACTTCGCGAGAATCCGCCGTTAAGCCGGCTATAGGCGTCTCAGGCCTATGTAAAAACTCAGGTTTTAGGTTTTTTATAAGCTCCTCAAGGCGTTTCATTTGAGAACAAGCCTGCATCTGGTAATTTTTTTTAGGGGTGTGCCCGGTGCTGGCCACTGGCTAACGGTAACGCCAAAGCCCTGATACTCAGCCTCAAGCCCAAGGGCAGAAAGCCTTTCAAGGGCCTCTTTTAGAGTAAGCCCTCTTAAGTCTGGCATCCTGTTTTCGGCCAATTTTTGAGAACGCTTCGTTTTTTGCCTGGCCATATAAAAACGGCTATTTTTCACCGCCTGAGGAATAAAACGGGTATAGTAACAGGGAAGCCCGTAAGCCCTTACCCCTTCAAGATAAACTAAAAAAGCCTCTTTGGGATTTTTACGCGGCCAGAGGCCAGCTATTACAAAAGCCCCCACCCGGTAACTTCCACCCCACCACCAAACACCACCCTTTTTAAGAGGGAGAAGGTCTTCAAGTGTTTTCGTTTCAACTGTTATGAGCTGTTTTCCATTTTCAAGGTTTATTTCCTGGGCCAGTTTGGGAGACACAAGTTTTCCTGTATAAAGAGCGGCTAAGGCCCTTACTAGCTGAACACCAGAAGTCCTGACATCTTCCAGAGAAGAAACAGATGGAGGAAGAAACCCGGGATTTTCTCCTGGAAGGTCAACCCCTGTGGCTTCACCAAAGCCAAGGTCACGTAAAAAGGTGGCCAGGTCACTATAGCTGCTTTGTTCAAAGCTTTTTTCAAATACCTCACTCAAAGACGCAAGGGGAATGCGGGGTTTTAGCAGAAGGTCTCTATCTCCTTTGGTAACAAAGGCCTTTATTCTTCCTGTTTCAAGATCAAGGATTAAAGCCCCACCCCTTTTGGCCCGCAGCCTTTTTAAACTGCGATTCAGGTCTTCAAAAAGCTCTTTTTGTTTTTCTATCTCTATAGCTGTTACCAGATAAGAATCTTTACGTCTTAAAAGGTTGTGATAATAGGCTTCAATCCCCCAAAAACCTTCATTTCCCAGAAAAGCGTTACATACCTCCTGGTAAGGATAAATTCTTTCAAAGTATTTTTTTGGAAAAACCCCTTCTATTTGGGGAACATTTTTCACTTTGCGGAATAAAACCGGCTCCTTATAGGTAGCAAGAAGCATTGAAATGTCATTTTCTTCTTTCCCCAGAGAATCAGCTAGCATTTTTAAATTTACAGGAGACGGTGAAAAGGCCCCTGGCACCAGTAATAACCCGGTCCGGCTTACTGATTCGGCAAGAACTCTTCTTTCAAGGTCATAGACTGGCCCAAGCGGTCTGACCCCGCTTTTTTCAGATAAAACAGGCTCAGGAGAGGAGAAAAGTTTGGCCTTTTCTCCTGCCAGAACCAGTAATATCAACCCTATTAGGCTCAAAAACCAGAACTTTTTCATCTTAATTACTTTAAACGAACTATTTGTTCTTTTTTAGGAAGATGAAGCCCCATCTCTTTGGCTTTTTTATAAACCACCTCTTTGGTGGTAAGAGACTGATATTCAATATTCAGCGCAGTTACCTGGTGAGAAAGAAGAGCAACCTCTTTTTTCAGTCCCCGATATTCGAAATATTTTTGGCCTAAAACCACTCCACCTGCCAGTAATAAAACGACTATCATAAACAAAGCCAATTTTTTGATTATGTCCCCTAACGCATTGACTACAGACTCACTTTTCCTGGTTTTATGGTTAAGCACATAGGCTGTTCTGGCTCCCATATTAGCCTCCTATACCCTTTCAGCGGCCCTAAGCTTGGCACTTCGAGCCCTGGGATTTTTTGATACTTCTTCTGGCGAAGGAACAACTGGTTTCTTGGTTAACACCTTAAGCCTTTCATCTCCTTTAAAGGCTTGCTTGACCAGACGGTCCTCAAGAGAGTGAAAAGAAATGATTACCAGCCGCCCGCCTGGCTTGAGAAGGTCTGGTGCTTCTCGCAAAAATTTAGCCAGGTTATCAAGCTCTTTATTCACAGCAATACGTAGGGCCTGAAAAGTCTTGGTAGCCGGATGGGTTTTACCTCTTCGGGCCTTTGGGGGATATGCTCGCCAGACGATATCTGCCAGCTGCTTGGTAGTTCTAATAGAACCCTTTTTTCTCTCTTCACAAATAGCCCGGGCAATACGACCGGCAAAGCGCTCTTCACCGAAAGACCTGAGCAATTCCTCAAGCTGGGTAACACTTAGTTGATTAACCAGGTCCCTGGCTGTTTGGATATTCCTTTTATCCATGCGCATATCAAGGGGCTCGTCCAGCTTGAAACTAAACCCTCCACCACTTCCTTCAAGGAGATAGGAAGAAATACCCAGGTCTAAAAGAATGCCGCCAACCGGCCCCAGAGAAAGCTTTTCAAGAACCTCTTTAAGATTGGCGAAGTTTTCGCGTACAAGCACATAGCGACCACTGAATGGCTTAAGTCTTTCTTTAGCAAGAGCCAAGGATTCTTCGTGCCAGTCAAGCCCTATAAGGAACCCATCCGGGGCACTACGCTCTAAAATGGCCAGACTATGCCCCCCTAGCCCCACCGTACCATCTACGTAGGTGCCACCTGGGGCCACCCTTAACCACTCAAGCGCCTCATCAAGCAAAACACTCTCATGCCGAGGGCTTGGGGACGAAGTAGCTGGCCACCGAGGCGCTGATTTCTGAGTATTTTTCACGCACCCGGTTAAATTCATTTTCAAGACGCCTTGGACTCCAGATTTCAAAGTAGTTAATCATCCCTAAAAGGACGACTTCTTTGTCTATGCCGACCTCTTGTCTTAAATGCTGAGGAATCAATATTCTCCCCTGGCGGTCTGGCTGACACTCCTCCGCAGAGCCCAAAAAATATCTCTTGTAAAGTTGTAACTCTGGCGGATCAAATGGCGAAATCAAAAGTTGCTCCTCAAGTTTTTGCCATTCCGGCCAGGGATATACCTGTAAACACTCCGGTGTATTGGTAACAATAAGGGTGGCGTTCCCGTATTTTTGCTTAAGCACCTCCCGAAAACGCGCCGGAATACTCAGGCGTCCTTTCGGGTCAAGGTTATGGGTGGAACGCCCCCGAAAACTCAAAACCACCTCCGACCACTTTTTTCCACTTTATACCACCTAGACTATTAAAAATATATCGTAGATGTCAATAAAAACTTTAGATACAAAATATTGGACTAAAAGCGGAAACAAACTACATTATCTTGAGCCTATATGGTGGTAAAAAGTGGAAGTTTTTTTTCGCTCGGCCGGGGAAAGATTGCTTTACCACCTTGTGCCCCGCAAAGGACTTGGTCGTTTTGCCACTGTGAGGAGGCGAAGGCCACGATGTGACCCTAGCGGGTAATTAAGAGAAGCGCTTTTTCAAATTGTCACTGCGAGGAGATCCCTCGCTTCGCTCGTCGCTCGAGACAGGCGAAGCAGTCCCTGAGACTGCTTCAGTCGCAATGACAGCTCCCAAATTTTATCTATAAAAATTACCGAGCCAAAACTACTTCAATCTACCAGAAACTCCGCTACTTCTTTTCGTAAGGCTCTGGCTGATGGAAGAGGGGCCTTACCAAAACGAAGAAGCATTAAAGGATAGTTTAAGCCAAGTTTTTCAAAGCCTCTTTCAACTTTGCGCATAAAAAACTGGTGCCTGGCAGAAAAATCAAGGAAGCGCCCTTTGCGCCAGCGGATCATAAATAAGGGAGCCGCCGCCATGGGCTGCACGGCCAGGCCTATTTCCGTTAAGGCCAGCCACAGGCGCTCAGCCACCCGGCCAGCTTCAAAATAACGGTGTGGGGTATATTTTTCGGCACTTAAAGCAATTATTCCCTCTGAAGAAAGAACGAGCTTGCGGGTGTAGTCAGCCAGCTGTTTAGAGACTCCTAAACGCAGAAAAGCCTTCATCACAGGCCAGGGGCGGGTCATTCGCAAAAAGGCCTCTCCAGCTATCCCGGCCTCAAGAGCGGCGATAGGCATGCCGTCCAGCGTGGCAAATATTTCCTGTTCTTTCCAGCGGATGGTTTCGTGTAAAAATTCGTGTAAGTCCCTTCTTTCAACGCGAATTAAGTCGGCATAATAAGCTAGTTCAGCCACCAGGGCTAATTTTTCACCTTTCAATACCCTAACTTCTATTGGTAAGTCAGCGGCAAGCCCGGAAAGCCTTTCAATTTCTTTTTCCGAAAGATTTGCTTTTTCGTAAAATTTGCGGTTAGTATGGCGTTTCATAATAGCTGTTCTGGCAAGGAAAGTTTTAAACTCAAAGTTGTCGGCAGGCCAATTAATTTTTAAAGTGCCAAGTTTTATTAAGCCTTGCTCTTCAGCATAGTCAAAAACAAATTCGTACCTAATATTTTCCTTATCAAGAAGATAGCTTGCGTTTTCCACCGCCGCGCCCACGGCAAAGATAGAGGCATTTTGCTCAAAGTTAAAAAAGGACTTATCCACCCGCGGGTCTAAAAGAAAGTCTATTTCTTTCTCGCTTTTGATGTGAAAACGCCAGGGCTGAAGATTATCCCCAGAAGGAGCCATCACTGCAGCCTTAATAAGGGTTTTAATCCGTGGAGAAATTTTCTGCTTTTTTTTAAGTGAAGGCAAAGCGGTTTGAGCTGGCTTTGATACATAAAAATTAGTTGCAGGCCTAAGATGAGATGGAACAGGCAACTCAAGGTAAACGCGCCTGCGATTAGCTGCTGGCCTTTCAAGGCTCTGGTGAGTTACGAACTGGTAAGTCACCCTGGCTTGAGGAATGTCAGCAAGCCTTGCCAGTTCAAGCCATTCTTCTTTAGAGAGAGCTGCTTTGATGGAATCTTCGTATTCTTTTTTCATGAGTTCATTGTAGGTCAGGCCAAATAAATTTACATGAAGTTTCCTCTCTAAAGGAGAAAGTCTTATCAAGTCCCGAACGAGAATAGCTCCATCTTCTTTAGCAACCCTTTTTATTTCAAGGAGCAGGTCAAGGGGGTCGGGTAAATGGTGAAGCATATCGTGGCAAAATACACAATCAAAAGTGTGGTCTCTAAAAGGAAGCCTTTTGGCATCGGCCTTTAAAAAGATAATGCGTTCGCAAACTCCTTCTTTTTCAGCATTCTCCCGGGCTACCTTTAACATATTTTCCGAAAGGTCAACGGCAAAAACAGTAACCTCTGGACAAAACCTGGCCAGCCCTACAGAAAGATGGCCAGTTCCTGTGCCTACGTCAAGAAAAAGACCTTTTTCAGGAGAAAAGTTGATAATGGTTTCAAGAAAACCATAGTGTAATATTTTTAAGTATTTTCTAACCAGGCCGTCGTAAGCCCTCACTTCTTCAAGGGTTAGCATGACTTCTGGCTCGAGCTTTCGTGGTGGCACTTTAAACATCTGCTTTTCTCCATAGAGAAATTCATAATTTATTATCGGCCCTCAAAATAACTTTTATTAAAATATAGGTGTCATCGCGAGGCGACTAAGTCGCGGTGGCGATCTTAAATCTCTCCGATATCACTCGGGAAAGAGATTGCTTCGGGGTTTCGCCCTTCGCAAAGGCTCCATCAGTTGTCACTGCGAGCGAAGCGAAGCAGTCTCAGCAAATAGAGGAAACAAGAGATTGTTTCGCCTATGTCAGGCAAATAGAAGATTCCTCGCAGTGACAACTAAGTGCCCAGCATAGCATAAGTCTTGGCCGTGGAAAAATTTTTCCCTTGTTTAAGAGAATCAGACACCTAAAAACTTATAAAACCCTTTACTTCCAATACATTCCAAAACAAAGCAAAATAAAATGGAAAAAAATTTCCCTCAGTGTGAAATTTTTTTCCACTATCCCCAAATTTTCTGCCTCATAACCACTGATTTTATCGTAATCAATCTTGGCACCATCTTTGCATTTAATACAAGCTAAGAAAATTTTGGGATAGGAGGTGGAAAATGGGGTGAAGTAGGTTTTTCCTATAAAGATAGGAAAGAGGTGAGGAACAATTAAAAGTATAAAAAATTATTTTTAGGAGGTTAAAATGAAAGTATTTCTAAGTTTTTTCTTTGCATTGATCTTGCTTTCGAGTTCAGTTTGGGCTCAACCGGTTACGATAGACGATCTTTATATAAACACCCCTAGTGGAGAAACAGATAGATTTGCTCAAATAGAAGGTGATGATGATGTTATTTCTTATTATTCAGGTCTTAGCGATAGAAACGGAGATGGCACAATAGATCGTTTTGATCTTCGGGTAGGAGACTCCTTTAGGGATTATGGAAACTTTGTAGCCACAGAATTACGGACCCTTTGGGGAATTCAAGTTGATGATAAAAATATGAATACAGACTGGGAATTAACCTTAGTTTGGGAGAATCTTGCAGGAACAATTACTGAAATTACAACCGATTCAATAAAGGGAGAATATACATCTGGAACTTTTTATCTTTATATAGATTATTCTCCAGATGCTGATGATGGAGTAAGTGGCTCCCCATTTGAGTATTATGATGGTACAAATGTTCAAATGGATACAGATTCTGGCTTTAATGATGGATTTTTAGTATTACAAGGAACTATTATTGGAGGACAAGCCGAGGCTCCTTTACATACCATTATAGGCAATCCTGCGCGGACAGCATCTCTTTTGGCTCAAATTACATATGTAGATACTAACTATATTGCAAGTGACTCCTTTGACTTAGGACAATTAGTAACCCTTAATATGCTCTTAGGTATAGCTAGTGAAAGCGCCGAAGCAGATGCTCTTCATTGGATAGATGGCAATATAGCTAATAATTATGGTTGGACGGACAAAATAGCTCAGTATGGCGAAGGTGACGCTACGTTAAAGATTCAGGCTGTTCCAGAACCTGGTACTGTTCTTTTAGTAGGTTCTGGGCTGTTTTTAACTTCCTATCTTGCCCGCAGAAAACTTGGTAGAAAATAAAAATAAAAGGGAGGGAAAAGTCCCTCCCTTTTATTTTTGTTCTAACTTAAAAATTGCTTTTTAAAAAACAGATAAATATTATATTCAGACGGTAAATCTCCATAAATTCTTTTGAATTCTTCTTCTGCCGTTTTTAAATCTAAGTGAGCAAGCATGGCTGTAACATTTTTAAAGCGAGAGTATTTGCGTTCTTCAAAACACTTGAAACGTAGTATTTTTTCATAAAAAAACCTGTGTTTGGGTTTTATTACTATTACGATATCAGTATAATTTTTACTAACTATATATTCATAAATGACTTTGAAAATAGGAAAATAAATATTTCTAGCTTTTAAATTAGGAAGAGCGGCTAAGGAACAAAGTTCTACTATTTTTTTATTTTTTGCTCTTAAATCATCAATTATATCACCATAAATGGCGTCACATGGTAAGCCACGACCAACTTTGTCAAAAACAATACTTGCTGTACACAAAGGATTTTTTAGTAATTTATCTTCTTTTTTGTAGGCAGCCACAATTCTGGTATCAGGAAAAAGAAGATACTTTGTAACCCACTTTCCATCTGGCTGAGGGTCTATTATTCCTGCGTCAATATAACGATCGTGTACAAAACGATAAATTCTTTCTAAAGCTTTGGGCTCTCTAACAAAGGTTATATTAACTTCTTTTTGCCAAGTTTTAATGAATTCAGGGAAACCGGACAATTTAAGCCTTTTTAAAATTAATTTTTTTTCCTTATCAAAATCAAAGGAAGCCCTAGGTATACTTTGCTTTAAAACTGCTATCATGGATTTCTCCTCCTGATTAATTATATCGGCTCTAAAAGAAAAAAACTAAATTTTAAGTATACATGGAAGCTGTTGCTATTTTGAGAAAGCGTCGCTATACATCTTTCAAACCGTTTTCAAGGGATCAAATCAGAAATCATTTTTAAAAAATGGCCCTGCCTCCAGTCCCAAAAATTTTAACTTGCAAACTTTTTAGAATTGGTTTTTAGTAATTATGAAAGTTTCTTTTTATGGCAATGATATCAGGGCCGCTAATAGCCTGAGAGGAGAGAAAGCTTCTATTCTATTTTACAAAAAGTTCTAGATCATGACAACTTTTAAAAATTAAATATTTAAATCGTGAACAGCTGTTCAAAAGAAAAAAGCTTAAAAAGTAAATTATGTTGGGAAAAAAGGCGATTTATATTATCTAAAATCCCTGACCTAGTAAATAAAAATAATTTCCGAGTCAAATTTGCTTCCAAAAGAAAAGAATTTTTAAATGTATTTAGTTTGGTTTATGATCGCTACTTAAAAAGTGGTTATATAAAACCCAACGAAAAAAAACTTTTTTATACCCCTTATCAAGCCTTACCAGATAGCAGAGTTTGCTTCGCCTATAACCCTTCTGACAAAAGAATTCTTAGCACCGCTACTATAGTAATAGATTCAGAACTTGGTTTACCAAGTGATAGCATATATAAAAAAGAGATAGATAACCTTCGGTCAAAAGGCCGCAAATTAGCAGAAATAAGCTGTTTAGCTGCTAAACATGATATACATTACCGTAACGGTATATTCTCAATATTTCGTCTCATATATCGTTATGCTTGCCAAAAAGGTGTTACTGATTTTATAATTTCTATCAGACCTAAACATAAAAAATTTTATGAAGAAATCCTTCTTTTTAAGCAAATAGGACAAGAAAAACCTCATAAAAGTTATTTTAATACTTTAGTTGTTTTAGAAAGACTCGATTTGACCGTGGGTTATGAATATTTTTATAAAATTTACAATGAATTTCCTGAAGGAAAAATTTTTGCTGATTTTTTTGTCCACATAGATTATCTAGATGACATTTTAGAACTGTCTAAAGTGCGTAATATGAGTGCGAAAGATTTCTGGTTCTTTTTTATGGATTACTGGACAATTTTCCCCTCCTTTCCTCCTCAATTTCAGAAATTCTTCTCTCTTAAATTTGATATGATTATGTGTGAAGAAGCAGCTTAAAATCGTAAAAATACAAAAAGTCTAGTGCGAGTCTGCGTAGCTTATAATAAGATGAGTTCCAAGATAACCAGCACCTCTACGGTGGTAATTGACCCTGAACTGGTCTCCCCAGTGACAGTACCTACAAAGCAGAACTTGACAAACTGCGAGCCCAGGGACGAAAGCTTGCAGAAATTACCTGCCTAGCTGCCCAACGGGACCTTTGCTACCGGAATGGAATTCTCTTTGTCTTCCGCCTTCTTTACCGCTATGCACGTCTTA